>CBFCYP010000087.1:0-13569 GCA_965602185.1 uncultured bacterium
AATCCGGCGCCGGTAATAACATGCGGGTGTATTTCCGCAGATTCCAAAATTTCACCGATAGGATTTATGACGGCATAAAAACCGTTAATAAAATGTTTATTCAGTATCCTCATATGTCCGCGCCATTTGCAGGAAAATAGGCTAAATAGTCATGGTGTCAAGCGAAATAAAAACTCGCAAAACAGCCATTTTCTCAACTACTGCCAACTACGGCGTTTTCGTTCTCCTTTCGTTCCGCGAATCGAATTTGCCAGCGGTTCGATATCCACACTCCCAGACCTCCAATTATAACACCGGCGAGGGCTTCAGTCAAATAATGAAATCGTCCGTAAACCGTGCTGAGACAAAGCAAAGTCGTTATGAAAATCGCGGGAATTAACAGTTTTTTGATATCCCTGCCTATTCGCCAGGCGATAATAAATGCTATGGCACAGTGAGAGGACGGCATGGAGGCTCCGTAATGACCGTTTATGCTTACAATGTTTTTGGTGATGGGCGTAAAAAAAGGCCCGATTATGGGCAGGTAATAAATATCATCCAGATAAAATCCGGGGCCGGTAACGGGGAAGAAAATAAACAGCAGGAAACAGAGGTAATAAGCGACGGCGATCGAAAGAATCATTTTCTCAAGTGATTTCCATTTTTTCAGCAGAATATATATGATTATGGCGAACGGAATAATCAGATAAAAGGAAAAGTAGCCGAAACTCATTAACTCGTTGAGCCAGATATCTATATATTTTTGTATAGCGAAGGCCGGGTCCATTCCGAAAACATTAAACTCGAATTGATGTATAACCGGGTCAAACGGCTTATCAAAGACAACAAACAACTGCGGTCCCAGTGCCCTGTAAAAAAAGATAATCAAAACTACGGGATAAATCGTCCTGATCGCTCTCCCGGAGGAGGATAACTCATTGAACGGGAAAGCGACCATCAGGAGCACTATACAGGCGGCGGAAATATAAAAGAAAAGCATGTAGAACCATCCCGGCCTGCCTGACATAAAGACCAGAATGACGGAAATTTCGATTAGAACATAGGCAAGCGTGGCAATATCGACCGGCCTGAAACGGCTGAGGTAATTATTGTTCACCGCGGCCCCGGATAACAACGACTATCTCTCCCTTTAGCGGTCTTTTCTCAATTCTATCCAATATGTTTGAAATATTACCCCGGATTTTTTCCTCGAATTTTTTGGTTAGCTCGCGGGCGACGAAGATCTCCCTTTCACCCATGACATCGAGCATAGCCGCCAGGCTTTTTTTTATTCTATGGGGAGTCTCAAACAGGATAATCGTACGGCGTTCATCTTTAAGGTTCTCAAAGAATCTTTTCAACTTGCCGGCGGTTCGGGGCGGATACCCCTCGAAACAAAATGAATTGGTGGGAAATCCTGATATCGATAGCGCGGCCGTCACGGATGACGCTCCGGGGATCGGGATTACGTCAATATTATTCTCGACGGCGAGAACCACGAGTCTATAACCCGGATCGGATATCAGGGGAGTCCCCGCGTCGGTTATGAGAGCGACCGATTTGCCATCGATAATATCCTGGATAATCTTAGGGGCTTTGACTTTCTCATTATGCTCGAAAAAACTCGTTTGCCGGGTGTCAATTTCATACCTGGAAAGGAGCCTGCCGCTGACGCGGGTATCCTCCGAGGCGATATAATCGACCGATTTTAAAATCTCCAGCGCCCGGAATGATATATCCTGAAGATTACCGATAGGCGTCGCAACTATATATAGCGTTCCCCGGGGATTATCGGATTCTGTCATTTACCCCATTCCCGGGGACATCGAAAATCTATTCCGGCCGAGTCATCCGATAGCTTCGCGACTGGCGGAGCATTCCTCTTGAACTCATTGGATTTCATCAATTGTATGACTCTTTTTACCATAGCGCGGCTGAAACCTTCATTTTCGCATTGTTCGGGAGTCATTGCCTTATCCACCAATGAAAAGAGCAGTTTGTCAATGTCCTCGTAGCTGTAACCGAAATCGCCCTCATCGGTTTGGCCTCGGAAAAGATCGGCCGAGGGAGTTTTGTCGATAATATTTTCCGGCACGCCTATATGTTTTGCCAGAGCTCTAACATGGGTCTTGTAGAGATCTCCCGGGGGATTAAAGGCGCAGGCCAGATCGCCATAGATGGTACCGTAACCGAGGAATATCTCCGTTTTATTAGAGGTCCCTATTACCACGGCTTTTTCCAGGGCGGAGATATCGTAGAGGACGCTCATTCGTTCCCGCGCCATCTTGTTGCCCCGTCTGTTCTTATCCGCATCGGGAAACTGTTCGAAATAGGTATCGATTTGCGGGGTAATATCGATCCGGTATTTTTTCAAGCCCAGATGGTCTATTAAATTTTCGGCGTCCTTTACATTCCGGGGGTCCGATGTTTTATAAGGCAATATCACGCCCACCAGGTTTTCGGCGCCCACGGCTTTTACAGATAAAAAGGCCACCAGGGCCGAGTCCACCCCCCCGGAAATACCCAGAACAATACGTTCCAGGCCGGTTTGCGAAAGCTCGAGCTTAATAAACTCGATCAATTCCCTGACTGTCTTATCGCAATCGAGATCCGGCAAAATTACCCTGCTCATAAGATCCTCTCCGAATCGGTCTTATCTCGTATCCTGTAAAATCATATTGCGCTAAGCTATTATATTGGACATATTCAGGCAAGCAAAAATCTCGATTTGACATTCATGGGGAATCAGGTTATTTTGGAATAAATCTTAAGGAGGACTTAATGGCATCAGTTAACAAGGCAATATTGGTAGGCAATCTCGGAGCCGACCCGGAACTTCGTTATACCGCCAGCGGGACGGCGGTGGCTGGATTTAATATGGCTACCACCGAGCGATATAAAGATAAAAACGGAGAACTTCAGGAGAGAACTGAATGGCATAGTATCGTTTGCTGGGGTCGGATGGGCGAACTGGCTAACGAATATTTAAAAAAGGGAAGATCGGTTTATATAGAAGGCAGAATACAAACCCGCAACTATGAGGATAAAGACGGTATAAAGAGATACAAAACCGAAATTGTAGCCCAACAGATGCAGTTTTTGGGAGGCAGGGCCCAGAGCAATCAGTCATCAACGCCCACGGAAACAACATCCTCGGCGCCTTCAGAGCCGGAACTCCCCGCTGACGACGACGATCTGCCATTCTAGACTGACCTGAAAAACCATGGCTGCCAAAATTAATGCCCGTCGGCATTCCCTTTCTCCGGCGGGCTTTATCAAATTAAATTCAAACATATTTTATTTTATTCTAACAGCCGCCATATCCGCCATTATTTATCGAATCACGCTCTGCCCAACCGTTGAGTATATTGACTCCGGCGAACTGGCGCTGGCCTGCAAAAATCTTGGTCTCGCCCATCCCACAGGTTACCCACTCTATACTCTTCTGGGAAGATTGGCATCACTCTTTCTATTTGGAGAATTAATACACAGAATGAACCTGCTGTCGCTTATATTCTCGTCACTGGCGACGGGATTTTTATTTTTATCCATAAGAGAATTTGTATCGGCAATGAAAACCGAAGATCGGCGGAGGGATTATATCGCTTTTTCGACCGCGCTTTTCGCATCGCTTACGCCTATCTGGTGGGCGCAGGGAACCACGAATGAAGTCTATTCATTGAATCTGCTGCTCATAACGATTTCGTTATGGACGTTTTTCAAGTATTTGAATGTCAAAAATATAAAATGGCTGGTTCTTTCGTCATACGCCCTGGGATTATCATTGACCAATCACCTCTCGGCTATTTACATCGTCCCGGCGTTCGCTTTAATAATAATCTACCTCTGGAGAAAGAAAAAGATAAAAGGCAATATATTGATTTATTCGATTTTATTCTTCCTGTTTCCCTTATCGATCTATCTTTTCCTTCCTATACGGGCGCGATTTTCGCCCTTTCTTAACTGGGGCGGAGTTGATGATTTATACTTTTTGTACAAACATATCTCCGGATGGCAATATCGTATCTGGATGTTTTCCGATTTCAGTCTTTCGGTATTAATCGATAAGATCATATTGGCAGTATCGCTGATGTATAAGCAGTTCAGCTGGTTCGGCGCGGTTTTATGTACGGCGGGTATAATCATATCGTTAACCAGGAAGGTCTATCTGTCGATATTCGGATTACTCATTATAATATTGAATTTCGTCTATGCCTCAAACTACGATATTATCGATATAGAATCTTATTATCTTCCCATGATTATCATGTTATCGATCTTCATAGCCGTCGGAATCGGTTATTTTGTTAATATTATCTTGACGGCTTTTAAAAAATCCGGTCCCGTTAATTATATAATTTTATTCGCGATCATCCTTCTGCCCGTATCCAATTTTATAGATAATTATTTTGTATCGGACAGAAGCGGCAGGACGTTCGCGAGGCAGAGCGTTCGCGACATGATCGAATCCATGGAACCGGGGGGGCTGGCGTTCGTGGAGAACTGGGATTTTTACTCTCCCTGGCTTTACTATCATTTCGAGGACAGCCTGAGGCCGGAAATTGTCCTTCTGGATAAAGAGCTTATGCGCCGTTCGTGGTATATGGATTTTATAAAAAGATTACATCCGGAAATATATCAAAACTCGTCTAAAGCCATCGATGATTTTCTCAGGGAAGTAGAACCGTTTGAAAGATCGCTGCCGTTCGACGCGGCGGTTATAGATAAGGCGTATTATAACATGCTTCATACCATAACGTTGAAGGAGCTGAGAAATCGGCCGGTTTATACGAATATTCTCGTCGATAAAAAATATACAGGCATCCTGCCCCTGGCGCCGACAGGTATACTTTTCAGAATTGAAGAAACCGACGAATTCGTCGAGACTTCTCGTTTTGAGTTCGATAAGGCCTTGTGGGGCAACAGGTTTTTATATCGAGACAGAAGGATTGCGGTAATTCTTTCCTATTACAAGACCGCTTTTTCATCGCGGGAAAAATACTGCCGGTTTTTCAACAATGAAGCCGAAGCCGGCTATTACAAAAAATTAACCGCCGAGGTTTCGGCGGTCATAAGAGAAATCTCCCGAAGAAATTAGGAATATTCTATTTGTATCGTTCCAGCATCTGCGCCGCTTCCTGTGCTTCGTCGGTGCCGGGATACTGCTCGATAATCTCTTTGAAATATGATTCCGCCTTGGTTTTATAGCGCTGATTGTAAAGCGACTTAGCGAATTTCAATTTCGCGGCGGCGACCTTTTCGGACGAAGGATAATCTTTGACTACCTTTTCATACTCCTGCTGGGCGCGGGCGTAATTTTTTTGCAGGTAATAGCATTCCGCGATCCAGTATTGGGCGTTATCGGCAAGAGCGGTGCTGGAGCAATTTTTAATATAGTTTTCGAAACCCTGCCGGGCGAGATCAAAATCCTCTTTGACGAAATCGAAATACGCGTTGTTAAACAGTTTCTGGCAATCTATCTGCCCAGCGGCCCTAGTAGTATCGGCACCGGCGCTGTCCGCCGCGGATCGTGGAGGTTTTTGTGTAACGGATCTTGACTCGATGGCGCCGGTGGCGCGGTTGATCAAAGTTACGGCGTCCTCCAACCTGGCCTCGACCATCTGCATACGGTCATCGAGCCGGGAGACGTAGGCCGCAAAATCGGCGTTGAGTTTTCTCGATTGCTCGATATTGGACCTGAAAAGAGAATCGAGGCGGGCGTTATCGGCCCTGATCGATTCCAGATCGGATCTCATCTTTCGGACTTCGAGAGATAATTCCTGCACCTGCCGCCTGGTGGCGCATCCTGAAAGCGAGAGCGCCAGAAGGCTTCCGACCATTACAAATTTGAGATACGATTTCATCGTTTCTTCCCGTGTTAATTCCACTGCGAATTTACCGTAGGATTATTATAATCCCGGCGGTATGTCAAGAAAAATGCGCCTGAATTTTCTTATTTTGACAATAAGGCGAACTCCGCCCGGCGATTTCTTGCCCACGATTTTTCGCCATGACCATAATCGGTCGGCATCGATTCGCCATATGAGATAACAGACAGTCTTTCCGGGTTGATCCCGTATTTAATCAGATACTCTCTGACCGCGCGGGATCTTTTCTCTCCCAACGCCAGATTGTACTCCTCGGTACCCCGCTCATCGCAATGCCCTTCGATCAGTATTACCTTAAGGGGGTGGTTCCACAAATGGTCCGCGTTGGCAGACATGATATCCAGCGCTTCGGGGGTCAATTCGAACTTGTCATAGTCGAAATAGACGGTTATCAATTCAAATTCATCGGGACGTCCGGCGGCCTCATAACGGGATTCTTCGGCAGCCTCGTTACCATAATAATTATCTTTATAGCCGGTATCGCCTTTCGAATCCAGTTCCGTTTTGGGGGCTACCTTTATCCCCCGTTTGTCGGGATCGCATCCCGTAAAAATGGTGACGGTTATAACCGTCGATGTCAACAAAGCGATAATACTGCGCATAGCACCCTCCCTTGTTTCTGTTTTACCCTCCAGGGCGAAATCTAAATTCGATATATTTTATTTAAATAAAGGGAAAACGTTCCAAAAAAAAGCCGGGCCAAAAAGACCCGGCCTTGAGACATTTTTGGAAGATTATTCTGAAATTACGATAAAATCGGCTCTTCTATTTTTTGTCCATGCTTCCTCGTTGTGTCCCATATCGACGGGCTGGGATTCCCCGTAGGAGACAATTGAAATTTTCGTATCGTCGATTCCGTAATTCATCAGATAGTCTTTGGCGGATTGAGCCCTTTTTTCGCCGAGAGCGAGATTGTATTCGTCTGTCCCTCTTTCATCGCAGTTACCTTCTATTTTTATAACGGCCGCCGGACGGTCGGCGAGTTTCCTGGCGTTTTCCGCCATGATATCTCTGGCTTCGGGTGTCAGGTCATACTTATCGAACTCGAAGTGAATTCTGGTTAATTCCAATGGCGGCGGTGGCGGCGGCGGTGGTGGCGGCGGCGGTGGTTCAGGTTCTTCCACTACCGGTTCGGGCACCGGCTCCGGTTCGGGCGGCGGTGGTGGTGGTTTGGGGCACCCGAAAAGTGTCAGCGCAAACGCGACAATTAAAAGAAACAATAACGCACTTTTAAACTTCATCCTCACCTCCTTGAAGGCACTTTATTAATTCTGTATATAATATGGAATAATCTGAAATTACGGCGGATTTGTCAAATTAAAAATCTTCCGCCGGTCAAAAAGTTATTTCATATTATTAGCCAAACAGCAAACGACTTTAAGTTGTCTCCTCTTTACATTGTTATTTTGATTAGCGGAAATTTTTCGACCACTCCGGAGTTTTACAATCTCCCGGGAGGTTAAGACGCCTTTTATTCATACCGTTATAATCCATGATATGCAACTGGTACCGGCCATCTACGATGTGAGAATAAACAATATGCAATCCATCGGGGGACCAGGACGGCGCTTCGTTTGCGCCAATCTCGGTCAATTTTTTAGGTGATTGACCGATTATATCTACCGTGTAGATTTGAAAGCCTTCGGGCTCCCGTGAGGAATAGGCTATCAGATCTCCCCTGGGAGACCATGAGGCCTGATCGTTATAATTACCCTGGAACGTAAGCCGACGCGTATTGAGACCCTCGATATCGGTAATATAAATCTGGGGGGTGCCGGTTCTGTCGGAGGTAAAAGCGATCTCGCGGGAGGAGGGCGACCAGGTGGGCGCCGAATCGATCATGGAAGTGTAGGTAATTCTTCTGATAATCCTGCCGGAAAAATCGAGCAGATAGATTTCGGAATTGCCGGCGATGGTCAACGCGCAGGCCAGGTATTTACCGTCCGGGCTGGCGGAGGCGGTGTAGTTCAATCCCTGCCTCGATGATATGACATATGATTTTTCCTGGCTCAAATAATAGGCGAATAAATCGGGATTGCCGTTTTTATAACTCGTATAAAAGACCCGGTCGACGTCATGAGACCACGAGGGAAGCAGACAGATAGATTTGTCGTTCGTTATGCGAACAGGCGAATAACCGTCAAAATCGCACATATATATTTCACGGTTTCCCGAGGCTTCGGAGGAATAGACGATTTTCGAAAAATAGCATCCCTCTTCGCCGGTAAGATGCAAAAGCAGGTCCGTGGCCGCCTGGTGCACCAGGTAACGGCGCCTGTCAACGGATCCCACGAAATCGCGGTTGTAGATATTTCTGTTTCTGAAAATATCGGTGACATCGACAGCGAATAAGATTCCCGCGCCTTCACGTTCGACTCTTCCGGAGACCAGAAACTGCGCCCCCAGATAGATCCAATCATCAAGATTCATCTCCCCTTTTGCGAAATCCGCAAGAAACACGGAATCGACTTCCACTATATTAAAATAAGGGGAAAAATCAAGATCAAAACGCAGAGCGTCTTGAATATCATATACAAGCAGAGTATCCTCGAGAGTCTGAAAACCGGACGGGATTCTGAAATCTTCGATGGCAAGGCTCATGAGTTCGGCGCTGGGGCCGGTGGTAATTACCCCTCCCACCTCGGTCCTGCTCTGGGCAAAGGCTCCCGAAGCCACACAAACACAGAGCAGAAAGACCGGAATCGCTAAGATCTTATCAGGCATGTTGCGGGCAAGTATATTCCAATAGCCTGCTCCTGTCAACCGGTTAAGCCGTGAATGGTAGAATGGTCTCATCAATTATATGGTATATACCTGAATTCAAGGTGAATGCCCAGTTCCTCCGATCCGAATTGATTGGGGAGGGGCGGCGGTTTGGAACCCAGTACCGCTCTCAACGCGGCCTGATCGTAGGCCGGCATCCCGGAACTGTTTTCGATGGCTGAATCCGAGATTCTTCCACGGCGGTCAATCACGAAATAAATGGTACAACGGACGGTATCGAGACCCTCGAAAGGATTATCCCAGCCCCTGCGGATCTTGCTGAATACTATGTTAAGATAATAAGGCGAATCGAAACCGGCAGCATCGATACGGGCGGAACCGAACTCCGAGCCCAGGTCGACACCGTCGGGCAATCCCTTTTTCTCCTGATCGACCGCATCCTGGGTTTGAGGCTCTTCTTTTGTTTTAGAGGCGGTCTTATTCTCGGCCTGTTTACGTTTCGGTTTTTTGCGCTTGTTTACCTCGGCGATCCTGGCTTCGGTTTTCGGCGTTTCGATTTTTGGAGTTTTTTTTTGAGTCGTTTCCACGGGCGTTTTTACAGCCGGTTTTTGAACTCCTCTTGCCGGCGGCGGACTGGCCAGACGCACCATCATAATCGGAGGGTATTTATTCATTTTCTCAGAATCGTTTTTCAGGATAAATCCGAAGAATACACCATGAACTATAAGCGAGGATATTACCGCCCATTTCATAATCTTGTCTCCGGCTCGGTAATGAGCCCCACGTTCTCAATACCCATTTTCTTAATCTGGGCCATTAATTCGATAACCATGCCATAGGGCACCGTTTTATCGGCCCTTATATAAATGGGCCTGAATTTTTTCACTTCCCGGATGGTTTTCAGACGGGATTCAAACTGTTTGGCTTCAACCTTATACTGATCGATATATATCTGCTGTTTTTTATCTATACTTACGATTATCCCCCCGGAAACATCGCGCGGGGATTCGCTGGCTTTGGGCAAAGCGATATCGACACCGGCCTGCATCATGGGGGCGGAGATCATAAACACGATAAGTAAAACGAGGACGACATCAACGAGGTTGGTTACGTTGATATCGGCCATGGGACGGTACTGTTTCTTAGCTCTTCTCACGTGATTTTATCTCCTTTTTAAACTTGGAGAAAAGCTCCGATTTGAAATTGTCGATTCTTTCGGTCATCAGCCGGTTTTTGCTGACAAAATAATTGTAGCCGATAAGGGCGGGGATCGCCACGGCCAGGCCGGCGGCGGTTGCGATCAGGGCTTCGGCAATGGCCGGAGCTACTACCGCAAGGGTGGCGGTGCCCCTTTCACCTATATCCTTAAAGGCGACATAGATTCCGATTACGGTACCGAGCAGGCCCAAAAACGGGGCGGCGTTGGCGGTGGTGGCCAGAAAGATAATTCCGGTTTCCAGTTTAACCGCCTCATCGACTCCGGCTCTATCAATAGTCTCTTCGACATATTCCAGATCCTCGTCTAAAATCTCGTTTTTCGATTCCGGATTGCTGGAATATCGTCTTTTTTCCACGAGTCCTTTAAGTTCGTTGTACGCGGATCGGAGCATCCCCGAAAACGGCGTTAGCTTATATTTTTGGGAATGCCCGTAAAACTGATCAAGTTCAGGATTGGCCCTGATTTCGCGAAGAAAGCGATCGGTTTCATTATAGATCTTTTTGGTTCGGAAATATTTATAAATTATTATAGCCCATGAAACTACCGACATAAAAAGAAGGATGATCATGATGCCCTTGGAAAAAAGAGTCATTGAGGCTATATCTTCCCACAGGTTTCCTTTGCCGGGATCGGGCAAAAGCGGGGTCAAAACAAGTAACGCTAATTTGTACAAAAAACCTCCCTCAATTTAGGTTGAAACAATATTTTAATCCGGTTCGGATATAGCGTCAAGCGTTTTCGCCTTTCCTTTTTTCTACGTACTAATTCGCTGGATATTTCAACAGGGAAAATCATACCCGGTGACCGCATACGCTTTATTGGCTTATGTCGATAAATGGTTCCCGAATTATTTTTCGGCAAATGATCCTATAATCCGATGATCGCCCTTCACGACGGTCCGTTTCCAGGTCGAATTAGGACGCGCCCTTGTTTTAGAGACGGTTTAATATTGCGATGTCTATTTTATAGCAATGATCGAGCGGAAAAAGGCCGTTTAAATTATCATCTTTTAGAGAGTCCTATGGCCTTGGTGCGGATCTGTATCCGTTTTATTCCATTCCACACGTTATATTCGATGATGTAGGCCATATCGACTATCATAGGGCGATAGGTAAGCTTATTCAGGAAGCTGCCCTGGTTGAATCCTATACAGTCTATTATCTTATCCCCTTTTCTAACCCTGAATTTCAGATGTTTTTTGCCGACGATATGAGGCGTGCCGACAATCTCGCAGCCATAGGTTACGAAAACCGGCCGCATATTCTGGGGTCCGAAGGGGGCGAATTTCTCAAGTACGTCAACCAATTCTTCGGCAATATATTCCAATTCGAGTTCGGCATCGATATCCAGTTTCGGGATAAGGTCTTCCTCAGTAAGCATTTCCGTGGATACTGCGTTCAGACATTTTCTGAAGGATTCTATTTTTTCAGGAGCGATGGAGAGACCGGCGGCGTATTTATGACCGCCGTATCTGATCAAATAAGACTCGCATTGCCTCAAGGCGTCGTAGAGATGAAATCCCGGTATGGATCTGGCGGAGCCTTTTCCCTCGTCGCCGTCAATGGCAATCATGACGGTTGGTTTATGATATCTCTCCACCAGTCTTGAGGCGACGATCCCGATGACCCCCTGATGCCATCCCCGGGACGAAAGCACTATGGCGCGATCTTTTTCCAGGTCGATTTTCTCATTCATCTGTTCCAGAGCTTCATTCAGGGTCTTCTCATCGATATCCTTGCGACGTTTATTTTCAGCATTTAATATCCGGGCTATTCTCGAGGCCTGACTTTCGTTACGGGTTGTCAGGAGTTTTATGGCTTTTTCGGCGTCCCCCAATCTTCCGATGGCGTTAATTCTGGGAGCCAGAATAAATACGACCTGCCCGGTGCCGATCTTCTGTCCCATAACCCCCGAAATAAATATCAGCGATTTCAGCCCGGGTTTGGTGGTTCTCGCGACCTGGTCCAGCCCGAATTTGGTTAAGATCCTGTTTTCCCCTATCATGGGCACGATGTCCGCTGAAGTCCCCAGCGCGACCAGATCGAGATGTTCTTCCAACTGGGTTTCGTCCTGTCCGAGTTTTCTATACAGCGCTTGAGCGAATTTATAGGCCACCCCTACTGCTGAAAGCTCGAATCCGGGATTGTTCTCGCCGTCGAGTTTAGGATTAACGATGGCGGTAGCCTTCGGGATCTTATCGCCGGGTTCATGATGATCCGTGATAATGCAATCCAGTCCTTTGCCCTGGGCGATTTCGACTTCCTCTACAGCCGTGATACCGCAATCTACCGAAACAAGAAGGTCTATACTGCGGTTTTCAGCTTCCTGGAGGCCGTCTTCCGAAATACCGTAACCTTCGACCAGCCGGTTGGGAAGATAATAGGATACGTTGGCCCCAAGCCTGTTTAAGACCAGGAACATCAATGAAGCGCTGGTAATGCCATCAACATCATAGTCGCCATAGATCATTATTTTTTCATTTTTGGTGAGGGAACTTATGACCCTGTCGACGGCATCTTTCATGCCGGATATCAGGAAGGGATCAAATAGATCTTTAAGTGACGGCTTTAAAAACTTCTCCGCGGATTCGGTCGAATCGATACCGCGGTTTACGAGAATCGAAGCGGCAATTTCGGGAAGGAATAATTTGCTGGAAAGTTCCCGAACCGCTTTTTGATCAGGTTGTGGTTGAACAACCCATTTCAACTCCATTTATTTCTCCAAATTCTAATTCTCAAAACAAAGCAGGCCTGTAAGCCGAGTTCTGTATCACGAAGCGCTTAAAAAAACGTCGCGTGACGGCGGCCATCTATCTGGTCCCGGTGTCGCCACCGGGATCATGCGGCCTACCCGGGGATCAAACGAGGCGGGCCGCCTCTTTCCCCTTATTTGGCCTTTCTTTCGGATGGGGCTTGCCGTGCGATCCCGTTTTCACGGGATCCGGTGGTCTCTTACACCGCCTTTTCACCCTTACCCCCGATAAGAATCGGGGGCGGTATATTTTCTGCGGCGCTATCCGTGATCCCGACTTTAAGTCGGGACCCCCTCGCGTTACGAGGCATCCTCGCCCTTGAAAGCTCGGACTTTCCTCCCCCGTAAAGGGGCGGCCGCCCGGCCTGCTATTTCGGATTCCATGCCGATAAAACGACAAATCCGATAAACCCCGAATATCAATCAAAACTAACTTCGGGAAGTTCTTTTTCGGTTTCAGGAACTTCGAAAAATTCTTTCTTTTCGTAACCGACAAAACCGGCAATAACATTCGACGGAAAAACGCGAATGGCGGTATTGAAGCTTCTAACCGCCTGGTTGTACCTGGTTCTGGCGGTGGCTATCCTGTTCTCCGTTCCAGCCAATTCATCCTGTAGCTTAAGAAAATTTTCATTGGCTTTGAGCTGGGGATAATTTTCGGCTATAGCCAGCAATCTTCCCAAAAAACCGCTTAATTCATTGGCGGCGCCCATGGTTTCCCTGACAGTTCCAGCGCCCGCCAGTTTGGCGCGAGATTCGGCGATATTCTCAAAAAGCTCTTTTTCATGGGAGGCATAGCCTTTAACAGTTTCAATGAGGTTGGGAATCAGGTCACTTCGACGTTTGAGATGGTTATCGATTTCGGCCCACTTTTCGTCAACGGCTACGTCCATGCGAGCCAGCATGTTATATTTCGATATTCCAACAGCTATAATGATAACGACAATAGCCAGCAGGATAATTGCCGCCCAGGCACCTTTTGAAATCGCCAAATTAACTCCTTTGAGT
>CBFCYP010000088.1:0-13519 GCA_965602185.1 uncultured bacterium
ACCAGGGGAGTACCCCAGGAGACCAGGCAGGCGCTTAAAGGCGATGTAACCGGCTTCGAGCGGGTGTTGCCCGGCCCCAACAGAATGTACCCCGATACCGACAGCGAGCCGGTAAAGGTTACGGGCGAGATGCTTGACAGATTGAAATCCGAAATATCCTCGCCGGTTTATGAGATAGAGAACGATTGGCAGAAGCTGGGGATCTCAGACGAAATCGCGCGTAAGGCGGTTGTCTCTCCCTACAAGGATATTTTCGAGAAGCTGATTAAGGAATTAGAGTTGCCTCATCAATTCGCTTGGGCGGCGCTGAACCGGCTGGGATTCAATAAATTTGCCGATAACGGCCATTATAATAATCGGGTCTTGGAGATATTCGAGTTTTATAAAGATGGCGAGATATCCAAAGATTCGCTCCTGGGGCTTCTGGATTCGTTTTACCGTGATATCGCAAGAGATCTGTCGGACGTTATAGAGGAGCACAAGCTGATCGACATCAATTCGGCCGAGGTTCAAGCGCTCATTGATGAATATGCGAATGAGACCGCCGATATGAGATTCGCCAACGGCGACGACCGGGTGAATTATATCTGCGGACGGATCAAGAAGCATTTCGGCGGCCGGATCGACGGGGCGGGGCTGCGGGAGAGGGTGGCCGGAAAGAAAATCTGATCCTTTGGATTACTAAAATATTTTTCTTTTATAGCTTGCCTGCCATTGGTCAAATATACGAATATCTTATGAAAGTATTTTGGATATGTTTCCTCTGGTTGCCAAGCGCTCGCCTGGCAACACATATTATCCACTAGACCTTAATGGGCGAGTCTTTCCAGACTCGCACCGCGACTGGAAAGCCGCGATTGTTGAGGGTAGGTGGGAAATATTTCATATCCGGGGTTCTGAAGGAACCCCGGAACGCAGGGACCGGGGTCTTTGCAAGACCCCGGCTACGACTATTATTTTTCAGGAAGTGAAAGCGTCAGGTCACGCCCCGACTTAAAAGTCGGGACTACGACCTGACGGAACAATCTCAACCCCATTTGCCTTTTTTCATATGGCCGGCCAGTTCGGCGTCGATCATGTTGTGCAGTTTCATTCCGACGTCTATGGCATATTTGAACACTCCCACGCATGCCGGATCGAGGTTGTCCTCGATACCCTCCTCGGCGACATCGACCATATCCAGCGCCAGCGCCGATAGCGAGACGTGCAGGGAATTGGTGAATCTGGAGCGGTCAATCAACTCAGCGGCTTCCCCTTCGATTTTTTCGAATTTCTCCTTGGGCGCCCCGCATTTGGGGCATTTATCCGGCGCGTCGTCGCCGTTATGAATATATCCGCACTGACTGCATCTCCACATAGCTTCTCCTTTTTTAGTCTTCCACGAAATCAAATCGATTAACTAAATCCCTCTTATCCCTGAGACACCTTTTTCCTGGAGGTGAGATAGTCCTCGAAACTGGTAATATGGCCTCTAATATAAAGCTCCATCACCTCGTCTATTCCGGTGGTTTCCTCCGGTATAACGATCCTCGGCGCCACGATAAGTTTGCGCGCCCGTTCGGTCAGCTCTCTTTCTTCCGAACTTTTATCCTGCCAGTCGCGAAGAATCATTTCCTGGATCTTCATAAATGCCGTGACTACAATATATGAATCATCGAGATAGCCGAAAAGGCCGAGCTTTTCATCCGAAAAAATATCATCCCTTCGGATGATATAGGCGATCAGAAGACCACTTAGCTTCTTGACATCCGGCGGAGTTTTGGGATCATCCCAGTAGCTGTCGAGGATTTTCAGGGTAGGGGGGAGCAGGAATATAAATTCCTTCAGGGTGCCAATCTGTTCCTCGGTGACTTTTCCGTCAAGCTGCTTTTTGACGGCGGCCCTGAAATCGTCATCCGTATTCCTCGCCAGTTCTTTTAATTTATCTGAAAGGGCTTTCAGCATATTGCGTCTCCTTTATTTTTTTTAGTATTTATAATCGAAAAAAGTAAAAAAAATCCCGAAATGGTAAAATACCCTCCCTCATCAATGATGTTATTATACGAAAAATATATTTTAAGACAAGGATTTTTACTTTTGACGACCCGGATGTCGGCTTTCATAATGATTGACAAAAGGCCTTTTCCTGAATAGGTTAGGTGTTTGTCGCATGAGAGGATTAGATGAATGAAGTAAGAGTCAGAATAGCGCCATCACCCTCGGGACGGCTTCATATCGGCACCGCCCGGGCCGCTCTTTTTAACTGGCTATTCGCGCGTAATCAGGGCGGGAAATTCCTGCTGCGCATCGAGGATACCGACGAATCCCGTTCCTCAAAGGAGATGATCGACGTCATCTTCGATTCGCTGAAATGGTTGGGGCTCGACTGGGACGAGGAGCCGATATTCCAGTCGAAACGCCTGGATATCTATAACAATTATATGGAGAGGTTGCTTGAATCCGGTAATGCCTACAGATGCTGGTGTAAACCGGAAGTTCTCAAACAGAAGCAGGAGGAAGCGAGAAAGAAGAAGATCACCTCCAGATACGACAGGCATTGCCTGAACCTCACTGATAATGAGAAGAAACAATTGCTGGATTCGGGGGAACCGTATGCCGTAAGGATTTTAATTCCCGAAGGAAAGACTATTTTCAAGGACTTGATCGTGGGGGAGACGTCAAGGGATAACGGCGAGATCGACGATTTTGTC
This sequence comes from uncultured bacterium, assembly GCA_965602185.1. Lineage (GTDB taxonomy): Bacteria > Zixibacteria > MSB-5A5 > UBA10806 > UBA10806. The sequence continues at coordinate 2,691 of CBFCYP010000088.1, forward strand.
ATAGCCCGTTCCGACGGCCGCGCGGTCTATAATCTCGCGGTGGTTGTGGACGATCACGAGATGGGAATCACCCATGTAATCAGGGGCAACGATCACATTACCAACACTTACAAGCAGATACTTATTTATAAAGCCCTGTCGCTGGAACCGCCGCGGTTTGCCCATATTCCGCTGATCCTCGGCAGAGATCGCTCCAAGATGTCCAAGCGGGACGGGGCGGTCGGCGTGACCGATTACGAGAAAATGGGATACCTGAAAGAAGCAGTGGTAAATTTCATCGCACTTCTGGGATGGTCGCCGGGAGACGATAGAGAGATTATGACCGCAGATGAGATGATCGAGTCGTTTTCCCTGGATCGGATCAATCCCGCCAATGCTATTCTGGATATCGATAAGCTGAACTGGATGAACGGCGAGTATATACGAGGTTGCGACGATAATAAGCTTATAGATCTGATAAGGCCGTTTTTGATCGAGGCCGGACTCACCACCCACCTCTGGATTAACAGCCGCTGGGAGTGGATGCTGAAATTCGTGGGGGCTATGAAGGAACGCTGTAAACTTCTCTCTGATTTCGCGGAGCAGGGTCGGTATTTCTTTGTGGACAAATTCGAGTATGAAGAAAAAGGGGTAGACAAACATTTCAATCCCCAAAGCGCGGGATATCTGGAGAAATGCCTGAACGCGATCGGCGTGCTGCAGCATTTTAATGTTGAAAGTCTGGAGGCGTCGTTAAGGAACCTGGCTGAAGAGCTGGGGGCAAAACCGGCGGCGTTGATTCATCCCGCCCGGCTGGCGTTGACGGGAACCACCAAGGGGCCGTCATTGTTTGACCTGATGGAACTGCTTGGGCAGCAGGAATGTATGAAGAGGCTCGCGAGGGCCATAAATTTTATCGGAAAAAGAGATAAAAATGCTTGACATTTACGGAGGATTTCGTATATAAAGTATGATTGTCTTTTGAAGGCCTGACGTAGCGTAATCCCCCCCTTTAAGTTGCGCAGCTTATCAAAAGACATTCTTTAATTTTGGGGGATCGTCCAATGGCAGGACATGCGGCTCTGGACCGTAGTATCGGGGTTCGAATCCCTGTCCCCCAGAGTGTTTTTTTGATAACCTAAGTCAATAAATTACAACCAGATAGCATTGATTTATAAGGACTTACGACCCATTAAATGGATCAATAACCCTTAATATATACCAACAACTTAGAACGGGAATAATCCAAAAATAATCCAAAATAGATTTGCATATTTTGCCCTTTTGCCGTAAAATTGAATCATGGCAACGCTATTCCAGATAAAACCAGGAGGTAATTGGTACATCAATTTCAGGTATCAGGGCCAACAGATAAAAAAATCTACTGGGACCTCAAATAAAAAATTGGCTGAAATCAAATTAAAAGAGCTGGAAGTTAAGCTTTTTAAAGGTGAGATCGATCTGCTAAAGAAAAAGCCGGTTCATACCGCTATAAGCGAGTTTTTCAGACGCTATACAGAATTCTCCAATGCTACCAAATCTGCAGCAACACACTTATCAGACAATTATAGAATCAAGCAAATCCAAAATTATTTCGCGCTTAAAGGTATTCGGAATTTAGAGGAAATTACGCCAGGTGAAATTCAGCTTTTCCAGGCGTTCATTCTCACAGATCATAATGCTCGTTCGTACAATAATTTTCTCAATCTGCTAAAATCGATGCTGAACAAGGGAGTTGAGTGGGGAATTATTAAAACTAATCCTATAAAAAACTGTAAACCGCTCAAAGTCCCAAAGAAAATTAGATTTTTCACAAATGAGGAAATTGAGCATTTATACGCCCACGCTGACAGAGACATGAAATTGCTATTAGACCTTGCTTTGTATGCTGGTATGAGGCGCAGCGAATTATACTTCCTTAGGTGGAAAGACATTGACTTAAAGCAACAACTAATACACGTCAGGCCCCACGGTGAATTTACCCCGAAAAATAAAAAGTCTGCCACCGTTCCGATTAATTCAAAGCTTCTAAGAATCCTAAAAGACGCCTACCCGAGTACTGAAAATTTTGATGAATCGCAATACGTATTTAGTAAATATCATCGGCCTAATTGGCTTGATCCAACTCATTCTTTGTCGAAGCATTTCAGCTATCTGGCCCAAAGGGCAGGTGTCAAGAATGCCGGACTGCATGATTGCAGGCATACATTCGCAAGCCGCCTTGTACAAAAAGGCACGCCTATACTGGTGGTCAAAGAACTCCTTCGACATAGCGACATTCAATCTACCATGATTTACGCTCATCTTGATCCGGATCAGCAAAGAAGTGCAATTGAAGATCTTGAATATTGAAATATGCGAAATTTCTGCTGGAAATCGGCTGAAAAAAGCATTGCCACTAAGCGCGTCTTAGTGGCAATCTGGTGAAATCCAGCCTATCTCACTTATATAGCAGTCTATTGGTAAAAGTTTTTCTGCTAACCTCCAAATCCAAGGCTATATCTTCTATCTCTTGCCTTGGTATGATATTTGGAACTTGTTTTTCAGCGAAATTGTATTATCTTTCAGGTAGTATGAAGACAATATTATCCGTAATTCTCTTGGGGCTGATATTCTCATCTGTTCCCGTAACTTCCCAGGACATCTACGTCTACCCCAATAAAAAGCTCTCCGACCAGGGTTTGCTCGAATACCGGCCGTATACCCTTGAAGAAGCTCAGGCGTATGAGCAGGGCGGTTCTTTTGCCCCCTACACCACGCTTTCCTGGGGGCCGGAGCGGCGGCTGACCGAGCAGGAGAATGTTTATCGAGCCAGGCCTGTGGTAAAAGGGGATTCTATATTCTGCACGTATTCCACTATTTCTGCCAGGGCGACTTATTTCATCAGGAGCCTTAATTCGGGCGATGATTGGGAGCCGTATGTTACCTTGGAGGATACTACCAGGGTGTTATTTCATTTCTTTCCCGAGATTGCCCGTAACGAATCAAATCTCCTTATCGGGTTTATGGCCCAATGGATGGGTCATGGGAATAATCCATGTTTTTACAGAAGTACGGATGTGGGATTGACTTGGGGCCCACTGAACGAGATTTTCTCTTATTATAGTGATTACCGCTACCATTTTTCTTCATTCTGCAACGTAGGACAACGGCTATATGCGGCATATTTGAACCATTTACCAGATTCGCTTTATTTATTGATTTCCGACGATTGGGGATCCAATTGGAACCAACCGGGAGTAGGTGTGGCATATTTAAGCAGCACTCCCCAGCCGATGACGGTGAGGGCCTGGGGGAATAATGTTTATCTCGTGTGGGTGAACGAGAACCAGCCCATATCCTGCCGTTATTCCCACAGCACCGATATGGGCCAGACTTGGTCGGATGAGATCGAAATATCCAACGATTCTTCAGGCGCGCAGGTGCCTTTTATCGCGGTTCAGGATAGTCACGTGGTGGTCTGCTGGACTGGGCATAAATACAGCCCTTATGCTTTTACAGGTGATCTATTTATAAGGCAGAGTTTCGATTCCGGTGAGACTTGGGGAGAGGAACAAGTGTTAACTGATCTGCATCGGGTGTGGACCGGGACGGTTTATATAAGAGATAGCTTGATAGTGGCGGTTTGGCAGGATCTGAGATTTGGTAGTGGCAATGATGAGGCTATGGGGCTCATAAGCTATACTTACGGTCAGACCTGGACCGACGAGCAGCGGTTATCGTACGGCGACTATCATTCTCATATCCCGATAGCCATATCAACCAGTGATAAAATACATGTGTTTTGGGGTGACCAGCGTTCATCAGCCCCCGGTTTATATTACTGCGTGAACGATCCTGCCACGGCAATAGCTGAAGAAAATAATCTTAAACCGGACAATATATATTTAAGCTCTTACCCCAATCCCTTCAATTCCATGATGCTCATAACATATAAAGATATCGAAGGAGGCAACATAGGTATATACAACATAACCGGCCGCTTGATTAAAACATTAACTGTTAACAGGAAGGGGGGAACGATTATGTGGGACGCTACCGATGATCGAGGAGAAATAATATCATCGGGGGTTTATTTTATCAGAGTACGGACATCAATAGGTGACGCATCGAGAAAGGTGGTATTTCTAAAATAACAAAAAATCAAGGAGGGATCCGTGAAAAAATTATATATATTCACGGCCTTACTGCTTTTGGCTATCCTTATGGCTCCAGCCTTCGGACAGCGGCATATGATACACACCTACTGGCACCAACTCGACGGGCCGTACTGGATCTACAAGCCTGCGGGAATTTCCATAGCCCAGGATTATATCTATACATTCGGTAGCAACAAAGACGGCGAGTACAGAGTTTTTAAGAGCGACGACAGGGGAGCAACTTGGTCAAAATATATAAGAAACGACTGGCCCGCCAACAGCATCTCGGCGTGCCAAATTAACGGCCAAGACGCATACTACACTTCTCCGGGAATTGATGTATTTAGCACATTTGACGCCGGCGGTGAATGGAGGCCTTCGCTAACTATCCCACCCGGCAATCTAAATTTCACTGTCTGCGCGGCGAACCAATTTGAGCCAGATAAGGCGGTCACAGGCTGTATTCACGACGGAGTGAATTCAGTGCTCTGGAAAACGGAAGATCATGGGGATACCTGGTTATCGGTTAGCGGTTTGCCGGATTTTACGGTGAACGATGCCAAATGGCACCCTGAGCAAGGCTATGAGAATGATTATTTGGTGGCATTTGATGGTGTGGAGGGCAACTGTTTCTACCAGTATGACAGCCAGCAAAGTCAATTCGAAAACAGATCGCCGCAGGGGTTGCTTGAGCCGATGGCCGAAGCGGTTTGTTTCGATATCGATTACACTGATCAAACCAGGGTTATAGTGGCAGGCTACGGTTCAGAGGGATGGGTGCTGGCGTGGTGCTCGACTCCTTCCTATGTATGGCACGGTGGCTCTGATCAACTGCCTTTGCCTCCCGGATTCACCAGTGAAAATAAAATATTTGATATTTCCATTTACGGTAATGTTTCCGGTTTGCCGGGATTTTATATGGCTACCGATATTGGAGTATTCAAGAATAACGGTGAAGGTAATTGGGAACATGTCTATGATAACTCGGCGGATAACATTGCCGTTTCTGTCGGGTATTCTAGGAGTGGGCAGAAAGTATTTGCAGGGACTATCCATAGATTCCTAACCGCTGATCACGGCAGCTATGCCTGGAATCCCGTAGATGACGTAATGTTCAGAGCCGACCTGAAATCGGTTTGGGCCAATAGCTCTAACAGCGATTATTGTTACACGCTGAATCAAAAGACCGGGGCCATTTTCGGATTGAGCCTGGATTTCAACGAATTCACTCCACTGAATCCTGATCCTCAAATTCAGCTCAGCGAGGATGATATTGTGGCAAACATTAGCGGTATCGACGGCGAATTTGACGGGATAGCAATCGCAGGATATAACAATACCGTCATTGCCAGTTCTAGAGACGACCAGGGCGAAGGCAAGCTGATTCGAAGATACAGTAACCAATGGGAAGAAGTAAGCATTTTGGGCAATCCCGCTTTCGAGGCTCTCGCAATGGACAACACATATTCCTACGGCGCTTTCGGCGGGGCGAGCCATAACTTCTATCGCGGCGATGGTACCGGAGATAACTGGGAGATCGCCAGTGATCTGCAAACGGCAAAGGTCAACGATCTTTTCGTCTTTTACTTCGCGGAGCGGGACTATGTCGTTTTGTCAGCCAAATATGAGTTTTCCGAGGATAACATACTCGCGTTATGGGATAATGTCGGCCAAACCTGGATAAGCAGGGAAAATGGATTAGCCGGCGTCAGCGAGGTTTATCGGGTGGTTCGACTGGATGAGGATTCTCCCGCCGCTTACGCCGCCACTAACAGAGGGATTTTCAAGACCAATAATCTAATAAGTGGCGATCCTTGGGTATTGAAAGACAATCAGCTTCCACCCGGGAATGAGAATTTTACCGATATACTCGCGGAAAGCGGTGAGTATGAATTGGATCCTCCGCCTCCTCCGGAATACCGTTACAAACCGAACTTCGTAGTCCAGGCTGTTTTGGACAACGGAGCAACGGATAGATTTTTCATTTCGGCGGACTCGGCCCGTTCGTGGAACGAGGACTCGTCGTTTCCTCTAGGACTGGATTGTAAAGTCAGCAGGCTCTGGAATTATAATTTCGGATTCGGCAATCAGGCTCAGACAGGGATCGTTGCTACCACGGATGATGGTCTCATATATCACCCGCATAACGTGATAAACGGGATGTATTGGGGAGACGATGCTGTACAAAATCGGCTGTATTACTGGGGTCCGGGATTGATACTTGTAAACGGCGATGTAATAATCCGTCCCAAGGCAATTGACCTGCCAGAGCCTATATTCAAGTACGCCTCATTGAATGTCAGCCCCGGGACTTCAGTGAAGATTGCGTATAAGTTTAATAGCGGACAGGAAGAGCTTACGGGAATCGAAGTGAACGACTGGTTTGGGGCTACAGGTACAGATGAAGAAAATTTGAATACCTTTACTTCCTCGCGAACAACAGGATATTCTGGCGATTGGAGAGGTATAGTGTCAAAATACTATACAGATGAAATCTATGGCATTACCAACTTTCCGATTACTCAACTAAATTATTGTCTTGTCGAATGCGGCTTGAACGGGTTATCAAGTGAAAGCAGTCTGGATTTCAGAGTAGAACATTCCATTATTAAAAAGAATGACGCCAATGGAATCTATTGCGTCAATCTTGCACAACCCCCCGGAGATCAGCTTTTTCTGATATGGATTAGAAGTAACCTAATTTACGATAATTCTAATCGTGGAATCCGTCTTGTAGGAACTGCAGAATGGATTGATTGTTCAGAACCATGGGACCCTAAAGATCCACCTCCAGATCCGGATAAAATCTTGAATCCAGAGTATCCGCCGGATCCTAAAAACCCTCCTAATCCACAATTGCCCTGCGACTATCTTTATTGGACTTTCGCGTTTGTGGATAGTTGCGAAATATATAACTGCAATGGTGGGATTATGGCGAACGGAGTTATGTTGCTCTATACAACCTTTAATAATCTCTACCAGGTTGATCATTATGGGATTCAACTGAATAATGGTATAGCAAGTTGGCTCTGGATAAACGATATTCGAGCAGGGACTGCAGAATACATCAAATACTCAGGCGTGAGTTTAGATAATCCTTTCCTGGCGCTAATTGAACGAAATGAGATATCAAACTGCCTTAAGGCCGGTTTAGAATCATGCGGCCGTTCATTTGCTTTCATCCTTGGAAACTACTTTCGTGATAACGATTTTTCAAATATTTACGTAATGGACTCTTACCCGTTAATAATGGCGTGGTATGGTGCTGTGCCTGAGGAATATCCCAACTCTCTGATCGGTGCCGAAATCGGCTGCTACATCTTACGTACAGATTTTGAAATGGTTACTCAGCCGGGAATACTAAACAATAGGATCAAAGGTTATTCCAAAAGCGGTATTTATGTGGTCAACAGCGCTACACCGATATTCGGAACGGAAGATTATTGGGGTGAAAACTCCATTGCTGAGGGGGCACCAGAATCCTGGAATTTTTTCTGGGATGAATATTTGCCACCATCAGAACCGATTCTGGCAATCGGGAACTGGTGGGGGTCAGACGATCCAGGAGATTTCAGGTTTGTCGGAAATCTGGAGTATGAACCGTGGCTTGACTATGATCCCTATCCCGGGATGCAGCCTAAGGCGGTTGTTAATGATTATAATTTGCCGAAGGGACTATTAATATCGTCCGCTTATCCTAATCCATTTAACTCGAAGGTTGTGTACGAGTTCAATATGCCGGCTGCAGGAATGGCTCAGGGCATAATATACGATTTGCTGGGCCGCCAGGTTAAAATCGTTACAGATCAATATTATGGCACCGGCAAACATTCAGTGTTCTGGGATGGCAAAAGCGAAAGCGGAAGACCGGTCAGCAGCGGAATTTATTTCTTCAGATTGGAATCCGGCGATAGGTACTCCGTGAAAAAAGCAACCCTTTTAAAGTAGAGGTCAGAGATGTATAAGATAATTAACTCAATAATGGTATCGGCATTGATAATCGGTTTGATATTCCCATCATCGCTCGAGGCCGATGAGATCATTATCAGCGATATCCAAACAACAGCAATTGTTGCTCCTGATTCTCTCCATCAATGCGCCCTGATTCTGAATTTCAACATCCCTGACGTACTTGATTCCACGACTATCATGTTCGCTGAGCTTTCTGGAAGAATGTCCTTTGAGTTGCCCAATGGAAAACCTATGACGCTTGGGATGTTCCCTATACCGTCCGGTCCCGGATTGCATGGGCGATCTTTTCGAAATATAAGAGATAACCTGGGCGATTTGTTCGATTTAGCTCAACTTTCAACTGCGTCCTTCGGAGAGTCCTCAGGAAATATGGCCTTTTTTGACATTTCTGACATTTTCCAGAATTGGGTGTTGGACCCACTGACATTCAATGGATTATTGATTATACCACTTGATAGAAGTTGTCGCTATTTCGGCTTAAATCAGAATGATCCCTTACTCAATATCGAGATAAAATACATGGATCGCATAGAATAATCCTATTGTTGAGCCCCGGCGATTTACCGGGGCTTTTTTTCGATGAGAGGATATAATTGTAGAAAGCGGCTTTTTCTCGGTTCCGCAAATGGGGAATTTGCGGAACTAACGTTATTGGCATCGATTATGGAAATTATGATCTATATTTACCTGACGCGACCAAAGCGATTGAGCTCCGCCACTAACCCTGAATTAGTGGCAATTGTGGAATTTCCTGCTCCCTCAAACGGTCTGTTTGCAGAACCTATTGTTCGGTAAAGTAAGGATGAATTTACATTCTCAAAAAGGTGGATTTGGGCATTGACATTGATGTGGCTAAAATTTATTTTGACTTCATCTTTAACGCTCCTTATTCCCCCCGAGGAGTGTTGGAGATGGGGCTGACATTCTTTGATCTGCATCACTTTTTGTATTTTCTGTAATCGGATTAAAATGTAAATGTCTTGAGATCCTGAGGAGGAGAGATGAAGAGGATAGCGCTTGCTTTAGGATGCTTTCTCATTTCCGCTTTTTTAACCGGTCATACTGCAATTATTAACGTTCCTGCAGATTCACTAACGATCCAAAGTGCTATTAACGGTGCCTCGACCGGAGATACGGTTCTTGTAGCACCTGGCACTTATCTTGAAAACATAACCGTCGATAAAAATATCCTCATAAAAAGCAGTAGTGGTGCTGGCGCTACAACAATTAATGGAAACGGCACCGGAAACAGCGTTTCTTTTATAAATAATGTAGACAGTCTTTGTATTTTGCAAGGATTTACTGTTTTAAATGGAAATCCTTATGGAATAAACTTAACCAATGGAAGGCCTTATATTGATAGTTGTATTATTGGACAAAACTCGCTGTATCCTTTGTTTAAGGCACATCCTCAGGAAGTAGGATATTATGCGCAGTACAACTCATTTTTATTAAATTACTCCGGTCAATTTAATGCCATTTACGTAAATAGCGGAATTATATCATCCTCTACAACATGGCCCGCCCTACAGGCTGGAATGGTATATTACATAAGTGGGGGAGATTATACAGTTAATATACAAGGCGCTTTAAGCCCTCAATTGACTATTGAAAGCGGAGCAATTATTAAATTGTTGCCCCCTATTAATGCCGGATATCATAATGATGATCCGCGGTTCTTTTATATTGGCGTGAATGGTCCGGGTCGTTTAAATGCTTATGGAGTTTATTTCACGGCTGCGACGGACGATGATTTGGGCGGCGATACGAATGGGGATGGTTACAATCCTCCATCAGGTTATTATTGGAGTTCGCTATATTTTGGGAGCCAGTCTGGCGGATCAGTTCTTGATAGTTGTTTTATACGGTATGGCGGCAATCCCAATAATAATGGGTATGGGTGGCCAGTGATAGGTTCTGCTATCTATATAGCAAACAGTACCTTGACTATATCCAGGTGTGAACTTTTAAGCAACTATCGCGCGGTCAGGGTAGATGGTGGTGATCCCACCATATCGGACAATGTGATAAATGGTTGTACATCTAATGCCATATGGTTGGATATCCCACTAATATACCATAGCGTAAGCGGTAACGTAATATCTGGCGGGGCTAGTTATCAGGCTAGATTGGATCCGATGGCGGTCCAGGAGTTTGTCAATAATAATACGATAAACTTGAATCCGAGCGGTTGTGGGGATGCCATTTATGTAGAGCAAGGTATAATATCGAGTTCAACTACTTGGCCGGCTTTGCCATTCGGGATGGTATATTATGTAACGGCAGCTGCTGATTATACAGTAAGTATTCAGGGTGCGAGTACACCTGAATTAACGATAGAACCTGGAGTAATAGTAAAGTTTGACCAACCCTATAATGTTGGTTATCATGATGACAATCCGCGGTTCTTTTATATTGGCGTGAATGGTCCGGGTCGTTTAAATGCTTATGGAGTTTATTTCACGGCTGCGACGGACGATGATTTAGGCGGCGATACGAATTGTGATGGATATAATCCTCCATCAGGCTATTATTGGAGTTCGCTGTATTTTGGTAATCAGTCTGGCGGATCGGTACTTGACAGTTGTTTTATACGGTATGGCGGTAATCCCTATAATAATGGCTATGGGTGGCCGGTGATAGGTTCTGCTGTCTATATAGCAAACAGTACCTTGACTATATCGAGGTGTGAACTTTTAAGCAACTATCGCGCGGTCAGGGTAGATGGTGGTGATCCCA
>CBFCYP010000089.1:0-13426 GCA_965602185.1 uncultured bacterium
CCGTTTATAAAGGTTGCCGATGAAATCCCGATTGACGGATATGCCGTGGTGGAACTATCCAGTTTCCAGCTTGAGACCATAGATGAGTTTAAGGCCGCCGCAGCCGTTATATTAAATATCACGCCCGATCATCTGGATCGTCATGGCGATTTTGAAAGATACGCCTCGGCGAAACTTCGTATATTCGAAAATCAGGATAAAGATGATTTTTCAATCCTAAACCGGGACGATAATTACCTGAGAAATAAATGCAAAAATCTGGCATCAAAAACGATCTGGTTTTCGGTTGACTCGAAGGATACTGAAATTTATGCGGAACCCGGCGGTAATTTATATATAAATAACAATGAACTCATGGATTCAAATGATATAAGGCTCCGGGGCGTTCACAATCTTTCAAACGTTTGCGCCGCGGTTGCCGCTGCCAATTCAATCGGTGTTGATAACGATAAGATAATTGATACTTTGAAATCATTCGCCGGCGTAGAGCACCGCCTGGAGTTCGTGCGGCTTATCGGAGGGGTAAGCTTTATTAACGATTCCAAAGGCACCAATGTCGATTCCGTTTTCTGGGCTTTGAAGGCGGTCTCTACGCCGGTGATTTTGATCGCCGGGGGACGTGACAAAGCCGGGGATTTCAGCAGGCTGAATGATCTCGTCAAAAATAAAGTGAGGGAAGTCCTTCTCATCGGGGAGGCGGCCGGTAAAATTGAAAAGGTCTGGAAGCGGCTGACCGAATGCAAGCGCGCGTCCGATATGAAAGAGGCGGTAACTATTGCCTGTGGCGACGCGGAAGACGGCGATACCGTTTTGCTCTCGCCGGGGTGCGCGTCATTCGATATGTACCGGAATTTCGAAGAGAGAGGAAAAGATTTCAAAAAAGCCGTTATGGCGTTGAATTGAGGTTCGTGTTGGGAAACCTGGTTAAAAATCGCGGAGATATGGTGATAATTTCCGTGGCGGCCGCGCTTATGTTAATCGGAATACTGTTTATATATTCCTCTTCAGGTCCTTTCTGCAAATTCATGGATCCGCCGAGACCCACGTGGTATTTCTTGATAAAGCAGTTATTCTGGGCATTAATAGCGATTTCATTGATGTTTTTTATGTACCGGCTGGATTATGAATTTATGATTAAGATATCTCCCGCGCTTATTGTTATATCGATTATAACACTGGCGATAATATTCCCGCTGTCCGGCGCGCAGATCAAACGTTGGATAACAATAGGGGGTCTATCAGTTCAACCGAGCGAGTTTTTTAAGATAGCGCTGGTGGCCTTTTTTGCGCGAATCGCGGGGAAAAATGAAAGGCGGGATAGCCAGAAGGGGTATATACCCGCTCTCGGCCTGGCGCTTCTGGGGACACTGCTGGTGTTGCTGGAAACGGATCTTGGCACGACAGCGCTGCTATTGGCGGTAACGGTGATAATCCTGTATTTGTCAGGTTTTAAAAAAAGGCATCTGCTGTTTCTCCCGACAATAGGGACGGCCGCCGCTATAATTATGGTGTTCGGCATCGGTTACGAGAAAGACCGTATAGAATCTTATACAACCACGCTTAAAGATCCCTTTCACGAAGATGCAAATTATCAAACCAGGCAGTCGCTTGTAAGTTTCGGCTCCGGGGGGGTGATCGGCAAAGGATTGGCCAACGGTGGACAGAAACACCTCTTTCTCCCCGAACGGCATACGGATTTCATTTTGTCGGCGGCGGCGGAGGAAGGGGGTTTTTTGCTGGTTGTGATGATATTTTCATTATTCGGATTATTCGGTTATACCGCATATAAAATCGCCTTCAACGCGGCAAACATCGAGGGAGCGATACTCGTCTGGGGCGTGTCCATATTCATATTGCTGCAGGCGTCCATTAATATCGGGGTGGCGCTGGGATTGTTGCCGGTAACCGGTATGACCCTGCCTTTTATCAGCTACGGAGGGTCGTCGTTGATATCGTGCTCCATCGGTGTGGGCATGATCGCGTCGGTTGCCAGAAGGAGCAGGTCGCCCAGGAAATATTTCAAAAGAATGAGAGCATGAAAGGTGAAAAAAAACAGAAGCGGATACTTTTCGCCGGAGGAGGAACGGCGGGGCATTTAATGCCCGCTATTAATATCGCGCGCGAAATAGTGGCTCTAAATAAAGAGATCGAGCCGCGCTTTGTCGGAAAAAAAAACGGGATGGAAAGCAGGATTGTAAAAGGCTACGGTTTTGAAATAGATGAAATTGACGTAATAGGTATGCGACGGACGATTACAGGAATAATAAAATTCGCCGTCAAATGGTTCACCGGTTACAGCCAGGCGAAAAATATCATAAATGATATTTCTCCGGTAGCTGTTATAGGTACGGGAGGCTATATATCGGCTCCGGTGGTGAAAGCGGCCCACAGGAAAAATATTCCGATATTTCTCCAGGAGCAAAACAGCCTGCCCGGATTGGCCTCGAGAACTCTCAGTAAATACGCCCTGGTTATATTCACGGCCTATGAATCGGCAGGCAAATATCTGGGTCGGGCGAAATGTATGTTGATCGGCAATCCCGTCAGAACCGATATTACTTCGGCCAACAGGACGGATTCATCAAAACAGTTTGATATTGACCCTCAAAAAAATACTCTTCTTGTATTGGGCGGAAGCTCCGGGGCGAAAGGGATAAATTCGGCGATATTAAACCATATTAAGGGAAACCGTATTCCCGATAATTGGCAGATCATCTGGCAGACAGGCATAAGCGATTACGAATTTATAATATCATCATTATCCCCGGATGAAGGCAGGATAAAGATAATCGCGTTTATCGATGATATGCCCGCGGCCTACGCTGTATCGGATCTGGTTATATCGAGAGCCGGCGCCATGGCGTTATCTGAGATTGCGGTTGCCGGTTTACCATCCGTGCTTATACCCTATCCCTATGCCACCGGCGATCACCAATCGCTGAACGCCGAATTTCTCGAGGACTCGGGGGCGGCGATAATAATTCGGGAAAAAGAAATAGATGACAGGTTTAAGGATGTAATTAATGATCTTTTTAATAATACGCAAAAGAGAAGGTTAATGTCCGAAAATGCTCATCGTCTGGGAAAGCCCGAAGCGGCAGGGATAATAGCAAAAACCATACTGGAAAAGATAAATGAAATTTAAAAGAATAAAAAAACTGCATTTTGTGGGAATAGGCGGGGTCGGAATGTGCGGTATTGCCGAGATCCTGCATAATTCCGGGTACGAGATAACCGGGTCGGATTTGAAGGAAAGCGAAACCACCGCGCATCTGGAAAATCTGGGAATAAAAATATATTTTTCACACAATCCGGAAAATATCGTAAGCAGCGACGTTGTTGTAACATCATCGGCCGTAACCGATGACAACCCGGAAGTTATAGAAGCGCACTCCAGGAAGATAGCGGTTATAAAACGCGCGGAGATGCTTTCCGAGCTTATGAGGATGAAGCTTTCGATCGCGGTGGCCGGCACGCATGGGAAAACCACCACGTCATCGCTGATAGGGCATTTGCTGACTAAAGGCGGGCTGGATCCTACGGTAATCGTCGGAGGAAGGGTTCTGGAACTGGGATCGAACGCTTATCTGGGTAAAAGCGAATATCTTGTCGCCGAAGCGGATGAGTTCGACCGGTCCATTGCCAGGTTCTCTCCCACCATCGCGGTCATTACGAGCCTCGAACCGGAGCATATGGAGTGCTACGTGGATTACAGCGACCTGGAGGATTGTTTTATCGATTTTGCCAACCGTGTTCCCTTCTACGGCAGCGTAATTTTATGTGTTGACGATCCGGGGGTCTCTCAGCTCGAACAACACATAAAAAGGCCCGTTTTATCATACGGCATTTCAAAGGATCGCGACTTCGGCGCTGATGATATAAAATTCGATGAACGCGGCACTACTTTCTCATTGTATCACAACGGGGATTACCTTACGAAAGTATTTTCGCCGCTTTACGGAAATCATAATATCAGGAATCTTCTGGCGGCCATAACCGTGGCATACGATCTGGAAGTGCCCCTGGAAACGGTCATTCCCGAAATCGAAAGCTTCTCCGGCGTAAACAGGAGAATGGAATTCGCGGGGGAAGCAAGAGGCATTAAATTTTTCGATGATTACGGACATCATCCCACCGAAATTAAGACTACCATAGAGGGAATGAAAGCCGTTTTCGAGGGCCGGATCGTGGCGGTTTTCCAGCCTCATTTATACAGCAGGACCAAGAGGTTCTATAAGGAGTTCGGGGGATCATTCTCGGAAGCGGATAAGGTTGTGGTTCTGGATGTTTATCCCGCAAGAGAGAAGCCCATAAATGGCGTATCCGGGGAGATGATAGTGAAGGCCGCCCGCGAGTTCGGACACCGGGATATTATGTTTCTCAAAGACAAAGAAGAGCTGCCCTCGCGTATGAAAAGTATTTTGAAAACGGGAGATCGGGTGGTTTTGTTCGGCGCCGGCGATATATTTAAATTTACGCCCAGAATAATTGAGGATTTGAAGGAATAATGTTGAAATTTTTCATAAAGCTGGTAGTATTGATTGTCGCGGTTGGCGCGGGACGTTTTGCTTTTGAAAAGGTGGCCAATTTGCCTTTGTTTGCATTGGAAAAAGTGAAGATAAATTCAAATGGGTATTTTGATCCGGATACCCTTGTTGCTTTGAGTGGACTTGAGAAAGGCAAATCGATTTTCAAACAGGATATAAAATTCGCCGCCGATATGATCGCATGTCAAAAAGGAGTGGTGTCCTGTACGGTTGATAGAGGGGTATTATCCGATATAAGCGTTAACGTGGAGTTCGCCGAACCGAGTTTGCTTATAAACGGTGATAAAGTCTTCGGGCTTTCAAAAGAGGGCGTAGTACTTCCGGTGAACGATTTGACCCCGGATCTGCCGCTGGTGACAGGACGTAAGTTTAAGGATGCGAGATCTTATGAACGGATAACGGATCCGGATATCGCTTATGCGTTGGACCTGTACAATGCTCTGAATTCCCGGTCGCCGGCATTGTGCAGGATGCTGTCCGAGATGAACTTCAAAGAAAAAAAACTGATAATGATTTATTTTTCACCCGACGGTACCGCGGTTGTACTTAATAAATGTTACAGCGAGAGCGATATTTACAGACTTTGTACTTTGAAGGAATCGGGGATGCTTACCGGCCGCAGGATATTTGATTTGCGATTCGGTGATATTGTCGTAGAATCATCGATGAAGAGAGGGACGCTTTAAATTGAGCGAAGGCACGATAATAACGGGTCTGGATATCGGCACCACCAAGGTGGGAGTAATAATTGGCGAACCGACGGAAGACGGTAATTTTAAGATCCTGGGTGTAGGAGCGGCTCCCAGCGAAGGCTTAAAAAAGGGAATGGTGGTAAACCTGGAGAAAGCCGTTGATTCGGTAAGAGCCGCTATTGACGATGCCGAACTCGTGACCGGTAAAAAGATCGTATCCGTATACGCCAGCATCACCGGCGACCATATAAAAAGCATCAACAGCAGAGGGGTGATTGCCATAGGAAAGACCGGGTCTGAAATCACGTCATCCGACGTGGAGCGGGCGATAGAGGCGGCCAAGACCGTGGCCATCCCCTCGGATCGGGAAATAATTCATGTCCTTCCCCAGGAATATAAGGTCGACGATCAAAATGGAATCAGGGATCCCATCGGTTTTTCCGGGGTGCGGCTCGAAGTAGACGTTCATATCGTTACCGGTTCCGTTTCGGCGGCGCAGAATGTCTTAAGATGTATCGAAAAATCCGGGATCGGTGTCGAGGAGCTGGTTCTGCAGCCCCTGGCGTCGAGCTACGCGGTTCTGACAAAAGATGAAATGGAGCTCGGCTGCGTGGTAATCGATATGGGAGGAGGAACAACCGACCTGGCGGTATTTCATGAGGGTTCGGTCAAGCATACGGCGGTGATAGGCATCGGCGGGAAAAACGTTACCAGCGATCTGGCCATTGGGTTGAGAACCCCCCTCGAGCAGGCCGAGCAGCTGAAGTGCAACTATGGTTCCGCACTGTCTTCGACAGTGGATGCGACGGAAATGGTTATCGTACCGGGTGTTGCCGGGCGCGAATCTAAAGAGGTTTCCCGATCGGTGCTGGCCTCTATTATAGAGCCGCGGGTGGAGGAGATATTTTCGCTGGTAGCCCGCGAACTCAAAAAAAGTCATTTTACGGAAATGCTGGCTGCGGGGGTTGTTTTGACAGGAGGCGCGGCCCAGCTTGATGGAGTTTTGGAGCTGGCCGAACAGATTTTCGATTTACCGGCCAAGCTGGGGACTCCTCTACAATATGATAATTGTGCGGAAATAACGCCCGGTCCGGCTTTCGCCACCGGCATCGGGGCCATACACTACGCTCTTTCCCGTTCGGACAAGACTGCCATTAGATCGCGTTCGGGAGGGCTGGCGAAAACTATCGATAAAATGAAAAAATGGTTTAATGAATATTTTTAATAATTCCTCTGGAGGGGGATAGAATGGAGGGTGTTTATGCTCTTCGAATATGATTTTGACGAAGGCCCGCGGTCAAAAATCAAAGTCGTTGGAGTCGGGGGCGCCGGCGGAAATGCCGTCAACAGGATGATCTCATCGGGATTTTCCGGCGTCGAATTTATCTCCATAAATACAGACGCCCAGGCGCTTGAAAATTCTCGGGCGGATTTGAAAATCCAAATCGGAAAAAAGCTGACCCGAGGTCTGGGAGCCGGAGCCGATCCCGAAATCGGGAGGAAAGCGTTTGAGGAAGATCCCGAAACTACCAATGAGGCCCTTGAAGGCGCCAATATAGTTTTCATTACCTGCGGAATGGGGGGAGGAACAGGCACGGGCGCGTCTCCTCATGTCGCGAAAATAGCAAAAGAACAAGGCGCCCTTACTGTGGGGATTGTGACCAGGCCGTTTTTGTTCGAGGGTAACCTGAGAATCTCAAGGGCGAAATCGGGTATACATCAGATCAAGGATTACGTGGATACGTTGATAGTAATCCCCAATCAAAGGCTTTTCGCGCTGGTTGATAAGTCTACGCCGATAAACGATGCCTTTATGAAAGCCGATGAGGTCTTGCTTTCGGCCACCAGGGGGATATCCGACCTGATAATGGTACCGGGCCTGGTCAATCTCGATTTCGCCGATGTGAGGGCGGTGATGGTTAACGCCGGCGAGGCGATTATGGGAACCGGCGTGGCCGAGGGTCATGACAGGGGCGAAATAGCCGCTCGAATGGCGCTGCAGTCCCCGCTCCTCGACGATCTTTCTATCGAGGGAGCCAAAGGAATAATAGTCAATATTACGGGTGGCCCGGATTTGAGTCTTGAAGACATACGTCTGGTAAATGAAACGGTATATGAGGCGGCCGGCAGTTCAGGTAACATCATCTTCGGCGCGGTGATTGACGAAAGAATGAACGGTAAATTGTTTGTTACCGTAATCGCAACCGGATTCGGGCGAAAGGAAAAGATTGATGATCCCGGAGAAGAGATCGATCTATTCGGATTCGAATCCGAAAAAAAGAATGCCAGGGCAGGAAGGATTAAACAACCGAGAAAGATCTATGAGAAAATAACCTCATCCGACTACATCGTTGAAGACCTGGACGTGCCCACGTTTATGAGAAATCAAAAAAATACGCTGAATTAAAAACCACGCGAAGCCGATCGGCGCGGTCCTGATTTTCCGGGATCGCGCCTTTCTTTTCAACCGCTTCTATTTTGTCTTTTTATACTGTTCTTGGCGTTTATATGCTCGCGGAGCGTTCGCGTGAAAACATGGCTTCCATCTCCCCGGGCCACAAAAAACATATATTCTGTTCTTGTGGGATTTATCGCCGCCTCGAGAGATTTTACCCCGGGATTGGAGATGGGTCCGGGAGGAAGCCCGAAATATCTGTACGTGTTATATGGCGAATCGTAATTGAGGTCTTTTCTATAAAGCGGTCGATCCAAGCCACCCATGGCGTAAATAACGGTGGGATCACATTCCAGCCGCCATCTTTTCTTAAGGCGGTTTAAATAGACGGCCGCGATTACCGACCTTTCGGAATCAATCATCGCTTCCTCCTCTATCATGGAGGCCAGCGTGACCGCTTCGTGGAAGGTCAAGCCCAGTTCGTTGGCTTTTATCTCGAATGAATCCGGAAGCGAACCGAAAAAATGATCCGTCATTTTTGTCACCACGTTTTTAGGTTTTTCTTCATAGAAAAAATTATATGTGGACGGCGCCAGGTAGCCCTCCAGGTTGTCGGCTTCGATATCGAGGGAATCCAGAAGGTCGGGATCGGACATCAGATTTCTAAAACCGCCGATATCCATATCGATTGTGGAATGAAGAAGAGACGCCATCTCCGCCATGGTGAAGCCCTCGGGTATTACCACGTTAAAGGGAGTAGCATAGCCCCGTACTATTATGTCTATTATATCGGCTATGGAATCGTCGGGCCGGATGGCGTAGCGCCCGGTTTTCATCCGGGTGGTTTTACCATATAATTTTGAAAAAAATATGAAATTCGATTTTGATGATATAGCTCCAGTTTTTTCCAGGTTTGCCGCGATTTCGGACAACGATTCCCCGCGCCTGACAATTAGATAACGGGTACCGTCCTTGAAATCGGCGGCCGGATGGGAAACATGGAATATCGAGAAATAATATATCCACCCGATTACGAATAAAATCAAAGCAGCGCTTATAATCTTTTTTATCTTACTCATTACTCCGTTATCAATCCTTATCGAGATACGACTGCAATATTATAGCGGCCGAAAGCATATCTATCGTATCTTTCGATTTTCCGACTTTTTTCTCAGCCTGGTGAATTTGCCTTATGGCCTCTTTCGTTGTCAGTCTTTCATCGACAAATTCAACTTTCAAATTCAGATTCCTTTTTATCAATTCGGCCAGACGTCTTGAAAAATTAGCCGATTCCCCCTCGGTTCCATCCATATTTTTGGGGAGTCCGATTACCAACAGATCGATTTCCTCTTCCTTAACTACGGATTGAAGGGTGTTAATGAAGTTTTCTTTGCTCTTATATTCGATAGTCTTATATCCTGTGGCGATTCTAAATTGGCTGTCGCCTATTGCCAGGCCGACTCGTTTCCTGCCGGGGTCTATGCCGAGTATCTTGAGGGGCTTATCGTTCATTTTCGAGCGGCAGTTCACCGTCTTCCAGGTATTTTTTGAGGTCCTTTATGGCTCTCCGGTGGGCGCTGAACGCTATGTTGGAGGGTAGGTTATAAAGATCGAAATATCTCGTCTCCATAGCGTCGTCGCCAGGGACCAGTTCACCGTCAACAACAGCAGCCAGATAAAGAATTAATACCACCATAGACCTGGGATCGTCACCCGCCTTATAGTTCCAGAACAGCCTTTCGATTTTGATGTCAAGCCCGGTTTCTTCCTTTATTTCCCTCTTGCAGCATTCGACCGGCGATTCATCGTATTCCATGAACCCGGCGGGAATACACCAATCGCCTACTTTGGGCGGATACTTTCTTTTTACCAGGAGCAACCTGTTGTCATCCACGATAATCGCCCCGGTAGCCGGAATCGGGTTTTTGTACCAGATATACTCGCAGGATGTGCACGCCCGTCTCGAACGTCCATCCAGCTGCCTGGACTTTAATGTCGAACCGCACCAGGGGCAATATATAAAATCCTTCGCCTCGATTAACTTGTGTTCGTCGGGTATGTTCATTTCACAATCGGTTCCTTTAATTCTAAGTAAGTCACTTCGCCAAATTCCGAAAGATCGCCTTCCAGCGAACCGGCATCGGCTACGATCATTACGGTCATAGAGTCGGGATGAAGGTATTTTTCGGCGACTCTCCTTATATCCTGCAATGTTACCGCCCTTATATTATCCAGATATGTCTGGTAATAATCCTCGGGATAATCGTCATATTCCAGCGACATCAGCCTGTTGACGATTTCTGCGGGCGAATCAAACTGGAAGATAAAGTTATTCAGGTATGATTCTCTGGCCGACTCCAATTCTTCTTCGCCGGGAAGAGAGTTTTTGATATTTTCAAATTCCTCGAAGAATATTTCAAGGGCCCTCTTTGCCGTCGTCGTCTTAGTCTGAGTGTAGGCCATGAATGCGCCGTAATCCCGGTTTCCGGTAGAAAATGACGATCTTACGGAGTAAGCCAACCCCTCATCCGATCTGACTCTTGAGGTCAAGCGGGATGTAAAACTCCCGCCGCCCAGAATATAATTCATCAGCGAGATCGCCCATTTATCGGGATTATCTCTTTTAATCCCCAGGTGCCCGACCCGGATGTTCGCCTGGGTAATGCCTTTATCTATTATGTAAACGCCGGGCCTAAACGCGTACTCCACCTCCGGAATTTCGGGGAATTCGATCTCCTGAGGCCGCCATTTTCCGAATACCTTTTTCACTTTTCTTATCATGTCTTCGGTCTTGAAATCACCGGAAAAAGCGATCATTATGTTATTGGGATGAAAATACTTTTTGTGATAGGCGACAATTTCGTCTCTGGGAATAGATTTCACCTCGTCCCATTCGATTATGCTTCCATAAGGATGATCTCCATACAACAGATGGGCGAATTCTCGTGAAATGATTGAACTCGGACGGTCGTTACGCCTTCGAATAGACTCTTTTATCTGTGATTTTTCGAGTTCGATTTTCGACGAATCGAAGGCGGGATATCGAAGCACATCGTAGAATAATTCTAATCCCAGATCGATATCTTTCGACATCACCGATAAGCTCGCCGATGCGGATTCATTCCCGATACCACACTCAATATAGCCGGCTATAAATTCTAAAATAGCGTTTAATGAGTCCGGAGAGTATGATCTGGTCCCTCCGGTTCTCATAACCGTTCCGGCAATCCCGGCGAGAGCCTGATCTTCTTTTAAGTCATAGATTGATCCGGTTTTTATCAGGGCATGTGCGGAAATCAGGGGCAACTCTCTATCCTCCATCAAGAACAAAATCATCCCGTTATCGAGAACCGTCCTGGTAACCTCTTTCCCGACAACCGGGATATCCCATTTCAATTCGGGGAATTTCATATTTTCAATTATCCTTGATCCCGGAGACTTTTTCTCCTGGGCGCAAGGAAACGACGTCATAAATAGAATCAATATCGTCGATATAATAATCCCGTGTTTTCTCATTTTTTCACCGCCTGGTGTTTATTGAGTTTCCGTATTTTGGCCGATTCTCCGGAAGTTCCTCTGTCGGGTTTTACGAGATAAGCGACGGTCCGGTTGTCTTCGGTAAAATATTCCGCCAGGATTCTTTTTACATCATCGGCGGTTACCGCCTGTCTCTTTTCTTTCAGGGTAAGAAGGTAACTCCAATCACCGACTTTGGCTTGCATATCGCTAAGATTGCGGGCAAGGCCCCGGTTGGATCTCAAACTTCGGATATAACTGGCCTCCAGTTGATTCCTTACCTTTTGCAGTTCCCAATCCGTGGGACCCTCATCCTGGAGCCGTCTTATTTCCTCGTAAATCACTTCTTCGACCTCTTCCGTAGAAAATCCGTTTTTCGGGATCGCTACTATGGTAAAAATATCAGGGAATCGTGTAAACGCGCTTATAGCCCGTATAGAGGAAACCATCTGTTTTTCCTCCACCAGGCTTTTATATAGCCTGCTGGTACGCCCGCGGGTCAGAATGCTGGATAATACATCGAAGACCTCCTGGTCGACATCACCGCCGGCCGGCATATGCCATCCTATGGCCATCCTCGGTTCAGCGTCATAAGCCACTGCTACTCTTCGTTCGCCTTCTTGTTCCGGTTCCATGGTGGTCACAGGCGGCACCGGTTTTTCGGATGGCGGAATATTACCGAAGTACTTTTCGATTAATTTTACGACTTCATCGAATTTCACATCTCCCACTATGGCGATTACTATATTGTTTGGAGAGTAATACTGGCGGAAGAACTCCTCGACTTCCTCTCTCAGTACGGTTTCCAGGTCCGACGCCCACCCGACCACCGGCCAGTTATAAGAGCTGGCGGTAAATGCCGCCGCATTCAATTGTTCATAGAGCTTTCCCGACGGCGAGTTGTCTATGCGCAGCCTCCGCTCTTCAAATACCACATCTCGTTCCGAATAGAATTCCCTTAATACGGGATTCGCAAGACGGTCGGATTCCATGTAAGCCCATAATTCGAGTTTATTGGACGGCAAAGAAACGTAATACTGTGTACCATCGTTGCCGGTTGATGCATTTAGTCCTGATCCGCCGTGCCGGAGATACGTTTCCCAGAGTTCATCTTTTATGACATATTGTTTTTGTTCTTTTTGAAGATCGGCGATAAGAGCCCTTAACGAGTCGATTTTTTCCGTCCCGCCCCGGTACAGCGGATTACGAGATTCATATATGGCGTCGTTTAATTGGTGGGCAAGCCTATCGATTTTCTCCATGATGGGAGCTTCCGCTTCATAATCGACCGTACCTATATTCCCGGTCCCCTTAAAGAGCATGTGCTCCAACAGGTGAGCGATTCCGGTAATGCCGGGTTTTTCATCGGCAGAGCCGACTTTAAATCTGACTCTTACCGAAAAAGTGGGCGAGAGGTGTCTTTCGACGACCAGAAGCTCCAGCCCGTTTGAAAGGGTATGCTGTTTTACATCCAGACGAATATCGTCTTTTTTGGCGTTAACGATTAACGGGAGTAAAATTAAGAAAATTAAAGGCGGGATTTTTTTCATATTCTTCCTCCGTTTTCCAAATCTATCAAGAACGTATATATATAATTCATAGTTTTATTATATTCAACCATATCCTGATTTTAATTGTAGCCCTGTATTTCCGAATTGTTCATCTTGACTTATTTAGATAATTCGATTTCTTGAGGACTTAATGGATCTTGTTAACAACGAAAATCTAACTCCGAAACAGATGCGGCGGGTTATTTATGCCCTGGCTTTTCCTATAGTAGGCACGAATCTACTTTTAAGAGGAGTTGGGATTGTTGATACCGCCATGGTCGGGCATATATCCCCCCAGGTTCAGGCCGCGGTGGGTATGTCGCAATGGATTATAGGGCTGATGATGGCGCTTCTCTGGGGAGTGGCTCTTGGCGGAACCGTCTCGGTGGCCAATTTTACCGGAGCGCGGGACGAAAAAAACCGAATTTCATCCGCTGATACGGTTTTCTGGATGGGGCTCGGGGCATCGGCTATAGTGACCATCCTGGCCTTGCTGTTTGTGCGGCCAATCTCCTATGTGATGGGCGCCGATGAAATCCTTTCCGGGTCCGTCAGTTCCTATATGCTCATCATCTCTCTTTTCTTCGCCAGTAAAGGCACCCTGATGGTTGTCGGAGGTATATTTCAGGGATTCGGCGATACCAAAACTCCGTTCAGGGTAAATGTGGGAGTAAATATAATTCATTTATTAATCGCTTATCCATTGACATTCGGCATGTGGGGATT
>CBFCYP010000090.1:0-13422 GCA_965602185.1 uncultured bacterium
TCGGTATCCTGGCATCCCTTGGTGATCCGGATTCAAGATTTACGACTCAGCTCGAGGTAGACAGCTGGGAATCCGTCTATGATGTTCGCGGACGTGAAAACAGATACTCCGGTTTTGGTGTGGGATTCTTTGAAAAATTCAGACTCTGGGATTTTTCATCCGGTTTATCCACATACCTGATCGGGGGGATCGGGGGATATTTTCTGGATTTTAAACTCGAGGAAGATGTTGAAAACATAGGCGTTGAGTTGCGTTCTCAATATCTTAATTCCCTGTTTATGACTGCCGGAGGTGTGGGTTTTGATTTCAAAATGGGACAGCACTTAATCGCTTTTACAGAAGGCAGATACGTTTATTTTCCCAACGGAAATTTCGAGGATAAGCCTTTGACCAACGGATACCTGGGTTTAAGGTACCACTTCTAAAAGTCAAACAGATACGACATTTGAAACCGCCTTTTCAGGCGGTTTTTTTTTGTTAAAAACAAGCGTCTACCGGCCGATAAACAAAATTGACATGAACTTTATAAAGGAGGCTCAATATGAGCAGGATTATCTATGCCACTACAGTTTTTGTGCTTGTCTGTGCTTTTAGCGCGTTTGCCAGCGTCGATTTCACTCATGGCGGTATCCGTGCCGGATACGTCATGCCCAATGATATCGACAACACGGTAGGATTTGGCGCTGAGGTAGGTTTTGGTCTCCCCGTCCCGAATCTCAGCTTCAACCTTGAAGGCGGTTACTGGAGCAAAAGTTCCGAAGAGACCCTTCTCGGTACGACCTGGGAAGCCAAATTCACGGATCTGAATTTCGGCCTGTCGGGCAAATATGAGGTGCCGGCGGTACCGAACACATTCCATCCTTATCTCGGAGCCGGTATTGGATATCATATGCTGTCAGCCGAATCCGAAATCCTGGGTATGTCCGTTTCAGTTGATGACAACAAATTCGGCGCCCATTTCTTCGGCGGATTCAGAGTGCCCTTTAATCCCATAGTGAGCGCCTTTGTCGAAGCTCGTTATACTGTGGTTGATCCCGATTATTTCGGTGTCTGGGGCGGTATTAACTACGGATTTGCCAAGTAAAAAATCTAAAAGTTATTAAAATAGAACCCGGTCCCATGGCCGGGTTTTATTTTTCCCTTTTTGCCCGTTCAAAAATAAATCTTATAAATCGACTCCATTCTCTTTTCGATCCCAAACATCGCCGCGGAATAACATAGGCGAGTTTCGGCGACGTGAAAATCAATAATATATTGCCGATATTTTTTATTCCCCTCACGTCCGCCCATTTTTTCTGAGCCCTTTTCCCCATGGAACCAATATCAATCCCGAAATCTGAAAACCTATAGGTCCTTTTTGCCATCAGGCTGCCGCTTTTGCCTGCCCCGGATAGATAAATCTGAAGAATGATTATAAACGGCTGAGAGAGGCCTATGGCGAGAGCTATGGCCGCCCAGATTGATATCGTTCTAAACAACTCCCTGTTTTCGGGATCGGGATGAAAGAAAGAGGTATATACAATATATAAAAATACGCCCAGGCCTATTATATCCAGGATTATAAGCCATCTGATATGATAGAAATTATATCTGGCAACTTCGGATCTCGTTAACGCCACTTCGACTTCATAATCTTCAGACATAAAACGCCTTCGCATATAATACGCATTATATAAGCATCTTTTGGTTTCTTAATTGAAACAAAAATCCCTATTTCTGTTCGAAAAAAAGAAAGTTTTAATCGATAATCTTCTCGGAGTTGTTGGGAACCTTGGCAACGTCAATGACTTTATCGCCTTTATCAAGCTTCATTAAACGCACGCCCTGCGTCGCCCGCCCTATGGCTCGTACAGAATTAAGGGAAAGACGATTCACAATCCCCTTCAGGGTAATGATTAAAAGTTCGTCGTCATCCACAACCTCTTTAACGGTAACGACTTCACCGTTGCGTTCGGATGCTTTGATGTTAATTATGCCTTTGCCGCCCCTGTTGGTCACTCGGTAATCGGCGATATGAGAACGTTTGCCGAAACCGTTTTCCGTTACAGTTAGAAGCGTGGATTCTCGTTTCACAACCACGGCGGCCACCACATAGTCGCCTTTGGCGAGGTTTACCCCCCGGACACCATATGCGGTTCTTCCCATGGGCCTGACTTTATCCTCATGAAATCTGACAGCCTGACCTTTTCTCGTTGCCAGCACGATATCGCAGGTTCCGTCGGTAAACCCGGCCTCGATTAAAATGTCGTCTTTGGGGATATTCATCGCTATTATCCCGTCGCGGCGCGGATTTGAAAAAGAATCCAATTTAGTTTTCTTTAACTGCCCTTTGCGGGTTACCAGTACTATAAAGGCCTCGTCACTGAAATTCCTGACCGGAACAAAAGCCGAAATCGAATCGCCTTTGCCCAATCCTATCATATTTACAATAGCCTTGCCTTTGGCCAATCGGCCGCCCTGAGGAATTTCATGCACCTTAAGCCAGTAACACCTGCCCCTCGATGTAAAGAAGAGGATATACTGATGCGTCGAGGCGACAAACATATGCTCAACAAAATCTTCTTCCTTGGTGTCCATACCCCGGACTCCCCTGGTGCCGCGGTTCTGGCGGCGATATGCCGATATCGAGAGCCGTTTGATATAGCCGGCATGGGAAATGGTGACGATCATATCCTCTTCGGCAATCAAATCCTCAATTGAAAAATCCTCGCTGATCTCTTCCTCGAGAATTACCGTGCGCCGCTCATCGCCGTATTTTTCCTTGAGTTCATTAAATTCAGATTTCAAGATCTCAAATCGTAGAGCCTTTGATTCAAGTATCCCCTTCAGTTTCTCGATCAACTTTATCGTCTTTCTATATTCGTCTATTATCTTATCTCGTTCGAGTCCCGTCAGCCTCTGCAGACGCATATCCAGAATGGCCTGAGCCTGGATTTCGGTCAGCTTGAACTTCTTCATCAGGCCTTCTCTGGCCGAGGCGGGATCTTTGGATTTTTTAATCAACTCGATTACGGCATCGATATTATCCAGCGCTATCTTATATCCTTCGAGTATATGGGCTCTTTTTTCGGCCTCCGCGAGTTCGAATTCCGTGCGCTTAATAATGATATCATGTCTATGGTCGATAAAATGCTGAAGAAGATCCTTGAGATTGAGAATGCGGGGCTGGCCTTTGATAAGAGCCAGCATGTTCATGCCGAAGGTGACCTGCATCTGGGTCATTTTGAAAAGCTGGTTTAAGACGATATCGGCCTGGATGTCTTTCTTCATTTCAAGCACGATCCGCATCCCGTCACGATCGGATTCGTCCCTGAGATCGGATACTCCCTCGATACGCTTATTCCGGATTAGATCCGCTATTTTCTCCAGCAGATTCGATTTATTCACCTGAAACGGGATCTCGCTTACGATGATCGATTCTCTTCCGTTTTTCTGGATCTCGATATTGGCTTTGGCCCTCAATACGAATTTGCCCCGTCCGGAAAGATATCCGTTTCTCATTCCCGAACGGCCTATTACTATGCCGCCGGTGGGAAAATCGGGACCGTCAATATGCTCCAGGAGTTCTGAAATCTCCATATCGGGATTATCTATTAAGGCGCATAGAGCGTCTACCGTTTCAGTAAGATTATGAGGCGGGATATTGGTCGCCATACCGACCGCGATTCCGGATGACCCGTTGCAGATAAGATTCGGGAATCTGGAGGGCAGCACTTTCGGCTCATCCCGGGTCTCGTCATAGTTGGGCATCATTTCAACCGTATTTTTATCGAGATCTTCCAGCATCTCGACCGCCACGGGTCTTAAGCGGGCCTCGGTGTACCTCATGGCGGCGGCGGAATCGCCGTCTATGGAACCGAAATTCCCCTGCCCGTCAACTAGCATATATCTCATATTGAAATCCTGCGCCATTCTGACCAGGGTCGGGTAAACAACCTGTTCGCCGTGAGGATGATAGTTTCCGGAGGTGTCGCCGGCTATCTTGGCGCATTTCCGGTGCGGCCGTCCGGGCGACAGGTTGAGATCGTTCATGGCGATAAGAATTCTGCGGTTGGACGGTTTCAATCCATCGCGAACATCGGGCAGCGCACGGTTGGTAATGACCGACATGGAATAATCGATGTATGACGATTTCATCTCCTCTTCGATATAGCGGGTGATGACCTTATCAGATTCAAACGGCATTAAATTACACTCCTTCCAAACTATATTAAACTACAATTATAGTAAAAAAAATCCCGCAGTTCAACTGTTTATTAATTTTTCTTGGGTTATAATGACTTGCAAAACAACAGGTTGTGGAACCCGGCTCCCATTCGGCGGAAACCCGGCGCAGAGTTAACGCCTTTCCGGATTGCGGGCCGGAAAATAAAATATAAGGATTTCATTTAAATCATTTTACCCCGAAGGGAATGGTTATCCTGTATAAAAAACTGTCAAAAGATAGGGATGTCGAAATTCGCCTGTAGTCATCCTTGCTTCTAAGATCGTATGATATACTAACTGAACCTCTATTCTCCACCCCGAAGATTGAACCTGCCATTTGCAGGTCCACCCTGCCGTTTACGTGTGGATTTCTGTCTAATCTGTAATACGGTTTTTTCAGGCCGATCAGAATCAATCCGTTTTTTCTGGCCGAGTTGTCGCCCGGGGGACCGGATCTCAAAAAACCATCGATTTTTATAGACGCCATATATCTTTCGGTATAAAACCCTGAAAAATCATGGGCGTATCGGGAGGCGTCCCATTTTTCTTTCAATGAAAAATTATCAAAGCTAGTCTCATTGTTGGTATAGGGATCGTTCCCTGCCGAATCATCGGCTTCGCCGCGCTCGCTTTTCACAATCATATCTTTGCCGGGATCACCGTCCGCTTGAACAATCCGATCTCCGGCAGATATCTGGGATAAATTAAAAACCGAAGCCAGTAAAATCAATTTTAGCGCTATCAATATATCCACACTTCCCAAATAAAGCTTTATAGTTAACTATGTGAGAAAAAATAAAAAAAGCCCCCGGAGGGGCTTTTGGCGTTTCTCAGCTTAATATCTCGGCGGGGCGTCCATGCCTTTGGTGGAGAATGAAAGCTTCAAACCGACGTAAATGAAATCCCAGACGTCGGAATCGGAGAACCCCAGGTCATTTTCCGCTCTCGCATAATTATATCTGGCCTCGAGCTCGTAAAGGGCATTCATTCCGGTTTTACTGATGAGCCCTATACCGCCGAAGTAATACGTACCGCTTTCATCCGCGGAGCTGGTATAGGAATTATCGGGAGAGTAGAAATGAGCGTTGGGGGTAAATATCCCTCCCCCGCCGGTGAGGTAGAGTTTGCCATCGGAAATGTTTATGAAATTCATTTTAGCGATGCCACCCATCTGGCTGAAATTATAGCTTACCCGGCCCTGCGTCGATTCATAGGAAGAGCCGAATCTCATATAGTTAATATTTCCTCCAATGGAAAACCCGCCGAAAATGTAGTAACGAAGTTCAGCTTCAATTCCAAAACCCGAGCTGGCCGCATAGCCAATCGATTCATCCGCGAAATCGCCCTGTGCGGCGGTTAAACCTAAACCGAGCGATCCAACCAGAGAACCTCCCTGTTGCGCCCATAGGGCAGAAGGAAGAGCCATCGCCAAAATCAATAATGTTAATAAGGTCTTTCGCATTCAATTCTCCTTAATTGCAACGTCTCCATAAAATCCGTCCGAAATATAATAAAGAAAATCGGTTGGGACAATTAAAATTCCTTCCCGGCTATTTGATTCCGGCCTTTACCTGCTTTCAAAATGCATTTATCCCTGCCGGTTTCGCCAATTTTACACGTATTAATTAACAGAATTTTTAAAGAGCCGGTTTCAAAATCTTCATTATTAGGATCTAAATCGGATTTTAATTCCGCGATTCTATAGCTTTTTTGTAATTCGGGGTTATTCGCGTTAAAGATGTAAAAATTTACTCAATAAATTCAAAAACGCCTCGTTTTATTCATCTTTTTTGATATTTCCGGACATTCCCGCCTTATTGATCTCTTTTTCATAAGCCTCCAGAACAGCTTTTTCTACCATCCGCCTCATCTCGGTATTTATGGGATGGGCTATATCCTGGTAGGTACCATTCGGGCGTTTTTTGGACGGCATGCTTATAAAAAGCCCCTTGTTGCCGCTAATGATCTTCAAACCCCTGACAACCAAAGCGTTATCAAAAGTCACGTTCGCAAACGCCTTTAGTTTATCTTCATTACGTATCGTTAGCCTGATTTCGGTGATCTCCACGGTTCCTCCCGCGATTGAATTATCCTATGATACCAATGATTTCATTCCAGTCCGATTAAAAATAGACTATATTTTCAATAAATTTAATTCGTTAGAATGGCGGCAATAATATCGGCCTGCAAAAATATACTCGGCAATCCCGCTCGATTCCCTTTTCAAGCTTAAAATTATCGGTTTTAGTCGATCGAAAAACACCGAATACAGCCGATCCAGAGCCAGTCATAGAACTATAAATACAACCCGACCGGATTAAATGCTCTTTAATTTTTTCCAGTTCGGGCAGATCACCCAATACGGCTTCCTCCAGATCATTACCAAATAATTCCATCAATCTGTAAAAACTGGAGGGTTCTATCTCTCTTTTTAATAAAACCGGACGAATTCTTTTTGTCAAGGCAATTTTTACTTTTCCATACGCCTCGGAAGTCGAACTCCTTGCAGCAGGAACAATTAATATTATCCCGTAATCGGCGGGAAGCTTTATGGGGCTTATCTTCTCGCCTCTGCCGGTAATAATTGCCTGGCCGGTCGACAAAAAAAATGGTACGTCAGATCCGATTTCCGCCGCCAGATCGAGTTTTTCCTCAAGGGCCAGGCGTATATCAAATAACTCGCTGATACCTCTTATCACAAATGCGGCATCTGATGATCCTCCGCCCAGACCGGACCCGGCAGGTATGTTTTTTTTCAAAAAAATCTTTGCCCCCGGAAAATAGACTCGCTGCTGCAACAAAACCGCCGCCTTTAAGGCGAGATTGCTATCATCTACGGGCAAAGACGGCTCATCGCATTCCAGCTCCAGAATATCCGATTTTTCGATGGTTATTTCATCATACAGATCGATAGCCTGCATCAGGCTTTCGATCTCGTGGTAACCGTCTTCACGCCTCCCCAGAACCTTTAAATAGAGGTTTATTTTAGCGGGAGCCTTTAGTGATATTTTGTCCACAGAGGCAAGCCCAGGTCAAAAGAATAAGATAAGGTTATGTTGGCGTATATTTGATCGAACGAAGAACCGTCCCGGTGTTTATGGTTATCGATACTCTGAAAACCTATGGCGCATTCCAGATAGGCTTTGCGAAGCCCATTCCATAAAATTTTCACGGCGGCATCATCCGTTTTCTCGACCCTGCCGGACGGAAATTTCTCATCTAGCGGCGCCGGATCCGGATGAATATCCTCGGCGTAATATTCTCCTTTTTCACGGTGAATAAATTCGGCCCCGACTTCGATATTACGGTAGACATGCCTGTAAATTCCGGAAAAGATCTCGAACTGGTCGGAATCGAGTCTGCCGATCGGACGATTCCAGTTTAGATACGCGTTTCGCCTCTGCCGCTGGCCGTAAACAAAAGTATCCACGAAGTTAAATTCGAAAATATACGACCACCCGGGATATTTTGACGGATACAGGTGCGCTCCCGCCTGCAGCGCGAATTTCTGCGGACCGTTGGACTCGTACTGGATATCATCAGCAACAAACTGCAGGTATATCCGTCCGAGCTTCTTGATAACGTAAGAGCCGTCCAGGGCCCAGATAACATTATCGTCGATTTTGCGGTTCTGAGCCTCCCAGTAGTACAGCAATATCGGGATGCTGTAGTAAAGCTCCGGCAACCGGCCGTGTCCTCCGTAGAGCACTATCTCGGACGCCGACAGTTCCAGACTTTCGACTGGTCTTAAAGTCAATCTATGGCCGGATAAATATCGATTATTTCTGAGGCCGGTGCTGGGGTCCAGGTAATCATCCAGCCTTGCAGTAAACCAGGATATTCTGAAAGGCTTTAAATCGAAATTGACGGCCGCCATATCCAGGGGCGGCGAACCGTCATCCAGAAACAGACTTCCTCTGGGGGACGGCCCCCAAATCATTCTGTGTCTGCCGACCAGGAATTTAAAATAACCTGCATTAAAAAACGCGTAGGCGTGATCGAACTGACCCACGGTTCGCGCGTTATGCGCCGTGCCGTAATACCAGGGATAGCCGACACCGTCCGAATCGAAAATCAGACGCGCGTCTATTCCCCAAGCGCCGTCTCTGGAAATCCATCCTCCGACCTTATATACCGATCCGATCTCGCCTTTAAAACCACGATCGATGTATCTTCCCCTATAAATATGATACCCTTCTTTTCTTTCTTTTGATATTCCCCTGATTCCGATCCCGAGATTGAGATCGCCGAATAGCCTTTTTGCGATATTTTCCTGCGGGGCTTTTATGCGGTTCAGGATAGACGACGCCAATCTATCGCTTTCCGAGTCAAACATCATCCTGTCATTTATGATGGCCCGTACCACGTCGCCAATAATCCAGGGTTTTTCCGTTACATGAATATCTTTTAAATATCCCTTATCGATGAGAATAATAATATCCTTATTAACAGGATCGAAAGAGGGGATATATACGTTCTGGCAACGGGATTTATGACCGGACAGGAGAACCAATATAACAATAAGCGCGAAAAGACGATTGCCCATGTTGAGAATGTACGCGGTCGCAAAAAAGATGTCAAGAATATAGAGGTCCGGGACAGCCCCGGTGATTCCCGATTATAGAATTGACGCCTGGCGGTTTAAAAACCGAAATGTATCCCGAAAGCCCATTTATGGTCTCTGCGGCTCCGAATTGACTGGTTGTCGAAGGGCCAGTATCTGATATAAATCTCCATGGCGCCCCTGTTGCCGTATATCAGAAATTTCATATCCAGTCGGTGACGTCTTTCAAAGTCGTTATCTTTCGTGATAACCCAGAGATTATATGAATCCAGAACGGCGCCGATTCGCCTGTATCTCAATATCAAATAACGAAAATTGGTGTTGAAGGTTATTTCGTAATCATGGTTTTTCTGAAAGGATATTCCACGGGGCGCGTAGAAGTTGATCAGAAAGTGATAATTCAGCTTATTTTTCCAGATCAAGCCCTCGCCGCCCGCCGACGGCATACGGTATTTGTATTTGGGAAGATATTCCAGCGTTCCGAAACCCAGCCGCGGCGAGTTCCAATAGATTGAGTTATCGTTCCATCTGTCTATGGAATGGAAACAATCATGGTGAAGCTGAGCCTCGAAAAAATGTTTGTTTTTCTCCATTCGGGCCGACAAACCGAACGACCAGTGCGCCCTGCTGGGATCGAAAACCATGTTGGAATTGAATTTCCTGCCCATGTGAGTTTCCTTGAAAAGATCCACCATCAGGAAAAACCGTTTATACCTGAAGGTCTCGACGCTGCCGTTCAATTCCGTATCGATAAAGAAAACTTCGTCCTGCTTGAAATATACATAAGACTCTATATCCCCGTGACCTTCGAAGAGCAGCTCAAAATCCCCGCTTGCGGCCGTTGCCGCGAATACCAATAAAGCGCAGGTTGTCAAAAGAATTATTCGCAAGATCCGCCTCTCATCACCAAATTCATTGTTACCCTATCCAACATTTCGTCATAATCCGCGTGTTTCATTAATATTCACTGGCAGCGGCGATTCGCAATAATAAAAAAGCGCCGCCTTTAAACGGCGGCGCTTAACAAAGCAACTTTTAAATTTTAAATATCTTTTTCCGTCCATCAATCACGTTCTTGGTGGCGTTCCTGGTATCGACAACGACCGGGGAGTTATCCACGATCCACTGGTAGTTAAAATAAGAATGATCGGTGATAATCGCCGCGCAATCGTTGGATTTAAGAGTTTTTTCGTTTAAAGGCGAGGCCTTAAAATCCGGAGCGTCATCCATTTTGATAGCCGGGACAAATTGATCGCAATAGCTGACCCGGGCCCCTTTCTCCTGGAGAATTCTGATAACGTCGAGGGACGGGGATTCCCGCAGATCGGAAACGTCCTTTTTATAAGCCACTCCCAGGATCAAAACTTTCGCGCCGTTGATGGAGAGCCTTCTCGAATTCAGGGCGGTGGCGATCTTCTGCACCACATATTCCGGCATATGAGAATTGATATCGCCGGCGAGCTCGATGAATCGCGCGTAATAGTTCAACGACTTCAACTTCCACGAAAGATAATGGGGATCTATCGGTATACAATGTCCTCCCAGACCGGGTCCGGGATAGAACGGCATGAACCCGAACGGCTTTGTCGCGGCCGCGTCGATGACGTCCCATACGTCTATACCCAGCCTGTCGCACATGAGGGCGACCTCGTTGACAAGACCTATATTTACCGACCTGAAGGTATTCTCCAGAAGCTTCACCATCTCCGCGGATTTCGTGGAGGAGGTCGGTATCACCTGCGTGATTACCTGCTCGTAGAACAATTTCGCGACCTTCATGCAGACCGGCGTAGTGCCGCCGACGATTTTGGGCGTGTTTTGAGTGGTATACTTCTCATTGCCCGGGTCGACCCTTTCCGGCGAAAACGCCAGGAAGAAATCTCTGCCCACCTTCAATCCGCTTTCCTCCAGTTTGGGCCTGATGAGCTCTTCGGTGGTTCCGGGATAGGTGGTCGATTCGAGGATAACCAGCTGGCCTTTATGTACGTACTTGTCTATACCGTCGACGGCGGAGAGGATATACGACACGTCGGGATCTTTGGTCTTATTGAGGGGCGTAGGAACACAGATTATAACAACGTCCGAATTTTTCAGAACCGAGAAATCGCCGGTGCAGTGAAGTCTTTTCAGATCAACTAGTTCCTTAACGTCCGAGTCTTTGATATCGTCGATATCGGATTTCCCCGAATTAATGGTTTTTACCTTTTTCTCCAGTATATCGATTCCGGTAACCTTAAACCCGACTCTTCCGAGTTCGACCGCCAGCGGTAAACCCACATATCCCATCCCGATTATGGCCACGGGGGCGGAATGATCTTTTATCCTGCTCTCAAGCTTTGAGACGATCCCTCCTTTTGGAGGCGATGGTTTTGCAGTCTTTCTCTTCGCTTTCTGTTTCGATGCTTTGGTAGTCATTTATTTTCTCCGGGTATTTATAAATTATCGGCAGTAATTAAATTTCTTCAGCCAGATGATCGTGCCAGAATTTCAAGGAATCGGACAGGGTGGTTTCAATCTCTATTTCCGGTTCCCATCCGGTATCCTCCTTTATTCTTTTATTGGAGCCGATCAATATCGGAATATCGACCGGCCTCATTCTCGATTGATCTTTCATAACCTCGATATCTTTTTGGGCCATAGATCTGTATTTCTCGAGCAGATCGGAGAGCTTATAACCCTTCCCCGAACAGACGTTATACGGTATTCCGGGTTTTCCCTTCTCGATTATATCGAGGTACGCCCTGACGACATCGCGGACATCCGTATAATCGCGCTGTGCCTTAAGATTCCCCACCTTCAACACCGGCGGGATCAATCCCAGTTCTATTTTGACGATTTGAAAAGCCCAGTCGGACAGAACCCCGACAGTTTTCTGGCCGGGACCGGAATGGGAAAAGGCCCTGGCCACATAAATAGGCGATTTGTAGGCCTTGAAATACTGGTATGCCATAAGGTCCACCGCCGCCTTGCTCACGGCATAGGGATTGACCGGCCGCAAGGGATGATCCTCGTCAACAGGACATTCCTCCGGTTCGAGCTGTCCGTAGACCTCGGATGAGGAAATGACCAGGGTCTTGATCTCGTATTCGAGTTTGCTGACAGCCTCGAGCAGGTTCAAGGTTCCGAACAGGTTGTTGGAGAAGGTCTCCTGCGGATTTTCGAACGATATTTTCACCGACGATTGCGCCGCCAGATGAAAAATCGCGTCCGGCTTGCATTCGTTTATGACCTCGTTAACAATTTTGTCATCGCGAAGATCACCCTCGTAGATCTTGAGATTCTCATGCGACTTAATTTCGTCGGGCAGCTCTATATCGGGAAAATCGAATCCCAAAACCTCGTGGCCCCCGTAAACCAGGTAACGGGTGAGATGACATCCCACAAAACCGCCTATGCCTGTGATCAGGGCTTTCATGAATTATGAATTTCCTTTATCAATTCGCTCATGTTCAAAGCTTCTTCACCGATTGATTAATAAAATCTCCAAGTGTAATATCTTCAGTTTTTAAACTTTCAGGAATTTCAATATTAAATGATAGGAAAACCAGATTAATGGGAATCTTTCGGCAAGGCTTTAAATATTTCATTATAAAATTTTCTAAGCCATTCACATACGCTACATTGTCCATTATCATACCCTCTTTTGACTTTTAACCAAACATTGGTTTTTTCATCAACAAATGAGACCTATTCTAATTCGAATTTAATCACGATTGCAACTTGGAAAAATATCGATTAGTTCAATATCCAACTTATACAATTTCGCAAGAGAGACGTATTGTTTTACCATCTCAGAGTCGTTTACTCTTGCATACCCGCTTTTATTTGCTCCTTTATAGTGGTGGTTCCGCATACATATACAAAGTCGTTTAACTCTTGAATCCAGCAGAGCCTTTAATACGTCTTTGAAAAACTCGGCAAATGCGTCAGACAGGCTAATTTCATATGCAGTTCCTGTTTTTAAATCCAGGATATCAAATGCTTGAAGCTTTGAGCTATCGATTTCAGTAACTGGCATACTTCGTCCGTTTTCGATTTTTTCAAATCGAAGTGTCATTCCCTCTGCTACAGTGGCTTCCGTCCGTATTCTTCGCCCATATCTCGCCAATAGCAGCCTCTGAAGCTCTTTTGTTGTCCTTGACGCTTTGGCCTCGTCTCGATCCGACCTTGTCAAATTAATTTTCCTCAGCCATGAATTTTTATAATCTGCATAAAAATAATTACCAATCTTTTTTCTTTCCAGGATTCTGCCAAAAAAGCCCAAAATTTCATTTAATACTGCATTCCGCTGCATTATCAATCTTCAAAATGCTTCCAGCAATATGGCCACGTTACGGTACCCATGTATTCGATTCCTGTTGACAAGTCATGTTCACATTCAAGGCGCTTTACGCTGGCAATTTCGCTCTTCATTTTTCTTTCTGTTTTCTTTTCAGGATTATTTTATTCTCAAAGGATTTCTTACCCCTTCAACCGCTCCATATCGGCGTCGACCATCATTTCGATCATCTGTTCAAAAGATACTTTCGGTTCCCAGCCCAGCGTTTTCCTGGCGTGGGAGGCGTCGCCCAGAAGCTCCTCCACCTCGGCGGGCCGCACGAACCGGGGATCGGTTACCACGTAATCTTTATAATCGAGATCGAGATGCGCGA
>CBFCYP010000091.1:0-13320 GCA_965602185.1 uncultured bacterium
TAAACGCCCCCCCCCTCCAATAAACCACATGCAGAGTATCGCCCTTGGCAGCCATCCTTGGGCCAAACGATGTCCCCTGATCGCTAATCCGCGCTGCAGGCGTCCAACCGGCGTGGGTATTGGCGGTAGTTAAAAAAAATACGAAAATTGTCAGTAAGCTTACTTTATACATTTTCAATCTGGCGGCCGAACAGCTCCTATCTATTATATTCTTTAAATTAACAAAATATTCCATTTTTCCCGTTTTTTTCCTAAGAATTGCAAAAGAATACATTTGGACTTAATGCCTTTACTCAACAATTATTCCTATTATGCGTTTTCCCCAGTTGCGTAACCCAATTTTAGCTATATATAAGATAACAAATATATTCATATTTCCAATCTGGAAATTTTCAAATAAGTGGAAAAATTAACGATAATTTATTCCGGCAACATTGGCCAAATGCATCCTGTTGCTAATTAATAAATTATGGTAAGCGTGAGGGTTATGATAGTATTTTGGCTGAAATGATGGATTTTTCGTTGGGGGCGTAATTGATTCCGCCGAGTTCTGGCTTCCATTTCCGATAAGTACCGGTTATCGGAAATAAAATCGGAACCGTTGGTATAATTCCCATCTAAATAATATTATTCGGGATTATCATCTGCAGGCTTTTTCCGTTACCGCGCCTCCGCGCCTGATCACAGCTATCGTACCTATAGCCAGCAGCGCCAGCCCCAAAATCAACATTCCCCATTCGGAGAGAGTGGGAATTGGGTTATCAATCCTGTAATAGGGGCCGCTGAAATTCTCGTCTCCCGCGAATCTCATACAGTTATTCGAGCCGGCGCAGGCGGGATAATCGGCCTGGGCCTGATCGAACGCGTCTTTTACTGTCCATCCCAGATACATATAATTGAATAACGCGTCCTGCCAACTGACGGAATAATTCCAGCAGAGATCGCAATAATCCTCGGCCATTCCGCAATAGCCCACGGTGGCGGTATTCGTAATACTGCCCTTTCTGAACTCGTAAGAAAACGAGTTATCTCCCGTCTGACACATCCCCCCGCAGCTTCCGATAAATGCGAAGCGCATTTCGGGGTAAGCCGCAATCCACATTTCTATATCACCTGCCGTCGTATATTCGAAATTTGTACCGCCCGTGCAGCCATTGGCGAAATAACTGCTTCCGCCGTGAGCCAGTTCGTAAAACATGCCTGTCGACGTACTTTGAACATGGCCCTGAATAATCCCCTTTGCCGGCCATACGATTCCCTCACAGCTATAGCCCATCATATTGAACCAGTATTCCGCGCTCTCATACCAACTGTGCCACGCCCCCTCGCAGGGATCATCATACCACGGACCGGTTAAAGAGAACGACGCGTATGGCGGCGGTACGCCGTAGCCCAGCGAATCGCCCGTTACAGCATCGATAATAACAATTCGAATTGCGTCATCCCTCAAAATCCTAACTACCCAGCAGGGATTATCCGGTACCGGATCGACTTTAAAAACATCGGACTCGGGTGAAATGATATACAAAGTCGAACTGATCGGTTCTCCCTCAACTTTAGACTCTGCCTCCTCAGCATCTATATTAACCGTAATATTTTGCGGAAGATCCTCCCGCCAATGCATTTTTTTATCACGAAGTTGGCTGGATTCGCCGTCAAACTGATAAACGATCTGGTCTTTTTCCACTATGGCCCCATCTATGGTCCTCTGGTGCCAGTGTACTATCAAACCGCCTATCTCGAACCTTTCGAAGTCCCTTTCGCCGGTCTCATATGGTCTCAGCAGATCGTCTATTTCGGCGTATGCTTCGGGAGCGGTTATTAGAGCGAATACGATAACAACCCAACAGTTGAAAAATAAGATCGACCTTTTCACTATCTCTCCTTATCCCATCGTTTGCTTAATAAAGCTCGTCGTGCAGCCGCCCGGCCAACAAATTCAAATCCTGATGAGTGAAGATATTCATGCGCGCTTCACTTACAACACATTGACCTATGTGTCCCTACGCACAGTAGGTAAATTAAAAAAAGCATACAACCCTGTCAACTATTATCTGCTGAATGATTTTTATAAAACAACAGCCTTACTTAAAATCGATTTCTATATTATAACAATTGATTTTTTTATCGATCTGATTTGCCTTAAAAATTTATATCGTATGAAATACCAAACGACGGCATCCAGCCGAACCAGTTTTCCGGCTCTTTTTCAAGATAATAGTAATAGTTGCTTCTTCGCAGGTGGTAATTGTACTTTCGCACGTTTTTTTGATTAAAAACGTTGAGTATTTCGATAAAAGCGGTGATTCGTCCTTTCTTCAACGGGAAGTAGCGATTGATTCTCAAATCCAGCCTGTGATATGGCTTGAAACGGGTACCCCACTGTTCGTCCGCCTGCAGCCAGTAGTAAGTCCCTTGTGGAGTGGATTCGGACATCAGAATTAAATCGGTATAGGGCCATCCCGAATGAAACTGGAACGCGGTGCTCAATTGCCATCTGTTGGTGGGGCGATAATGCAGGTCGAGATAAAATGTGTGACGCTGGTCCTGGGGCGTGGGAATTGTTACGTCGTAATAGGCGGAGACGTCCTCGGGCGGGAAGTAGATGTGATCTAAGTCTTCTTCGACCCTGGCGTAAGCATAACTCGACCACCAGGAAAATTTGCCGCCGGTATCTTTTTTAAGATAAAACTCAATTCCACGTGAACTGCCGCTTTTGCGAAAGATAACTGTCCGATCGTTTTCCAGTTCGGGAAAAGCTTCAATGTCATCAAATGAATTACGATAAGCCGGCCTTAAATTGGTGTAAAGCTTATCATATGCCTCCACCCTGAATCGAATTCCGCTTTTGAATTCGTGCTCAATTCCCACCACCCTCAACTCCGCTCTTTGCGACGGATAAAAGTCGGTCTCCCCGTCACCCACCATTATCTCGTGGATTCCCTCGGACTGGTAATAATGGCCCCATCCGGCGCATAGAGTGGTTTTTTCTCCAAGGTTATACGCCAGGTTGAGCCGCGGTGAAAAATCGTCATCACCCGAATAGGAGATATGGTCGTAACGCAAGCCTATCTCCGCCACCAGGGGCTCGGCAACGCGGAACCGTCCCGCCAGATAACTGCCAATTCGGGCGCCGGATTTCTCCAGCGGTGTAAAAATAGAGTCGATTCCGGTAAACTCGATATATGAACTGTCGGGCGTACTGATGTAGTCGTAAAGGTAATCCCGATTCAAGTAATCGTAGGTCGCTTTTCTACTCTGGATTTCGGAGCCGAACTTCAAAACCAAAAGATCGGAATGCTCGTTCTCCCAGTCGGTCTTCAGTCCAGCAAATTGAAAATCTTCTTTATCGCTGGCCGTGGCGTCAGTTAAAAATTCGCCGAAAACTCCTACATCACGGCCATATCTGTTGTGCTCTACTTTTCCCACCGAAACCACCGTCTGGGCAAAAAGCCGGGGATGGAATTCCGACCATAAGGTCATCCAGGCGTAGGAATTGCCGTAATCGGTAATCAGCGTATCTCCCGTAGCATCATCTTCCCCTATAACCTTCAGGTCGTCATGGGCATGCAGGATATCAACTGATAGGGAGTGTTTCCTGCTGAGTTGATATTGGACTTTGCCGAAAAAATCGTAATATGTCGGTTTGACATTATCGTCCGCTCCTGCAAGTTTTAACACGTAATCGATATACCCCCTGCGGGCCGATATCAGCCATGATCCCCGGTTATTGTCGAATTTGCCCTCGGCGAAAGCGTGAGTGTTGATCAGACTTATCCCGGCGGAAAACCGGTTCTGATCCGGGGGCACCTGGCGGGATTTGATTCCAAACGCCGCCGACATCTTATCGCCGTACCGGGCCGGGAATCCTCCTGTCATCAGGTCGATGCTTTCCACGGCGGCCACGTCTATTATGCTTATGGCCCCGCCGTCAATGTCCTTGAGATGAAACGGTTCGTAAATCTGAAGACCGTCCAGCATCACCAGCACTTCTTCATACTCTCCTCCGCGAACCGTGAACCTGGTGGAGAAATCATTGCTGGACACCCCCGGCAGACGGCTAACCGCCCGGAAAAAATCGTTGGCCAGCTGCGGCATGGTGCGGATCTGCTGCTGGGTCAATGTCTGTTTGGCGACCGCCTCCTCGCCCATAATACTGAAGCGGCCCGGCGTTACGGTTACCGATTTCAAAGGAAGAGCCTTGGGGATTAAATTTATCGAGAGTTCCTTTGACGGGTTTCCCGCCACAATTACGCTGTCCAGTCTCAATGATTCATAACCTATACTGCTTATCTGCAGCGAATAGATTCCATCGGAGAGGTTCTTCAAAATAAATCGACCGTCCGTTCCGGATGATGTCCCCGCGTACCCGTTTAGCATCATAACGGTGACTCCGGGTATCGGCTCCCGGTTATCGGCGTCATATATTACACCGGTAATCCGGCCGGATCCGGGATTGCCCCAAATAACCGCCGGTAATATTATTGCCAATAGAAGGACAAGAATAGGCCTGATTCGATTCCTTTGTTGTTTGGCGGGTAAAGACGTTTTTAATCTTGATAAACGTTTGATCATCGTCAAATCCTCATAAAGAAAGGTTGCTTTTATAAATTTTAAAAGGATTGCCTCTCAACTCAGCAACTAATAGAGAATTACGGGATCTGGTAAGAAAAGTTGCGAAATCGCCACGCGATTCAGGGCTATTGTGGAAAAAAATCCCGCGGTACGTGCAACTAAATATATGTTGGTTTGTAATCGCAACCGTCCTCGCCAAAGACAGCGCCGCTAAGCTCGATGAAATAATATATTTGTACGTTGTCAGGATTTTCCCTCAAAGGCCGCAAAGAAGGTCAATCGTTTTACCTATTATAAGCAGTTAATTTTCAAATCCCGGTCTCAAATGCTCCAGATTGGAAAACAATTATCGATATTAAGATATATTCCGGCGGCAAAATCCAAAAAACAAATCGGGCTCTCCACGCGAGAGCCCGATTTGTAAGTGTTATCTTTAGATTCAAAGATACTTTTTAGTCGGCGCCTATTCTCCTTTTATCTCGATCTTCGTGTCTCTTTTTACCGGCGTTTCAGCTTCGCCGCCGAAGATACTCGTCAAAATAACCGGCGGACAATCGGCGCAGGGAACGGGCGACGAGCCTCCTTTTAAGTAAGCCACTCCATAAGTAATATCAAGACCGTTATACGAACAGCTCGCGTTAACATCGCCACAGTAGAAGAACGCATCGCAAGGAGAAATCGGACAGGAGCCGAACGGACACATGGGATCGCCGCCGCCCTTGAAAAACGCCACACCGTAGGTGATATCAAGACCGTTATAACTGTTGCTGCCGTTTACGTCGCCCACAACATAGTCGCATCCTCCCCCACCGGATCTATCGAAATAGGCTCCATGATATACAGGGCTGCTCCACGAAAGGTAAACCACTCCGTAATCGCCTCCCAGATACTCGATCGACGGTTTATTGTAGTAGGGCGCGTTATCGGCATAGGACTCAGGTGGTTCCCAGCCTCCCCCATAATCGCGCCATGTAAACCTGCCCTCCCGGGGGCTGGTATAATATCTGTATATCACTCCAACGCCGCCGCCCCCGCGCGCGGTCAGATCCGGACTCTCCGCCATAGTCGTGGAATCATCGAAGAAATACCAATACCAGTTGGTGCCGCCATTATAGCTGACCCAATACC
Source organism: uncultured bacterium (assembly GCA_965602185.1). GTDB lineage: Bacteria > Zixibacteria > MSB-5A5 > UBA10806 > UBA10806. Next base: position 5,704 of record CBFCYP010000091.1, read on the forward strand.
GGCATTGAAGATTCGATCCGTAATAATCAAAGGCACAGGTGATCGTATCCTTATAGGCTCCGATGGCGGTGTAGTCGGTGGCCGAACCTATATCCTGTCGTTTTAAATTCGTTAATCCCGGCGTACCTACGGTTACTTCAGCGGTATATCTGTAATAATTGGCCTTGGTCACAGTAACAAGCATGGTACTTCCCGCCGTCTGGGGCTCTATAGTCACATTCACGGAACTGCCCGTTCCCTCGGCCACGCCGATAATCTCGCCGCCAACGGTTAATGCGATAACCGATCCGTCATTGGCGGTAACCGCGAAGCTGGTCTGCCCGGAGGGGAGAATTGAAGCGTGACTCACTGAGAGTGTCAACGGAATTCGGGAATATAACGTCGTAAAAGCATCGCCTTGATGATGAAACAAATTATAGGTCATAGTTTTATCATCTTGGTTATACGGCCAGCTGCTAGCTTCCAGATAATACTTCGCGGAAGTCATCGCCAGGCAGGGTCTTAAATCGCCCTCTCCAATAAGATCCGGGGAGGGATATCCGGGATCGAACTGCGGCCACATAAGATCAAATATACCCCAAACATATGTATCGTTTACGAAAGAAGCGCTTGGTGAGGTGGGAGCATTTACACCCACGGCGCCATAACTGATACGATGGAATTTTTCTGCGAAACACTCGCTTGAATTGGGATACTGACCGGTGGAACAGTTTGTAGAATTCACAAAAGTATACCTGGTATTGGTTAGATTATCCAAGTCGCTGTTATGGAATGAGGGTTCGCCCCATCCGGTGAGAGAACCGTGGTCCCGGTGTTGTATCATAAACGCGCCGGAATTAATATCATTTATAATACCTGTTGTTGTGCCGTTGCTCCACCAGGCCGAGTTGTAAGGATTAGTCAGACTCGACAGCCATCCGACGTTATACCAGTAATTCACAACTGTGGAGGTGTTAGTCGCGGTTGACCACGCGCCGCCTATTACGGGAGTGCCGGAGTAAATCTGATATTGGCGCGATGGGCTTTTCCCGAGACCGGTGATGAAAAATCCTCTGACGGTCTCTGCGCATAATTGGAACCACCTGGTGGTTTGCCAGCCGCAGGCGACAAGCGGATTATTGTAAAAACCGGCGTGGGTATATGGACTTCTCTCATAGGATAAAAATTTATTTATCATGATATCCAATTGAGAATTGCTCTGGGCGCAAATCCTGGCGTGATGCATATCGGGAAGTGTATCGCCGTCAACATCCGCATACCAGTTGTCCGATGCGAAATCGCTGTAACCGTACCAGGGATGATCGACAAATGGCGAGGTTACTCCGTAGGTTTCTCCCGATGATGGGTAGTCCGACAGGATTAAGAACGCCGCCGGAGGTATATCCCAGTTATTGTAAGCGTTATGAATGAAATTCCTGATTGAAAGCGAATCTGAACCTCCGATGTCGGTTAACGTATAAACCTCGGTGCTTATCCCCTGCAGTTTCCTCCATACCTTTATTGAATCAGCCCAGGCTTCGAAAATAGCGTCGTTCGGGACAATAATCACGTATTCAAATCCCGTATCGGTTATAAGCCCGTTCGGTTGATAGAAATCCACAGCAGGAAGAGATTGATAATTCAACAGATGATTTTGAAGAACGGGCTCCCAGAACCTGCTCCTCAGTCTGTCTTCCCCGAATTGTCCGTCGCCTCCAACGAATTCTATATTGATTCTTATGTCACGGTAAATCCTCAGGTCCTTGGTAACAGGATTATACTGGAAAGGCGTGACGCCAAGAACCACAACATCGACACCCCTGATTTTTCTATTCTGAGACAATTGAACTACGGCTTCCGGATAGGGTTCATTCCGACCATAAATCGACATGTCTTTATCGAATCTAAGCGGAGAATCATCCGTTTCGGCTGGTATATCAAAAGCCGGGGCTATCTCTATGTCCTTTATGGTTTCGTATCGTGAATCGACAATTGTCAATCTCGGTTCGGAGCCGCGGGGGATGGCTATAAAACGGCCGGTGCCGGGCAGATTCGGCGCCCCTTCATTATTGGGCAGAAAAATCCCGGGCACGCCAATCGTCTTCATTGGAACGCCGTTTATCATATCCTCTTCAATTATCAACTCATTGATACTGAAAACGATTTCGACCCCGTTGGAGGTCTGCGAAACCATGTTAAAAAGCGGATACTCACCCCAGGTGTTATCAAATGTAATAGTCTCGCTGAAGGCCGGCCCCGTTAACAGGGCGAGCGCCAGAAACATCGAAAAATTCTTTATCGTTCTCATCTCACCCTCCTATCTATCCGTATCAACCAAGCCGGATTCAACGTTATCGATCAAGGTTGAATTTCGACCCATTATGTTCAGGTAATTGTCCTGGCCTATGTATGAAACATTAAGGAAATAAACACTGCTTTCCTGATTATAGCAGGCATCCAGACCGCGATCGGCATCCCATACGCCGGTAAAAATCTCATCCCAACTTAACGCATTTTGGTCGTCCCAGCAGTAACGAATAATTCCCTCGGACGTCAGCCCCAGATAATATAACCTGTTGTTGAATTCGTCCTGATTGGAGGTGATGGCTACTTCCAAAATCGTCTCAGGCGACGTGGTTGTGAACACCGAAATATACGATGAGCCGTTCCCGAAGTTTTCCTGCTGCCCGTCGTTAACGTTAAACCTGTATAAAAACGCCTGATCCTGGTTCGTTCCCCTGCTGAAAGCGACATAACAGTGACTGCTGACGACAGTGGCACTTAAGTAATTAATATGGTAAGTGGCGCCCCAGTTATATGTTTCAACCCAGCTTACGCCGCCATCGGTGGAAATGTTTACCACCCATTTTGACGTAGAACCATCACCCTGGAATAAAAGAATCGCGAATAGATTGCCGGTGGCGTTATGAATATCAAACGCGTTAACGTATATGGAATCCCTGTTGCCTATTCGAATGTCACTATCCCAATCCGGCTGTTCGATAGTCTGCAACGGGGTTCTCCACGTATTACCTATAGAGACCTCATCGATATCGGTCAGATCAGCAAGTTCGCCAAACAGCTGAATCGCTTGATCGTATTGACCGTTATTCCACAATTTCTCGATTTCCCCTGCCTTCTCCAAAGCTTCAGCGGTCGCGTTCTGCTCAAGAACCAACTCGATCTCCGAGTTCATTCTTTCATCAAAAGGCATGTTCTGAAGCCCTGCCCAGATCGGCCCATCCATTTTAAGCGGGGTAATCGGTTCCTGATCGACATTGTAGTTTGAAATTTGAGACGGAGATCCAGAGACAATCTCCAACTCACCTGCCGATACTGAACCGAACAACACCACCAGAAACAAAACAATAGCGGTTTTCATGGTTCATCCTTTCTTCTCTTTGAAATTCTCTCCTCCGATTTATATGTCAACACTGATCTATATTTTAGTATCCAAATTATAAACTGCCGGTATTAAGTTGCGATTCATCCCTTTCATGTTGAATCTTTTATTTTCAAATAAACCTAAAAAATCGGACAATTATTTTTACTTGTTCTTTAAATTCTCCAAGGTACAGATGACCTAGCACCAAATTGTTGGCGTTTCTCTTCAAAACTTTTTTCTTTTACTTGGAGGGGGAAGAATTAAGGGAAAAACACGGAATCGAAGATTGATTTAATTCCGGCTCCAATCTAAATGTCAAAACTTAGCTGGAATAGAAGCTCACCTTAATTCACCCCTAATTTTCAGTTATCGTACAATAAGACAGCCTTATTTTTAGTATAACTTATAGTATAGTAACTTATCAAGTAAAAAAATGAAAAAATCGCCGGCAAATTGGAATTTGGCGAAATGAAGATCCCTTTTTCCAAAGCGCACTCATGGCTGATATCCAATCCGTTTCGAATACCGCTCGGATTATTAACTACCGCGAAATATCACTCGATATACAATGTGAAAGGGACACAATTGGATGGATCGACGCTCTTCAAAAGGCGAGTTAATATGTGATGTCAAGGTTGTCGCAGTCCCTGCGATGTCCAACTTCGCTGATGATACAATCGCATTTTTGATCCCGATATTCTCAATATACAAATCGGTGTAAACCTCATAATTGGGGGATAATTGTTGCCTAATTATGGCATTACCTGCTGTTCTCAATTGCTCCCGAACGACCTATTTTAAGAAACTTCCGCTCGTAAAAAAACCTTGCGTTTATGCCGATAAATAATATATTTAGATGGAGTTGTCTACGAACGAAAATTAAACTTCGCTAATCTTCCAGTAAGGAGAAGTGAGTGATGAAAAAAGCGCTTATAGTTTCGATGATGTTGAGTATTTGTTTTGCTTACTCGGCATCATCCGGAGAAATGGTTTACTTCTCCGACGTACCCGGCTCCGGCCTCGAGTTATTGGAGCAGAGCCAGTATGGCGTGAGAGTAAAGTACTCAATCAACGAATTGTTTATGGATGACCTCGTGGTCGATGGTCAGACTATGAAAACAATTCAGGTACCCGGAGTATTTCTTCCTAACAACGAGGGCGCTCCCAACCTTCCGGGTATAGGTAGAATGATTGCGATTCCCCGGGGTTCGGTTGCCAGGTTCCAGATTGCAGGATACAAGACCGAATTAATCCGCGGAATCGATCTCGCCCCCGCTCCCGAGATTCCATTTGATACCGATGACAGCCCTCCTAAATATATTAAAGACGAATCCATCTATTCCACCAATCAAAACTATCCCGCCGAACACGTTCTCATTTCCGCTCCGGCCAAATTGCGCGGGGTAGATTACGTGATTCTGGGGATTACCCCGTTCCAGTACAATCCGGTAACCAGGGATCTAATCATCTATAAGGAAATATCGGTAAATGTGGATTTCATGGGCGGCAACGGTCAATTCGGCGAGGACAGGCTTAGAAATCGGTTCTGGGAACCGATACTGGGCGCTAACCTTATAAATTATAATACCTTGCCGAAATTAGACTTCAGCCAAATCGATCCCAATCCCTCGGAGACCGACGATTTTGAGTACGTCATAATGATCCCCGACGATCCGAACTTTATCGCTTGGGCGGATACGATTAAAAACTGGCGTACCCTTCAGGGCATCCGGACAGGGGTCGTGAACCTTACGGATATAGGCGGAAATACGACGACCGCTATCGAGAACTATATAAATAACGCCTACAACACCTGGGATATACCCCCGGTCTCGGTACTGCTGTTGTCGGATTATCAAAATTCCGGCCTAACCTATGGTATTACGTCTCCATTTTGGGATAACTACTGCGTTTCGGACAACATTTACGGGGACATAGATAGTGATGATCTGCCCGAAATCGCCATGGCGAGGATTACCGCGCAGAACGTTGATCACCTTTCGAACATGATAGGCAAATTCCTTGATTACGAAAGAAATCCTCCCACCAGCGCGGACTTCTACGATCATCCCATAACCGCCGGCGGATGGCAAACCGAAAGATGGTTTATTCTCTGCACAGAGATCTGCTGGGGATTCATGCATAACGTCCTGGGCAAAAATCCGGTTAGAGAATATGCTATTTATTCGGGCACGCCCGGATCCGTATGGTCCACAAACGCGAATACTTATATGCTGGTCGATTACTTCGGGCCCAACGGTCTCGGATATATTCCGGCGACGCCGGGACACCTGACCGATTGGGGCGCCAACGCCACGCGACTTAATAACGACATCAATTCCGGAGCCTTCCTGCTTCTCCACAGAGACCACGGCGGGGAAACCGGCTGGGGAGAACCGGATTACGATATAGGCGATTTGGCCGGTTTAAACAACACCATGTTTCCTCACGTATTTTCCATTAACTGCCTTACGGGAAGATATGATTACGGCAGCGAGGTATTCGCGGAGGCGTTTCATCGCATGCAGAATCAGCCCTATGGAGCTTTGAGCGTTACAGCTGCATCCGAGGTTTCATATTCATTTGTCAATGACACCTATATATTCGGCATCTGGGATTACATGTGGCCGGATTTCGATCCCGGTCATGGCAATCCCGGTATCGACAATTTGAATCCCTGCTTCGCGAACGCTTCGGCCAAGCACTACCTGCAGGCTTCGAGCTGGCCATATAACCCGCAACATAAAGTGTATACGCACCATCTGTTTCATCATCATGGTGACGCTTTTACCAACATATATTCTGAAATTCCACAGGCGCAAACGGTTGTCCACGATCCCGTATTGCTGGCGGGCCCGAATTTCTTCAACATAACGGCCGATACCGGCGCAATGATAGGTTTGACTGTTAACGGGGATATTATTGGAACCGGCGTGGGTACCGGATCGCCGGTATCCATTTCCATTATACCTCAGGTTCCCGGTAATAATATGATAATCACGATAACGCTTACGAATTACTATCGATACGAGGCGACCATCCCCATAATTACGACTTCCGGAGCCTATGTTATCTTCGATTCGAGCGTAGTCGATGACGCATCCGGGAATGGAAACGGAGTAATTGAGTTTGGTGAAAGCATAAATCTGGGAATTCAGCTTGAGAATGTCGGCTCCGACACTGCCTACGGAGTCACGGCGAAAATAAGAAGCTCAGATAGTTATATAACGCTAACCGACAGTTCGCAGTATTACGGCGATATTGCCGATGGTGAAACGTCATATATCGCCGGGGCTTTTGCTTTTGACGTATCCATCGATGTTCCGGACAATCACACTATTAACTTCGAGGTTGAGGCCAGGGACAGCAATGACAGCGTCTGGACAAGTTACTTTAGCCTGACAGCCTACACCCCCGAACTGGCTTTCGTTGACGTTTTAGTGGACGATGCCAGCGGTAATGGAAATGGAATCCTGGAAGGGGGAGAGACGGCCGAATTGATAGTCACCCTTGAAAACACCGGCGGATCGGACGCCTTGAGCGTCGCAGGGCTGCTGTCGGAAAGCGACGATCTGGTCGATATCACCGACGCTGATGGATCCTTCGGCGATATTCTTGGGGGCGGTACTGGCGATAACTCCGCCGATCCGTTTGTTGTAGTGGCCGATACCGCCTTACCCATGGGGCATTCGATATATTTCGATCTCGATCTAACCGCGTCCGGCGGATATTCCATCTCCACGCAATTCATACTCAAAACGGTTCAGACATTTGAGTATGACGACGGCGGTTTAAGAGCCACCAACGATTGGGAATGGGGTACCCCCCAGAACTACGGCCCGCCCTCGGCATACTCCGGAACGAAGTGCTGGGGAACGGTAATAGACGGTTATCGTACCAATGGTAGCAGCACTCCCAACGGTTTCATTTATTCAAATCTCAACTTTTATCTGGATATAGCTACCAGCGCCTCGATATCGTTTTATCATTGGTATTACACGTCCGGCAGTACTTATGACAGCATAAATGTTAAAATCAATAACGGAGCCGGATGGCAGCTTCTCTATACCAACTATGGAGAAAGCGCTGGCTGGGAACTGCTGGATATCGATCTTTCCAGCTTTTCGGGATTAGCCGAAATCTCCCTGGAATATTTCTCCCGGTCCAGTATTACCGACAGGCCCGGGTGGTATATCGATGACCTGGCTCTGCTCGGCTGTTCCATGTGGTTCCCCACCGACGATGTTGCGGCC
>CBFCYP010000092.1:0-13290 GCA_965602185.1 uncultured bacterium
CCCACCGAATCGAAATCGGGGATCACCTGGTTTACCTCGGCGTAATATTCGTATCTCTCCGCCAGGGCGGGCGATACAAATAAAAACAGAAGCGTTATTATCAAAACATATCTCATGGCAAAGCCTCCTCATCCAGAAATTTAGTTATCTCGATCAGGTTGTAATACTTGCCGATTGAGTCATCCCTATCCTTATCGGCTTCCTGCCAGGATTCCACAACCTGGTAATTCCTGACCCTCAATTTGCCCTTTCTATCTATATGTTCGATGAAATATATATAGTCGTTCTCCTTTTCAACGAAGCTGTCGTTATCGTCTAATTTTAGGGAGGTAGATAATTGGGCTGCGTCTTCTTTCAGTTGGTCGATAGAAAGACGGAACTCCCCCGGTATGGCGCGATAAAAAGAAAGGAATTTGCCCAACAAGCCGGAAATAACGAAAATAGTATCGCCCCGGCTGTATTTTACATAATACTCCCTTCTGGAGACTTTACCCTCCAGCAATTCATATTCATATCCTGTCAGATTATCAAGTATGTAAGAGTCGTAGTACCGAGGGCTGACGGTAGCGTCAAGAGAGCCTTCTACCTCTTTTATATCCGTATTTGTTAGTTTCAATTCATCAGCGCCCGCCGGGTGGCGAAAATAATCGCCCGGTGTTTGAATTTCCGGCATTCTTAACCAGGGAGGAACAGCCTCTGGTAACGCATATCTAACGCCCATTCCTAAGTAACGGGAATGAAAATTCAGGATTGCCCCGATCTGTTCTTTGTCCTTTAATATTTTGAAGTCGCTATTTTGCTGTGCCACCGATGTAAGATAAGCTATGCCGATCCAGAAGGTTAAAAAAACAATCTTTTTAAAATATCTCATAGTATCCTCCATTTTATTTACGGATGTATAAAGTATGAATTAAATTCATTAACATCCGGTAATATGTCAGTTGTCGGTATAAATTCGTCCCAATAATAGTATGTAGGCGGAAACGGGGGGGCTCGTCATGCGAGTAATCGGGATAAGGAGGATTGAGACTATCGGGCTTGGGAAGAAGATAATATCGCCAGTGATATTGGCGTTTGGGCAGCATAATCACCTACCTATGATGAGGTAATGTTGCGATAACCCCGTTGCGTCACCGGATAATTATATTCAATATACCGCAATTTTATAGGTATGGTATTATTTTTTATTCCGAATCGGGCTATTTATTTTTTTCCCGGTCCCGTTATCGGTGGCCGCGGAAAGCCCGGCGAGACGGCCAGTGGAGAACGCCATCTCGAAATTATAACCGCCCCAGGGCCCCAGCAGATCGAGCACCTCGCCGGCGAAATAGAGGTTCTTGACCTTTTTGGATCGCATGGTTTCCGGGTCGATATCATCGAGGGCCACGCCGCCCAATACCCCGCGGGTCTCATTGAACGGCCTCGCCCCTTTAATGGTGAACGGGAAATCCTTCAGCCAGAGCATAATATACTTCTTCTCCAAGCTGGAGAGGAACGCCACCGGCCGGCTGGAATGCACCCTGACAATCTTATCCATGACACCCAGGAGGCCGTCGGGCAAATAGGGGTTGAGATGCTGAAACAGCGTGGTTCTATCAGCATGCGGGAATTCGTGGTTGAGAAATCTGGTGATCTCGAATTTCGAAAGGTCGGGCACCTGGTCCATATGAATTTTAACCTCGCCCTGTTCCAGAAGCTCGATAATTCTGGCCGAATTATTGAGAATTATATCGCCGGAAAGACCGTAACCGGTAAATTTCAGTTTGCCCCGATCCACGAACTGAAGTTCCTCGTTAAGAGAAACTCTAATCAAACAATCCTGGACCTCGACATCATTGAGAAACTTGCCGTATTTTTCCTTAGTTTCCAATCCGATAAAAGCCGGTTTAATCGGCACGATTTCATGGCCCGCTTTTTCCGCGAAAACATAACCGTCTTTGGTGGAGCCGGATTTCGGCGATGAAAATGACCCGCAGGCCACAACGACCGCCGAAACAGGATGAGTAACGCCGTTGACAACGACACCCTTTACTTTCCCGCGGGTAATTACCAGGTCTGTAACACGGGATGATTTTTTATAAACGATTCCCTCGGACTCGGCGGATTTTTTAAAGAGTTCTCCGAGCTTGTCCAGATATTTTGATTCAATGGAAAGATTCTTTTTTCCGTTGGGGCTTACTTTTATTCCCATCTCCTTTAGCTGTTTGGTAATCTCTTTCCAGCCGAAAGATTTCAACGCTGGTGCAATAAAGCTATACTTATTTCCATAGATCTCCTCAAACCGGGCCGGCTCGAGTTTCTCCGCGACGATAAGCCTGCCATTGGCTATAGCGCGGATCTTTTTAGCCGGTTCGGGATTCTTATCGTAAAGAACTACATTCTTATATTTTTTGACCGCCGTAATCGCGGCGGACAATCCCGCCGGGCCCCCGCCTATTATCGCTATGGGCAAATCTTTTTCGGTCTTTCTGGCCTTAGCCATACGCGCCTTATGATTTCGAATTTTTAAAGTCACTACGTCAAATCTATAGTTAAATAGATTTATGCTATAAATATAATGCTAAATCCCGGCGTGTCAAGAAAAATAGGAAAATATTTTCAGGTATTTTCAGGTAATTTTTTTTGAGCTCGCTTCTTTTTTGAGATATCCATAATGGCGTCCCTATAATATGTTGCCTTCCGTCGAACCGATTCCTGAAAAGAAGATCCATAATCAGAATATATTATCCCTCGCGAGACATTTATTATGGCCATGTTTCCGACGGAATTAGAACCGTTTTCCACCGCGTTTTCGAGGTCTCCGCCCTGCGCGCCGACCCCGGGTATGAGGATAGGCATCTCTTCACCGACCATCTTGCGTATCTTTTCCAGTTCAATTGGCGAGGTCGCGCCGACAACCAGACCGATGTTGCCGTATTTATTCCATTCCATCGCCAGCCCGGCTATATGCATATAGACGGTTGAGGTGGAACATCTGAAAAATTCCGCCAGCGTTTTCGCCTTCGCCCGTGGAGATATGTTTTCCAGGGGGGGAGGTTCGTCATGAATCATCAACCGTTTCTGGATTTCATTTGAGGATCGGTTTGACGTCACGCAGAGCACAAACACGCCCTTATCCTTATAACCGATAAAGGGCTCGATGGAGTCCTGGCCCAGGTAGGGATTTACGGTTACGGCATCAACTCCATAGTATTCAAATGCCGACCTGGCGTACATGGCGGCAGTGTTGCCGATATCGCCTCTCTTGAAGTCCAGAATTACGGGAACGTCATCGGGAATCGCCTCGATAGTTTCCTTTAAAATTCTCATACCGTCGGGGCCGAGCGATTCATAAAACGCGGAATTGGGTTTGTAGGCGCAAACCAGATCGGACGTCGATTCTATAACCAATCGGTTAAATTTTAGTACGGCCTCGGGATCGGTTCCGAGATGTCGCGGTATTTTTTTCAAATCGGAATCCAGTCCCACACAAAGCCAACTTTTGTTTCTTCCGGCGGTTTTTAATAATTTCTCATTAAAATTCATTATTATCTCACCGCGCCTATTATATCGTTAACGTCTTTAAAATTATTTTGCTCCAGATATTCGCGAATACCGTCAATAATTTTAACCGGTGCCAGGGGATCGAAGAAACATGCCGTGCCTACCTGGATAGCTCTGGCGCCGGCGAGCAAAAATTCTATGGCATCCGATGCCGACGATATGCCGCCGATTCCTATTACCGGAACCTCTACCGCGGAGGCGACCTTGTAAACCATCGCCAGGGCGACCGGCTTGATGGCGGGACCGGATAATCCCCCGAACCCGTTCGAGAGATTGAAGGATCTGGTCTTTATATCAATCGCGGTACCGACAAGGGTGTTGATAAGCGATATGGATTCGGCGCCGCTATCCACCACGCTTTGGGCGATACCCACTATATCCGTCACGTTGGGAGATAATTTCGCGATCACCGGCCGGGAAAATTTATTTTTAACAGCTACTATTACTTTTCCCGCGGGCTCTGGATATGCGCCGAATTCCAGCCCGCCTTCATCGATGTTGGGACAGGAGATATTGACCTCCAGGGCGTCAATATCGCCCTCATCGGCCAGCCTTTCGGCGAGGCGGGCGTATTCGCTGATTTTTGATCCCGCTATGCTGACCACGCGAGTGGTATCGTATTTTGCCAGAAATGGAAGTTTCTCCTTTAGAAAAAGATCGATTCCCACGTTGGACAGGCCGATGGCGTTAAGCATTCCGGAGGCCGTCTCATGGACTTTCGGCGGCGGATGACCTTCGCGGGGCAAATAGGTGAGGGATTTCGTAACCACTCCCCCCAGCAACGACAGGTCAAAAACCTCGGAGGCTTCCTGGCCGTAGGAAAAACATCCCGACGCAGACAAAACCGGATTTTTAAATTTGAGCCTGTTTATATCGATGGAGAGATTCACGCTCATTACCACATAACCTCGCCGGCCTTAAACACTGGTCCCTCGACACAGACACGCTTCAAATGATAATCACGGTTGTCGTCGGTTTCGCCGCGATCCGGAGAAGGCAAAACCTTTACCGCACAGCCGCTGCAGATACCGTATCCGCAGGGCATCAACTCCTCCAGCGAGAGAAAACCGGGGATATTTTTTTCCATGAGCAGTTGATCGGTTTTTTTAAGCATCCCGGATGGTCCGCAGGCGTAAACCGTAAGATCGCCTTTATTCTCAAGGATTTTCTCGAGAATATCGACGACGGTCCCCTTTTCGCCGGCGGAGCCGTCATCGGTACACAAGTTCAAATCCGTATCTAATTCGGCCAATTCAACGGAATCGAAAAGCTCGGATTTGGTTCTGGCTCCCGAGATAAAGGTTATCGATTTTGACGGAACTCCGTTCTCAATCGCGAATTTGGATAGTAAAAACAGGGGCGGCATCCCTACGCCGCCTGCGGCCATGACGATTCTGCCGTTATTCGAAGGTGTGGGAAATCCGTTGCCCAACGGACCCAATATCTGAACTGTATCGCCTTCTTTTTTCCCGGCGAGAAGACCGGTACCGTATCCCGCCACTTTGAAAATTATCGAAATCTCGCCTTTTCGAGTATCCACATCATATATAGAAAAGGGACGCGGCCACAGCGGGATGAAATTATCGGAAACCCGGATCTGAACAAACTGACCCGGGATAACCGATTTTGATATATCATCCGCTTTAAATGTCAATTGAATGATTGAACCGGATAGGATTTTTTTTCGGGTAACAGGATAATGACCGCAGGACTTCATCACCGTTGTTCCTCTTCCCTCTTGTCTCTGTAGGGGTCGTTAAATAAATCGATTTCCGGCCGTTCGAATAGAATGCTGTATATGAAGAACGAATCGAGCTGGGTGAAATCGAGATCGGAGGTGTCGAACTCGGTTTCCAGCAGCGCCGCGGTGGCGACAGAATCAATCGCCCTTTCCCCCGAGGGTCCGATTATCTCATAATCCTGTACCCTGCCGGTTATATCGAGCTTAATCTTGAAAATAACCTGGCCTTTCAGGTCTTTGTCCAGAAGCTCCTCGGGATAAAGAAAATCTCCGAGGGTCAAAACGCTCGGCGCACGGGGCAGTTCCATGGCCATCCTTCGTAGAGAATCAGGATCCACCTCCGGCTGTTCCAGCTCTTCCGGGTTCTCCTCTTCACGTTCCCGCCGGGGTTGACGGTTCGTAGTTGTTCTGGTTACCATACCCAGTTTTACCTTGGCAGCCTCGGCGTATTCTGTTTGAGGGTATTGATTGTTTATGAAGGTGTACGCGTAGTACGCCGAGCTGTCGGTAACGTTTATAACATTATCCAGGGTCCAGGCCACGGCGAAAGAGGCTTTGGCGGATAGATCCGGGAAATTATCCGCAATATAGCGGAAGATCGCTATGGCGGAATCGGGATCGTTATCATAATAAATCAGGCTCTCCGCTCTGGCGTACAACCCCATGGCGTTTTTCGAAAGATCCAGGGGATATTCGAGAATCTCCGCCGCCTGAACCGCCTGGGGCGATCGGGGATACTCATCAATTATTCTACGTAAAAACGAATTGCCTCTCGCGGTGTCCTGTCTGTTGAATTCGATATTCGCCGCCGCCAGCAAAGCCCTTATCGCGAATGGTGAGTCGGGATGTTCTTTAGCCAGCAAAAGATATTCAGTCGACGCCGAATCCGGGCGGTTGAGCTCATAGGCGTAAAGTTCCGCCAGCAAGAATCTCGTCTCGATACCCGATCTTATGATCTCCTGCCTGACGCTGTCCCTCCGCGCCGCTTCAACCGCCATAACGGAATCCTCGTTGACCTGAATCGAATCTAAACCGGCCTCCATCAGGAGACTTTCGGGAACCGTGTATTGACCTGATGAATCCTCAACAACCATGATGCTGTCCTCTACCGGAACAGGACCGATAAAATCACCCGGGCCGTCGTCCACAGATTCGGGTACGGGACCTATCACGATCTCCGTCGTATCCACGAATTCCAGCGTGTCGATCTCGACCGTTGTCGTTTTCGACGTATCAATTGTACCGGGTTCCGCCACGAGGCTGTCGGGTGGAAGAGTTACCGTCGCGGAATCGGCGGTATCGGCGGAAATCGAATCGGGACCCACATCCTGCTCCGCCATTAACAATGAGTCCGCCCTTTGCAGCTCCATCTGGTACGATTCCAGCTTCGCTATCTGGGCGGATTTGCTCAGCGCCAGGTTTCTATATTCCGAGGTGTTGCTTTCGCTTTGCGCTTTTGTGAAAGCTTCCTTGGCTTTGACGATATCAAATAAATCATTTTGATATATTAAGCCGAGACGGTAAAAGGCTTCCGCGGATTCATCCGTCCTGGGGCTTTGCGTCGTAACGCTATTATATTCCTCTATCGCTTTTTCGATTTCTCCCTGGAGATAATAGCCTTCCGCGATTTTAAGTCTAATTCTGGAAGAATAATCGAAATACCTTTCGTTCTTAGCCAGGTTATCGAGAATCTTCATACCTATATGCAAAGAATCCGTTTTCAAAACCGCCACCGCCGACGCCAGGGCGGCGTCAAAAAAAAGCTCCTTATCCGGCTTATAATCCTCCACCCGCGAATAGGTCAGGTAGGCGTCATAATAATCTTCCATCTCCTCTCGGCATTGTCCCATTAGAAACGTAGCTTTTGCCGACGAGTCCCCATTGGGGAATTTTTCAAGATAAAGGTTAAACTGGTCTATGGCGGCGGTGCAGTTTTTGGCATTTATATCGATTTTGCCTTTGGCGAAATAGATATCGTCAATGTAACCGCTTTTGGGAAAGAGGCTTTCGACCTTGGCGAAGGCCTTGTTGGCGAGTTCCTCGTTGCCGAGCTCGACCTGGCACAGGCCGGAGTAAAAATAGGAATCATCGGCATACCTGGAATTAGGGTGATTGATAACCAGTTCCTGGAATTTCCTGTCCCCCAGAAGATAATCGCCCATATTGAAATATGATTTTCCGATAAGCCACAGAGCGTCATCGACATACTTGGATTCGGGATGGAATTTCAAGACCTTGCTGGCCTTTTTAATGGCGTCCTCGTAAAGCAGTTTAACCTGAGGCGTAACAAGCGATTGTGATAGAGAACCCCCGGCTCTTCCGCCTGTTTGACGACCGCTTCCCGCCCGACCGCCGCCTGGCTGGTTTATCCCGCGTACGTTCTGCTGACCCTCGCGATTTTTCTTCTGAATATCCTCGGCCTCGTTGAATTTCTTCTTGGCGTTGAAAAAGGTGTTGTAATAGACGCATCCCGAGCCGATAGCGACGATCAGAAATGAAAACAGCAACCCTTTGAAAAATCTAAAACTGGTCATGCTATACATATATATATATTTTCGGACGATCTGTTCCAAACAATATTTTATTATCGAACTCTCTTGGGACAGTTATTTTCCTGAAATATATGGTCTTACAACGCTCCATTCGGGATCTCCCGGAGCCCTATTAAAAAGCGCTCCGAAAATAAATCCGGAGCGCTTTACGGCTTGTTTGACTATGGCTGTGGCTAACCGCCTATAAACGCGGCCACCTCCCGTATATAATCTTTCAAAAACAAAACCCTCTGCACCAACAGTGCCACACGGCCCATAACCGTAAGACCGAAACCAGCGCCGAATCCGATCATGAGCGTGTAAATGCCGATTTTCGATACAATATTGAAGGCCCCGGTGTGGGCCTTGGAAAAGAAGAAGTAAAACAGGGCACAGAGAACAAAAATCACCACCAGAATATTGTTGACGGTGTCAAAAGGAATCATGGTGGCGGATATCTGCTTGAAAACGTACGTGTACATGTATACCGGGATGGAGACTCCGGTTGAGATTCCGATATAAAACGCGATCGAATAACGTGAGATCCAGGAGTATTTTTTCGAAAACCTCATCCACATTCCGATTCCAAGCAGAATCGGGATGATATAAACGTACTGACCGTTTTGCATGGTCAGAATTACCTTATCCCTGAAATTCGTGTGAAATAACAGCATTGTCCAGTAACCGGCGGCGACTCCCGCAACTAACCGTTCGGAAAATTTGTAGAACGGATTGTCTTTGTATAGAAACGAGAAAACGCAAAGAGTCAGGAAGGCCGCAAGTCCATGCCAGATAATTGATTCAAATCCCATTGCGTCCTCCTATTTCCTCTTTTTTCTTTTCGATGCGAAGTAACCGATATTCGAAATAATTATGAATAACAGAATCACGCCGTGAGTTAGAGCCTGATACGAAATCGATCTTAGTCCCGTGGTTTCATAACCGGAAAGTGTCTCATATTCTGCGGCGCCCTTTATTCCCGGAATCAACCCGAATATCTGCCCGGATTGCAGATACTGGTAATAATCGGCGCCCATAACTCCTGTAACTCCCAGCGCCAGAGGAAAACCGAAACGGCCGTTGCCATAGGTTATCCACATATCAGCGACGTTTCCTGCGGTAAGTACAAGCACACCCTTTACGTCCTGAAGATTACGGATTCCCTGCATGACCTTCATGGCGTCGACAGACTCGCCGTAATAATCCAACGGAAAAGTAACTCTGAAATCAAGACCCATGGACAGAATCACTAGGGCGGGATAGGGTCGATATCCCAGAAAACAGTAATCTATGCCCGATTCTTTACCGTATTTCTGTGCGATTTCCGTGATTCTAAGCTCAGCCATCGCCGGCCCGAACTGCGAAAGGCACGCGGTTATCACTTTTACATCTTTTGAAAAAGCGTGATTCAGTATTGCGTACGCCATAGGATCAAGCTCGGCGAGAGTTGAGGGATCGTAATCGATACCCAGGTAAATATAATCGCCCGCTTTGCATGACTCCACGAAATCATAAATCCTTTTTACTTCAGGCGTTGTCGAGACCGGCACTTTAAAAGGTA
Organism: uncultured bacterium; assembly: GCA_965602185.1. Classification (GTDB taxonomy): domain Bacteria; phylum Zixibacteria; class MSB-5A5; order UBA10806; family UBA10806. The sequence continues at coordinate 9,377 of CBFCYP010000092.1, forward strand.
TTATGGCCGGTATAATAACAACGATACCTATAGAGAGGTAGACCCAACGCCTGTCGATATTCATCAGTTTATCCCAGAATGTCATTTCAGGCCTCCTCTAATCATGTCCCAGATAGGTTCGTTCTATGCCCAGGATGATCTTAATACAGGTGGCTATAACACCCAAACCGACGCCCATGGTTATGGCCCGTTTGGCCGCCATGTTGGGGATAGCGAGTATCCAAGCCACCCCGTACTGATTTAATGTCGATATGGGCCCTAAGGGAATAAGCCTGGCCATAATTATGAATGCGGTTAAAAGCAGGATAGTAGCCAGTACAGTCCTCGCCCTGAAAGCCCGGTAGGCCGCGCTGGCGATATAAAACGCCAGGAGCGAAAAGATGGTGGCCTGTATTGGTATCAGCACATTACTGAAGATATCCATCATCAAACTTCCGGCTTCGAGGTTCTCTCGCTTCAGGCCGGTAAATATCATGATGAAATATCCGAACAAAAGAACACCCGCGTAAAATCTTTCCTTGGGGTCCTTTAATTTTCTGAACTCCGATTTGAGAAGGGACCAGATACCCAGCGCCAGGGCAAAGATCCCGATAACGATAACCCAGTCGTTGGCGTATGTAAATAACCACTCCGACTCTTCGGACGGTATAAAATACTGGATAATCATTACGATACCGGAGGTGAAAACGAAATATATCGGAATTTGTTTTCTCATCGTCTATCTTCGCCCCTATAGGTTAATAGTTACCAGGTTCTTTATGAATGGAAGGTTGACCGAGATCATTATTGCCCCCAGAAACAATATCAACATTAATATCGCCTTGGCCCAATCCTGGGCTTTCAATGTTCCCACCTGAATAGGTTCTTTAGAAAGATAAGCGCTGGCGGCGTAAAGTTCCTCGCCTATCAGAGTGTAGTCGGTGGCGGCGATAAAGAAGGGCAACTGCGATATCTGGTCCGTTCCGGATATCTGGATTGATCCCGCGATATTGCCCGTCTCCGCCAGGATAAGAGATTCGGCATGGAAAACACCCATGTAAAAATTGGTGGCTGTATTTTCCCTGAGCATAATACCATTGACCGCGGCAACGTAAGGAAACTGCATAGCGGTCTCGTAAGAGATAAGCTCGGGTTTATAAATATCCGGACGTCCCGCCTCGAGATAGGCGGTGCGTACGGTCTCCTGCGCCACCGCCATCATGACCGGATCGTTAACCGGCACCAATATTTTTGTCTGGTATTCCGCAGTCAGTTTCGCTACCCTGGCGAGAATTGTAAAACCGGCTATGGTGGCGATATCACCCGCGGTGCCGGTGCCGAGAACGAAGAGAATAGGACGCCCCATCTCGGTAGCGCGTCCGATAGCGTCGTCAACGGCGTTAATACCGGCCAGCGGACGGACATAAAAATCTTTTCCGCCTCGAGCCTTAAAAATGAAGTAGACGACGAAAGCCCAGAATATCAATACCCCAACCAGAATCCCGATTTTCCCATTGTGAAACCAGTTCTCGATCGCGTGGCCCGCCTCCGGGCTGGTATATTCAGAAAAAATCCCTCCGGCGGCCATGGAACGGACTTTGTAATAATAGGTTTTTTCGGTTACAATAAAGTTTGGATTGGGATCGCCATTTTTGGTCGGAGAATCATCTTGATCCTCATACTCTCCACTGCCTTTGATGGCCATCCCCACATATGAATATTCGCCATCAGGCGAGTCAGAACGATAGACTTCGTATCCGAGCGCGTTGTCCAGACCGGCTCCGTCATCAGGAGACAAATCCCATCTAACCATTATTCCATGGCCATCATCGTTTGGCTTGTCATCAACCTTGACGTTTAGCGGCGGCACAGGGACCGGCGGTCCGACCGTGTCCGTCGGTACCTCCTCTACGGGCGTCTGCGCGTTTGCAACGGCAAATAACAGAAGAGGAAGCAACAACATGAAAAGCGATTTTTTCCCCATAGAAACTCCTTCGAAAAATTAAAATATTTCTATATGATTGTCTCTATAATAAGCAAACAAAAAAGGAGCATTATAAGCTCCATATGAAAAAAATCGAAAACCAGGATAAAAACACATGCCGCTATAATATGTAATTTAATATGAAATTGAAATAAAAATATTCCCTATAAATCGCCCCGGCAATTTAATTGCCTTAATGGATCTACGTTTAACAGGATCTTTTTTTGTTGCTCTATGCGATTAATTTTCTATTATCTATCCGGCAATAACAGATTTGGAGGATGATGAGATGACGGCTGATGATTTTTTAAAAAAGGTTAAAGACGAAAAATACGAATTTGTAGATTTTAAATTCACGGATATGAAAGGCGGGTGGAGACATATTACTATCCCCGCCGAGAACTTCACAGAGAAAACATATATAGACGGGATAGGCATTGACGGCTCCTCTATCGGATTTTTATCTGTAAAAGCGGGCGATATGATAATCATCCCGGACCCCTCGTTTAATTTTATCGATCCTTTCTGGGACTCGCCCACGATTTCAGTTATGGCGAACATCTGCGAGGTCAATCCGACCGAACCCCATCCGCGCGATCCGCGGTTTACGGCAGTAAAAGCGGTGAAGCGATTGAAAAAGCTGTTTCCCAATCTGGAATCCTACATGGGACCGGAGTTCGAGTTTTACCTTTTTGACGAGGTTCGCTACGCTCAATCCCCCAATCACGGGTTTTATTATCTTGACGCCGAGGAGGCCGAATGGAACTCCGGGGACGATTCCGATCTTAACCTGGGTCATAAGATCAGGTATAAGGACGGTTATCATGCCGCGCCGCCGCAGGATAAAACCTATGAAATCAGGGCCTATATCTGCAGACTTTTTTCCGAGGCCGGTATTCATGTGAAATATCATCATCACGAGGTGGGCGGAGCGTCACAGCAGGAGATCGAAACGGCCTTTTCTCCGCTTTTGGAAATGGCGGACAAATCGCAGCTGGCCAAGTATATTATAAAAAATTCAGCAACTCGATTTGGCAAATCGGCCAGTTTCATGCCCAAACCGCTGTTTATGGAGCCGGGCTCGGGGCTTCATGTCCATCAATTTCTGGCCAAAGAGGGCAAATCGGTTTTCTACAACGAAAACATGCCGCTTCATCTTTCCGAGGTCGCCAGATTTTATCTCGGGGGTCTTTTGAAACATGCCCCGGCGCTGTTGGCTTTCACCAATCCATCCACAAACTCCTTTAAACGGCTGGTGCCCGGATTCGAGGCGCCGGTCTGGGTCAACTATTCCGTGGGCAACCGTACCGCGGCCGTAAGGATTCCGGGCTATATAAAAGACCCCGCCATGATGAGGATGGAATTTCGGTCCTCGGACGCCACCGCCAACATCTACCTGGCGTTCGCGGCCATGCTCATGGCCGGCCTGGACGGTATCGAGAATAAGATCGATCCCGGCGAGCCGCTGGATGACGATTTAGCCAAAATGAGCGGGCAGATGTCGTCTAAATACCCCACTCTTCCGGAATCCCTTCACCTGGCCCTTGCAGCGCTCGACAAAGATTGCGAGTTTTTGCTCAAAGACAACGTCTTCGCGCCGGAACTGATCGATACCTGGAAAAAATTAAAATACAACGAGGTCGAGCAGATACGCCAGCGACCCCACCCCTGGGAGTTCAGGCTGTATTACGACGCGTAGCCGGGATAAATTAACCGAAACGAAAATACTGTCCTCTCTTCTATAATCGGGAAAAGCGACCGTCATGGTTTCGCCGCTATATCCTATTATGATATCCTTTAAATCGGATGGAGTAAATCCTATATCACCGATCTCGGCCGTGGTCTCTCCTTCAGGGAATTCGACTGTGCCGCGGATAAACATGGTCAAAACCTCACTGTCATAACTCTGGGCAAAGCTGTTTAAATAAATCGGGCACAGTAATATCAGCCC
>CBFCYP010000093.1:0-13193 GCA_965602185.1 uncultured bacterium
TCAATCGTATGCTCAATCCATTCAATCTCCTCAGCGTTTGCCGATACCATAGCAAATAACAAAACCAGAATTATAGTATATTTTAGCATCTTAGCCTCCCCGTATTAAGCTTTACAGGTATAATCTATATTACAACCCATATTAATGTCAAGGCAATTTTTAATTTTACGGCCGATATAACAGAAATAAATAATGAAAAGATATCCTTTCAAGTTTCGATAATTAATATAATAAATATTTTTGGAATTTCCCGGCAGTCGTCAACGAAAATTGCCTGCTGCTACATCCTGTTTCATCGCATATACTTACGCGGATCGGCTATGCTACCCTTGAGCGCCGTTGCCGCAGCCGTGGCGGGCGACGCCATATAAATCCCGGAATCTACAGTACTCAACTCGCCATCATGCTCGCCGCAGGTTGTGGTCAGGATTTTTTCACCGGGCATAAAAGAACCTTGATATGAAGACGGACAGGAACCGCATCCGGGATTCACTATGACGCACCCTGATTCTACAAAGGTTTTTATAATCCCCTTATCTATAGCCTCTATCATTATCTTCCTGGAACCGGGAATCACCATCATCCTCAGGTCTCGGCTTATCCTTCTGCCACGCAGAATCCCTGCCGCCGCCTCCATATCATCGATATGACCGTTTGCGCAGGAACCGAGGACCACCAGATCGATTTTCTTTCCCGCAGCGTCCTCTACCGGAACCGCCCGTCCGGCATTCCCGGCCAGGGATACCTGCGGCGTCAAGTAATTGACATCTATTTCGATTATATTTTCATAAGAGGTGTCATGATCGGATCTTATCGGCGAATATCTGGTTTTTGTAATTTTCTTGACATACCTCATGGCAACGTCATCAAAGGGGACAACCGCGGATTTGGCGCCGGTTAGCTCCGCGAAGCCGGTAAGAGTAAGCCTCTCCGAAACCGACATTGACGATACCGCGGTACCATAAAATTCCAACGCCTTATAATTTACATTCTGATTCAAGAGGTCGCGCATAAGCTTAAGTATAATATCTTTAGCGTAAACGCCTCTTCCCGGTTTTCCATTGATAATTACTTTCACAGTGGATGGTACTTTCATCCATATCTTGCCCGTTGCCCATAGTGCGGCCATTTCCACAGGATTTATTTTCGCCGAAACCGCACCCAGACAACCATAAGAGGTCGCCTGATGATGACAGCCGAACGCCAGATTCCCCGGAAGTATATGAGCGTTTTCCAGGATTACCTGATTGCAGATCCCCTCGCCGATATCATAAAAATTCTTTATTTTCTTTTTCCTGGCAAACTCCCGGATTCTGCTGTGAGCTTTTGAAATCTCCGCGAAAACCGCCGGTATCCTGCAATCCAGCACAATTACAACCTTGGCGGGATCCCATATTTTTTTCGCCCCCGTCTCCTCAAAATAATCTATTACGGAATCGGAACTGTTGTTCGATATCGCTAGATCGGGTTCGACATCTATGAACTGCCCGGCCTCGACTCTTTTCAATCCCGCTTTCTTCGCCAGTACTTTCTGTATTATTGTCTCTTTTTTTGAGGATTTACGCCGGTTGTTGTTACCCAGATTCAGCTCGAGTTGTTCCAATCTAAGCTGTGCCGGCTTTTTTATGATTTTGTATTTTCGGCGCCATTGTCTGAAACCGGCCGCTGATATACCGAGCTCCGCCCCGGCCCGTCCATCATCCCCGAAACGTTCCCAGTATTCCAGTATCTGTTCATTCGTATATTTGGGTTGGGAATATGAACCTATTTTCTTTTTACTGCGCCAGTACGCCACTAACCGCGCCGGCACGCCGTAGACCTCGCCTATCTTCCTATCGGTTTTATATTTCCTCTGAAGCTCTAACAGCTCTTTTTTGTTCGGAATCCTCAATTTATTTTTCTCAACCGGTCAAATCCTGGTTTTAGCCTATCGTAAATCTCCGTCATGGAAAAAGACTGGACCCGCGAATTGCCCACCGTGCAGATGAAATTCGCGTCCCCCAAAAAACGCGGGACAATATGGATATGAATATGCTCTTTGATACCGGCTCCCGCCACCGCCCCCAGATTCATTCCGACATTGAATCCCCTTGTCGGCATGGCGCCCTGCAATATTTTCAAACTCTTTCGTGTCAGGTCGTTCATCTCATTCCACTCGGAAACGGTCAGTTTATGAATATCGCCCTTATGAGATTTCGGGAGCACCAGAAGATGACCGACGTTATATGGATACTTATTCATAAAAATCACGCTTTTATTTGCCCGATATAAAATGAGATTCTTGCGATCGGACCTCTTCCCGATCCGATTGCAAAAGACACAACCCTTCTCTTTTGGCCCCAAAATAAAATCGCGCCGCCACGCAGCCCATAAGTTCTCCATAATGGTATAGATAAAATAAAAATCTTAACACCCAAATCAAGGAAATTGTGAATGCACTGAAATTTTATAGAGAACTGTTTGAAAAGGTTTACAAATTAATAGTCGAATCCGCCCATTTGTCGTAATGATCGCGGCTCGTTAAAAGAAGAATCTGGTGATCGTCGGAGAGCCCCTTTAAAAACCTCATAACGTTTTCCAAGCGCTGGTCGTCATACCCCGAGAAAGGATCGTCGAGAATAAACAGGGAGTTTTTATGCTCCGAAACCAGATCCGCAAGCGCCAATCTGGCGGAAAGATATATCTGATCAATGGTACCCGACGACAGCACCGTCTCCGGATCGATCCAGTCGTTTTTCTCATCCGCCCAGACCTCAAATTTCAGATTGGACCTGTCAAATCTGACTTTCGAATAACGACCCGATGTCAGGGTATCCAGTATATCCGACGTTGTGCTGTTTAACACCTCCAGCTTCGATTTCAAAGCGTTCTGTCTTGCCTCGTCGATGCAATCCTTGGTAATACCAAGAATCTCAATTTCGCTTTTCAACGCTTCAATACGTTTCTTTGTCTGGGTTTTGCGTTCCAGGTAACAGGCCAGGAGCTCGAACCCTCCTTCCGCGCTTTCTATCTGCTGGCGCAATACTATCCTCTCGCGCTCAAGATCCTTGATGCGTTCTTCTATCTCGGTGATTATCAGCCGTTCTCTTTCCATTTCGGCCGGTTCCATCGAAAGTCCGGAGAGATTTTCTATTTCCTCCGATACGGTCTTCAATTCGGACTCGAGTTCCCCGGATCTTTTCTCAAGATCCTGAATTAACTGCCCTCCCATAATGCCGGAATACTCTTTCCCCGACTTCTTAAACTGGTCGTTAAGTTCCTCATAGCGCCAGAGATTTTTCTTCATCTCCTCGGCCGAAGAAACTTTGTATTTTTTCAACAGCTCGGCCAACTCCGCTTCCGCAGCTTCCTGTCTTTGCGCTATTTCCTTATATTTTCTAGATATTTTATCCGCGTTCCTCGAAAACATTTTGCGTTTCTGCCTTCGCGAGTTCCATATTGATGATCCCAGCAAAAGCACAACTACGGAGCCGCCTAGCGAATACCAGATATCGGGATAATACTGCGGAAGCAAATTAATAGTATGAATCGCGGTGATTGACCCCGAAGCGATAATCCCCAATAAGGATAATCCCGGCCCGAATATTCCGACTTTGAAATTATCCCGTTCTTCCGACGCTTCGTTGAAATCGCTTTCAAGCTCTTCTCTCTTGCGCCTGTAATAATCGAAAGCCGTTGCCCCCTCCTCAACCTCTCTCAGCTCGCCGGGAGTTATTTTTCTCAGATTCGAGATTTGCTCCTTGAAATCCTCGACTTTCTTATGAAGGCCGCCGGCTTCGGACAATTTCTTTTTACATTCCTCATACTCTTTCGAGAACTCCTTTTCCCGCTCGTTTAATTTGCCCGCCTCCTGAGCCTGGCTGAATTTTTCTTTCCTGTCACTATGGTCATCGCAGACGTTTTTATAGGCGGTCTCGACCTGGACCAGATCGGCCCTTTTCGTCTTAAGACCTTCCATATCCCTTTTAAGTTTATTGATATTATAGTCCAGTTCTTCCGTTATCGAATCGGTTCGGGATATATCAAGCATTATCTGTACTATTCTGTCATCGATTTTTCTCATAACATCCGATCCGGCCCTGTCCTCTTTGCCGCCGGTAACCAGAGACTCCAGCTTATCCTTTATAGCTTCTATGGAATCCTCGATGCGGGTGATTCCTCCCTGCGCCACGCATGCCGTGGCCTTGAATATCTCCTCGGACGGTATCCCCGTTTTATCGGAAAGCCATTGGTCGACAGCCGCGGGATTATCGTCTGCCGCCAGATCCAGATCATCACCGTTCAGATTCGATCTGCCATGTTCGAAGTCTTTGATTAGCCTGTAGGATTTGCCCTCGACGTTCAAAAGAGCTTCCAGAACCGGGGCGCTTTCCCCTCCCCATCGCTTCATCTCGCCCGTCTGTTTATCGGTTTTGTTGGGATCTAAATACAAAGCCGCCGTCAAAGCGTCCACAATCGTGGACTTACCAGCCTCATTGGGCCCTTTAATTATATTCAGACCGGGGCTGAAATCACATTCGAAATTGTCGAACCTGCCGAAATCTTTTAATAGCAAATGAGAGATTTGCATCCTACCAGACCTCCCTTCCCGACAATAACGAATACCCGATTTTAAGAGATCTTTCGTATTTCTCTCGTTCGGTCTCGGAAGCTTCGTTCAATCTTCCCACCATTACCTTCAAATACTGACCGAGAACTGTTTTTTCCTGTACTTTTACCTCCGAAATATTCTGCGGAAGCACCCTGGTTTGGTCCTCGAATTGAAGATCCAGGAAATGTTCCTCCAGTTCACTCTGTAATTGCTCGGTGTTCAATCCGGTCTCCAGCAATGTCAACCCGGACAATCTTACCCTTAATAACATGTTCTGCCCCGAAAATTCGAGAATAGGGGCTTTTAAATCCTCTAAATTATGGATTGTCTCCATCGATATATCCACGCTCCGCCATTCAAAACCCTGGATCTTTCGTAACTCCAGGGATACGGATTCGTCTTCCATGTTGATTAATAAAACACCACCCGATTCCGCTTTCTCGGGCGATAATCCCAGTGGCGATCCCGACGATGCCGTTTTAACCGCCGAATCGTCATATTCTCTAAAATTATCGTCTCCACAAACGGCTATATAATTGAATCCGAATGACCCAAACGGTTTCAAATCGAGCGAATTCCCTTGATTGTAATCGGCGCTCCCGGAACCCGCCCCGTTTGTGACAGCGATATGATATTTTGACGAACTGCTCTTTTTGAGAAACTCTAACTGACCTTCTTCAGTTTGGCCGGGGCCAATCGGCACCCCGTATACGGTCAGCGACAGATTCGGAATATCGCGCCGAACGGGCTTTTTACCCGCGAGAATATAGAGATTTGCCAATGGCGACGCGACTTTCCAGTAGTCCCAGAAACTACCCTGTTTATAACGATCTCCGTTGCCCGGAAACAGAACCGCCGGTATATTTTCAAGTCTGGCGACTTCTGAAACAAAAAAATCAAGAAGATTTTGCGAAAGATCCAGATTGTCGAAAATGTCGCCAGCGAAAATTACCAGGTCGGCTTTTTCTTCTCTGGCCAGATCTATCACAGACGAGAATATTGTCTTCATGCCCGCCCTCAACTTATTGCCAGCGGCGCAATTATCCTCAAAATACCTGCCCAGGTAAAAATTCGATGTCTGAAGTATTTTCATATGTCTATTGATGATATCGGCATTAAGAAAACGATTTTAAAGATAAGATTTACTAAAATAAATAGGCCATAAAAAGGAGTCGGATAATGTTTAAGTCCTATAATGAGTTAGATGGAGAATCTAACCGCCGGAATCGCATGGAACCGAAAATCGATATAAAAACGTCTCAAAATGAATCACATTATAAATGTCAACCTGCAAGGGTAAGTCTGCAAATCGCCTCAATATGATACGTATGCGGAAAAAGATCGATCGGTATGGCTTTTTCCAGATGGTACCCGCCTTCAGCCAATTTGGCTATATCCCTGGCCAGGGTCGCCGGATTACAGGAAATATAGACTATCTTTCGGGGACGGATAAGCAGGATCGATTTTATCGCTTTTGGATGACACCCCGCCCGCGGAGGATCGAGTATCATTAAATCGTATTTTGTTTCATCACTTGCAGCGCTTTTTAAATATTCTTCAACATCGGCCGCAATAAAATTACAGCTCGTCACGCTATTTAATCTGGCGTTGGTTCTGGCGTCCTCGATAGATTCCGGCACCGATTCGACGCCTTCCACGCTTTTTACCAAACCGGCAAGATAAATCGCGATTGTGCCGGTCCCGGTATAAAGGTCTATCGTCCTGTCCAGCTTATCCGGCTCCGCATATTCCACAACGAGATCGTATAATCTTTTAATCTGATAGCTGTTGGTCTGGAAAAATGAATTCGCGGATATGCGAAATTCCTTTTCACCCAGAAGCTCCCGAATATGATCCGCTCCGTATAAAACGATCTCCCTGTCCCCCTTTGCCACGTTCGCCTTTAGCGAATTTACGGTGTGAGAAACCGAGACTACATTCTCGAATCGACGGCCTATTTCCTGACCGAGTTTCAGGATACCATCGTGCTCTCCCGCGCCGGTAACGATATTGACCAGCGACTCCCCGGTAAACTTCCCCTCGCGAATTACCAGGAATCGAAGGCAACCCCCATGCCTTTTAATATGATACGGCGGTAAACCAAGCTGTACGGAACGGTCCCTGACAAAATTGACTATTTCGTTGGAGTTTTCCGATTGGAGATGGCATTTCCTTAACTGGAAAACGTCCTGGAAACGGCCGGCCCGGTGAAGCCCCAGTATTGTTTCACCGTTCTCCCCGGCGTGAAACGAGAACTCCATCTTGTTGCGATAATAGTATATTTTGTGAGCGCCGATTATGGGCTCAATGGGCGGATCCGGTATTTTCCCGATATGAAATAGCGCTTCCTTTAGCTGATCTTCCTTATACTTTTTTTGAATTGAGTATTCCAGGTTCTGCCATTTGCATCCGCCGCAATAATCAAAATGCTCGCAGGGGGGCGTAATACGGTACTTCGACGGCTCGAGCATTTTTTCGATCCGGCCCTCCGCGAAATTCGATTTTGTCCTGAAAAGCCTGACCTCCGCCGTATCGCCCGGCAGACCTCCCTCAACGAAAAGGACATACCCGTTTATCTTCCCCACTCCCTTTCCGCCGAAAGCGAGATTATCAATTTCGACTCTGACTATTTCGTTCTTACCGGGTTTGCTCATCGCCCTTTCCAAATAGCGTAACATGGCTATCAAGCGGTTTCATCCCGCCGGAAAATCAATATCGCCCAAAAAAATATAAATGTCAATTATAGTCGATATGAAAAGAAATAGGTTTTTAACGAGAGTTCAGGTCCGCACCCTCAAAAACGATACCCTGCCGTCTCTTTCCATGGTAAAAATAAGCTTATGCCCCTTTCCTATCTGGGACATAATGTTGATATAATCGTCCAGACCGGTAAGACGGTGCCGCCCGATCTGATAAATTATATCTCCTTTCCGGAGACCCCATACAGCCGCGGTGGTGGAATCGGCCGCGCCATAGACCATTATGCCTCCCTCGCCCCTGATCCCCATATAACTCTTAACCTTCGGAGTTATTTCCACCGCCTCCAGCCCGAATTTATCCGTCTTCCGGGGAGCGTGGTTGATTGGCACCTCCTCGGGCACAACCACCAGCGATATTTCATTATTGTCCCTGACGATACCGAATCCCAACGCTCTGTCCGCGCGGGCGTAATTAACCACCTCGGCCCAATCCGATAGACGTCGTATTTCGGTCTTACCCACCGAGCATAAAATATCTCCCGGCTTTATTCCGGCCCGGGATGCCGGAGACAGACCACTGACCGAAGAGATATATAATCCATACCCGCCTGTAAAACCCGTAGTGGCCGCTAGCTGGGGAGTGATCCCGTAAACATTGATCCCTATCCAGGCTTTAACCACTTCGCCATATCTCAACAGGTCGCTTATAATCATTTTGGCTCTATTTATGGGAATCGCGAATCCTATGCCCTCTGACCCCCGGCTGGAGCTGAAAATAAAAGCGTTGATACCGATCACTTCGCCCAACGCGTTGATCAGCGGACCGCCGGAATTGCCGGGATTGATCGAGGCGTCGGTCTGTATCATATTCCGGTATACCGCCGTCTGGCCTCTTTCCAGTTTTATGTCGCGGTTAATGGCCGAAATGACCCCCACCGTAACGGTGGGTTTGGGATCGTCGAGAAGATATCCGAACGGATTTCCGATGGCTATCGCCCACTCACCGATTATCAGATCATCCGAATCCCCCAGAACTCCGTTGGGGAAATGATTGGCCGAATCGGAAATAATCTTGACCACCGCCAGGTCGGTAACCGGATCGGCGCCCACCAGTCTTCCCGGAAACTCCCTGCCGTCCACGAGAGTAACCCTTATCTCCTTGGCCCCGCCCACCACATGGTCGTTGGTAAGGACGTAACCCTCAGGATTGATAATCACGCCCGATCCCTGGGAAAGCACCGGACGTTCCCGGGTGGGCGGCGGAAGAAAAAGAAAATCCCAGAAATCCCTGCCGAAGGGAGAACCACTTCTTTCTTTGACCATCTGAATAACCGAAAGAGAAACCACCGCCGGAGTCACCCTGTCCGCCGCCTTTACGATGGCGTTGCGGCGCGTCAGATCTATATCACTGGTAGCCGATTCGAGACTGGAAATATCATCTCTTCCTTCGAAAGTCACCTCGAGATCTGAAGCCGAAAGATCCGATTGCGTCTCCCCCTCAACCGTCATCTCCCGCCCGGGTTTATCGCCGTCCAGATACCCCAGAAACCACAGCATCGCACTCGCGCCCAGTACCCCCCCGACCATAACCGTCACCAATGTGGTTTTAAAATTCGCCATTCCAGAAAATCTCCCGACAGCCTATATTATAATATACAATGTCCTGAAAGGAAAGTTTCGATCCCGAATTTCGATTTTCGATAAGGCCGGCCCGGAAAGATTCTCAATCGCACCGACACCCACAGTTTTCATCCAGACAGCAATCGCATTCGAACTGTAGCGTTACGTGAGATATGCCGTATTTATCCAATAAAAGTTTTCGGGTTCTTCGAAGTATCTCTTGGGACGAATGCGTCGATTGACTCGATACCGAAATATGAGCCGACAGCGATAATCTGGACGAAGAAATGGCCCAGATATGAAGATCGTGTATCGATTTCACATCGTCCAGAATCTCTAAGTCCTTTTTCAATTCGTCGTAATCGATATTTTGGGGAACTCCCTCGAGAAGGATGTTGACGCCCTCTTTCAATACTCCCACGGCCCCGATCAGAATAATAATGCCGACCAGAAAAGAGATAAGCGGATCCGCTATATAATTGCCCGTGAAAAGCATAATTGCTCCGCCGATTATCACCCCCACCGAAGCCAGCATATCGCCCATAACATGAAGGAAAGCCGCCCGCACGTTGAGGTTTTCCGAAGCGTGCCCCCTGAGTTTGAACAGCACAAATATATTCGCGGAAAATCCGATAACCGCCGCAATCAGCATTAAAACCGATTTGACAGGTTCAGGCTCCATGAGACGGCGGTACGCCTCGTAAAATATATATATCGACAGGAAAATAAGCGTGGTTCCGTTTATAATCGCCGCCAGAACCTCGCTCCTGTGATACCCGAAGGTTCTTTTTGAGGATGGCGGTAACTTGCTCAATTTGACCGCCAATAGAGAAAGGCCCAGGGCCATCACGTCGCCGAAAAGATGGCCGGCGTCGGATTTCAACGCCAGGGAGTTCGAGAGAAAACCGCCGACCAACTCCATGACAAATATGAAACCGGTGATGCCCAGAGCGACAGTAAGCCGTTTTTCAATTATTCGATCCTTAGTATATAATCTGTACCCGTTTTCCGCGTGATGATGATTCTTCATTTTTATCTCGCCGATCCGATTTAGCGCTTCATTAAAAAAACGCGTCTTCCCTTTCAAATTCCTAATAATGACCTTCGATTTCAAACGGTTCCCAAAAACCGCATCCGTTTCGTTAGGTTATTTATCGGAAATATTATCCCCGAAAGTATTCTTTGCATGATATTTTCCGTCGAGAAAAGGTCAAAATGATTTAACTTGAATTGATACAACATGTTAACTCCCCGGCGGAGAGGCCCGCCCGAAAAGCGCCTCGATGTCTTGCTGTTTTTCTCGCCGCAGAATATAAAATTTATAGGAATTTCGGCAATAAAAAAAGCCTCGAATTCGAGGCGGCAAATGTTGCATTGAGCGATATCGTTACGATATATAAGTGCTTAAAATATACCTGTAAGGATTAACCGCCCTTCTGTTAACCCTGACCTCGTAATGGAGATGCGAACCGGTGGAATAACCCGATGAGCCCATTTCCCCGATTTTATCATGCCTCTTAACCCTCTGCCCTCTGTTTACCTTGAATTTGCTCAGGTGACCGTAATAGGTCATTATTCCGTTTCCATGATCAATGACTATGGTGTTGCCAAGCTTGGTTTGATAACCGGCGAATCTAACAACACCGTCCGCCGTAGCGTAAATAGGGGTTCCTTTCGGGCTCGCGATATCGATTCCATTATGAGGTTGATATATTCCCGTAAAAGGATCGTTATGCATACCGAACCCGCGCGATAACACGCCTTCGGTAGGTTCGATGGTGGGAGTATGGTCTAAAACATTCCTTCTTTCCTCGATCTCTACGGCGAGATTTTCAAAAGACGCATTTTCGAGTTCCAGCTGACGCTGAATTTTTTCGACGTCCTCTTCAACCATCCAGGTTCTATGAGCCAGTTCCGAACTTATCTGAGGTTCTTCATATGTGAAACCGCCGATACCCACCTCGCGCAGTTCGGAATCCAGGGGCGGCAGATCGAAAACCATACGGATATAATCGTCTTTCTCCATCAGGGTCGACATCTCGGCCCGCAGATCATGAACGGTGTTTTCAAGCTCGTTGATTTTGCCGGAGAGAAACTCATTTTCGCGATCCAGATTGGCCATCTGTTTGCGGTCAATAGTTGTATTTATGAAACCGAATGCGAAATATAAACTGGCTATTATAAAAGAAACCGTGAGCAGACAGGATATTAGAACCTGTCGTCCGCTGATACTCTTATTTATTACTCTCTCGTTTTTGTCCGGTACGACAATAATCGAGTATTTTTTCGAAATCAAACCACGATTCTCCGGTGTCCCTCCCAAAATCGCGGCTAATTTATCTACTATTTTTTCTACTGTCAAGGTTTTTCTCGCTACTTAATCAGTAAATACTCCTTTTTGAGAATTTTGCCGACGACCTTTACGAATTTCTCAGGGTTTAATTCCTGAAGGCTGTAAAGATGCCAGCAGGTCTTCTCCGGGAGTTTAAATTGTGGTTTCCTCTTCTTGGCCATGACGCCCCCTCATCAGGCGTCCCGCCGGCTGCGCGTTATCAAAGAACCAATATCCTTATCGGCAGGACCGCAAATTCAATTAGTGCTGCGTTTTATTCAGGAAAAGATTACGCAAATCCCATTCCGGGGTTTAAAATAGAAATTTTGATGTTTCATTTCTTGTAACCGCTTTAATAACAAATAATTATATTGCGATGGAAAATGAAACGCTTCTTGAAAACAGCAAATAAATATTGGAAAATTCCAATGGATATACATCAAAGCCCATCTTTAGAACAGGTATATATAACCGCTATTTGAGAATAGTTGCTATTTGAGAACTTCGTTGTTTTTAGAATCGCCCTTATCTTCCGGGGCGGAGAAATCGATTCTCGACGGCGGGCTGTTGTCAATCCCTTTCCTGCCCAGCGCTTTCAAGATGATGTGAATTACGGCGCCTATCATGGGAAGTACCATGAAAACGGCGATAAATATCGCCAGGAAGGGATGATCGTGAAAAAATCGAATGAACGATTCGCTCATACTCCGAATCTAATCCCCTAAACCACTATAGTCAAGTCCTCCCGCAAATTTCCGAATCGGGCGGGAATCTTTTTGACAAATCAATTATATAACATTAATAAGTAACGTTATGCGATGCGATTTTAAGAAAAGATACTCGGATTGTCTCCTTTTGTCCGCCGTTTTGTTAGCGGCAACCGTCCCAAAATCGGCCATTGCGGAAAATTCCGGCAAAATAGTTAATCCGCCTCTCTATTTGGTTTACGACGTTACCTACGCGGGGGGCAAAATAGCCGAGGTCGATTTTACCGAAAGCCGGCCGTATTCCTATAAAGGACAGCAGGTTCGCGAACTCGAATGCAGAATAGAATCGTCGGGATTGTTCAATTTGAACGGGCGCTACCTGAGCATTGTTGCCGACGATTACTCCGTGGTCTATTTCAGAAGCGACGAGGGTCAACCGGGAGACAGGAGAATTATCGAATACCATTTCGACTATAAAAATCATAGCGCCGCCGTAATCGATAATCGCGTCAAGGGCGCCGATACGATCTCCACCACGTCTCATATAAACAACATAAATAAAAAATATTTCGATACGGTTTCCATGATATTCAAGATTCGGCGGGAGATCGACAGCATAAAAGCCCCGTTTTTTATCCCTCTTTTTATGGAGGGCCGGCGGGATTCGATACTTATCGAATCGGTTAGCGATGTTCAATCCACTGGCCGGAACGGCGAAGCGGTTGACGCTTTCTTAATCAAAGCGAAACTGCCGTATTCCCCGTATCCCGGTTTCGGAGACAGGATCGAGATATACATCTCAAAAGACGAGAATCGCGTTCCTCTTCGGGGGCGAATTCAGATGGCTTTGGGGTATATGGAAATAAATCTTCGGCCCAGATAATCTCCATATTCATTAATGAACTTGACTGCAGGGCTTTCTGAATTTAATATCATATTATCATGCTTAAGATAAGGAAAGCTCGTGAAGAAGACCTTCTAAAAGTCGCCGGTCTGTGGAAAAATTTCATGAAATATAACAGCGATTTTAATAAGTCTTTCTCGATCAACAAAAAAGCGACGGAGATATTTTCCGGGGAGATGCTTGAAAAACTGAAAGAACATGACAGCCGGCTCTCGGTGGCCGAGTCGGACGGCGAACTGATCGGTTTCTGCTACTCCTACATATCCCGGAAACCCAAATATTTCCGGCTGAACAAATTCGGATTTATAGGCGACCTTTATGTCATGCCGGAATATCGACG
>CBFCYP010000094.1:0-13044 GCA_965602185.1 uncultured bacterium
ACTTCCAATCCCCGAAGCAAATCAATCGGGCATATCAAAGGGCGGGATTATGTGCACAAGATAATCCACGTTAATTTAACTGTCAAGCGCTTAATAGACTTAGCCCAACCCCCCAATTTCCAATTGACATTTCCGCATTCTATTGTAAATTAATGCAGTAGAGGACTTATGATTAACCGGCCGGTTCTGGTCTTAAATCAGAATTTCGAGCCGCTTTCCGTCTGTGGCGTAAAACGCGCCGTTATACTGATGTATCTGGGGAAAGCGGAGACAATCGAAACTGTCGATGGGTACGTCCTGCGCTCCGAGTTGCAGGAAATACCTGTCCCGTCTATTGTCCGGCTGGATTATTATGTCAAAGTACCCGGCAAGAGAATAATGCTGACCCGGAAAAATATCTTAAAACGCGATGGCTCCCGTTGCCAGTATTGCGGCGGCAAAGAGGGCATGATGACGGTCGACCATATCGTCCCCAAGATTTACGGCGGAAAAGACACCTGGGAGAACCTGGTGTGCTCCTGCGCCGACTGCAACAACAAGAAAGGCCATCAGTTGCCGGAACAGGCCGGGCTCCGGCTGATCAGAAAACCCCGGAAACCGAATAATATCACCTTTATTCAGCAGTTTATCGGCATAAAGGACCATCGCTGGAAGAGATACCTTTTTATGGAATAACCAGAACAAGTAACTGACGGAGGAAAATTGAACAGAGAAAAACCTATAGTCCTATCCGGAGTCCAACCTACCGGTCAACTGCATATCGGCAATTACGAGGGCGCCTTGCGGAACTGGGCCAGCCTGCAGGACGATTACAGAATGTATCTCTGCGTAGTCGATTGGCATTCGTTAACTTCCGATTTCAACGATGTTAAAGGGTTGCAGGACAGGATCTTCCAGACTATGCTCGATTTTCTATGTTCCGGCCTGGATCCTGAAAAGGTCTCTATTTTTATTCAATCCGACGTCAAGGAACACGCCGAATTGCATCTTTTGTTTTCGATGATTATCCCCACACCCTGGCTGGAAAGGGTGCCGTCCTACAAGGAAAAATCGGATTTGCTGGGATTGGACAGCTACGGTTTCCTGGGATACCCGCTTCTGCAGGCCGCCGATATTCTACTATACAAGGCCGATTTTGTCCCGGTTGGCAAGGATCAATTGCCCCATATCGAATTGACCAGGGAGGTGGCCCGGCGGTTTAACAATCTTTACGGTGATGTCTTTCCGGAGCCCGATGGTCTTTTATCTAAGTTCCCGCTGATTCCGGGTACCGACGGCAGAAAAATGAGCAAATCTTACAACAACGATATCAAACTCGCGGACTCGCCCGATGAAACGGCGAAAAAGCTGAAGAAAATGATCACCGATCCCAAGAAAATCTATAAAGGCGATCCCGGCAGACCGGAAATATGCCCGGTGTTTGCCATGCATGAAGTTTATACAATTACGAAAAACGTTAATAAGATAAGCGAAACCTGTAAATCCGGCGATCTGGGATGCGTCGATTGTAAGAAAAATCTCGCGGAAAATATGAATACATCTTTCAATAATCTTCGTAATAAAAGAAAAGAGCTTGAAAAGAACAGGGATTATGTTCTAAATGTTCTGGAGCGGGGAGCCGCGGAGGCGCGCGAAAGAGCGGCGGCCACAATGTCGGAAGTCAGGAAATCGATGAACCTGGTGAGATCACATGCCTGAATTCGAATTAAATAAAGAATTCGATTTCGTTATCGAGTTGGACGCGTTTGACGGTCCGCTGGATCTGTTGCTATATCTGATTAAAAAAGAAGAAATCGATATTTACGATATTCCCATTGCCGAAATTACCCGCCAGTACCTTGGATATCTTGAAGTATGTAAAGAGCTTAACCTGGAAATAGCCGGGGAATTCCTCTATATGGCGGCCATGCTCATACGGATTAAGGCCCGGATGCTGATACCCAGATCCGATGATGACGAAGTCTGGGAAGACCCCCGGTCCGAACTGGTGAAAGCTCTTATGGAATATAAAAAGGTGAAAAAGATCTCATCCGCCCTTGACGATATGGCGGAAAATATGCGCAGACGATACTACAGGAGAGATTTTTCATCATGGAATATCGCCCCGCCGGAGCCCGAACTGTTCAAGGTCGATTTGACCGCTTTGATGATCGCCTTCGGTGATATCCTGCGGCGCGCCGAATACGACACATCCCTGGAAGTTGAGCGTCAGCAAATTTCCGTCGAATCGCGGAGGGATCACATAATATCCTTGCTAAATTCGGGAGCGTCATTGGAATTCGAAGAACTTTTCACCGATGATCCCCGGAAAATTGTGATGATTGTTACTTTTATTGCTTTATTGGATATGGTGAAAGACGGAATCATAAAAATTGAACAGGCCGAACGGTTTTTGACGATCAGGATTTTCTTAAATAGCGATGAACCGGCGTTAGTCGAGGAAGCGTAATGCTGAGGATAATATTAACATCCTTAATATTCGCGGTCATGGTGGGAAAAGCTATTGGCTGTGAAACCGTCGAGCTAATTAGGATGATGTCCTCCAATCCCAATCTTCCTCCCGTTATTTTGACCCGGCCCATATCGCAGCACAGCTGGGACGCTCCGGGCGGGATTTTCAAGATCCATTATGATACCGAGGGCCCGAATACAGTGTATAATGTAGACGAGGATATTGATCCTCCCGATGGAATCCCCGATTATGTCAACCGCGTCTCAGACTATCTGAATTACGCCCATTCCATTTATATCAACGACCTGGATTTCGATCCCCCGCCCCCCGATGATGAAATCGAAAATGACGGTTTGTATGATATTTACCTGACTGATGTTCCCGCCCTCACAACCCCGGAATACCTTTCGAATTATTATCCCGGAAGGGAGGCCTATACATCTTACATTCAGTTAGGGTATGATTTGCGTACGCCACATTATCCTGACGACCCCCTGCCTTTTCTGAAAGTCTGCGCCGCCCACGAGTATTTTCATGCTGTCCAATTCGCCTACCGGGCTTATTCCTCCGATTCCACCTTCTGGTGGTTTGAGGCTTGCGCAAGTTGGGCGGAGGAAATAGTGTTTGATGAAGTCAACGATGCTTATTATAAACTCGATTATTATTTACCCAATCTCCATAAATCGTTATATCAATCGGAGGGTTTTTTTACCTATGGCACCTGGCTTTACGCTCAATTTCTGAGCGATCGATTCGGTGTTTCGATAATTCGGAAATGCTGGGAGAAATTCGCCTCCTTTGATTTCGCGGTGGATGCCGTCGATCTGACTCTCGATACTTATGGGGCCGATTTCAACGATGAATATTCGAAGCATATCGTTTGGAATTACTTTACCGGAGATAATTACCAGCCCGGTTTTTATGAGGAGGCGGCCGATTTTGACGAAACCGTTTATGAGGCCATGATTCATTCCAGTTATCCGGTGGACTGGGTTGCGGATCCTATACCTCAGGAAAATGTCTCCGGCGTTTATATCGTCTTTGAAAATGTGTCCCTGGTGAACGGTTCGTTGGTTATCGAATACCTAAATACCACCGACGATAAGCACAGTATCGCCATTGCGCAGATAATGCCCGGACAGGGTGTTTTGTATGATATATATCTCGTTCAAAATTATATAGTAAACACATATGTAATTGAGGAATTCGGTTCCTGTGAAAAGGTCATCATGATGCCGATCTGGCTATATGAAGGAATCCCGTCTTCGGGTATAACAGCATATTCCTATTCCGCCTATATCGACAGTTCGTCCGTGGGGATCGTCGAAAACGTTCCGCAAGTACCGTTCGATTTTAAGATTAAGGACGTCTATCCCAATCCCTTTAACGGGGCGGCAAATATCTCCTTTACGTCTCCTTTTGAAGGGTATTGCGATTTCGTGGTTTATGGAATTACCGGTAACAGGATTTTTGAGAAAAGGGAACCTGTCGCGATAGGGTATAACCAGATTCAATGGTCGCCGTCTGATGATGTCGCCAGCGGCACGCACTTCTTCGAAATAATTCAATCGGATAAACGCATACGTGGTAAATTCGTTTACCTTAAGTAATGAACCATATGGAAAATGAGAAAAAAGACGCCGAAACGCTGGCGATAGAAACGACCGAAAATCGATTATCCGCCATACTCGATGACGAATCGGAACTGGCGTTGGAAGCCCTGCTTTTCGCCTCTCCCGAACCCTTGAGCGACAAGGAAATCGGGAAAATTATCGGTAAAAATAAAAAGGAGATCCCCGGTATAATTGAGCGGCTAAATGACAAATATGCCCGCTGGAGCAGATCCTTCAGCATCGAAAATTTCGGATCGAAATACAGGTATTATACACTGCCGGATTTTGATAAATATATAAGCAGGCTGGCCGAGATTCCAAGGCCGGTGAAACTCTCTCGGGCTGCTCTGGAGGTGCTGTCAGTTGTAGCGTATAAACAACCTGTTGTTAAGGCGGAAATAGAGAGAATTCGGGGCATTAATTCGGACGGAGTTATTCGGACCCTGATTGATAGAAACCTGGTTGAAATGGCGGGAAGATCCGATGGGCCCGGAAGGCCGGTACTTTACGTAACCACGAGAGAATTTTTAGAATTTTTTGGTATCTCCGACCTCTCGGAACTGCCCGTTCCTGAAATAACCGAAAGCGAATCTGATATAGCCGGAAGTCTGATTCTTATGCGGCCGCCCGAAAATATCGAATCCAACGAATCTTCTGATGAGGTTGAATAAATTTCTTTCAAAAGCCGGTATAATTTCACGAAGAGGCGCCGACCGCTTGCTTAAACAGGGCCGGATCTCCGTTAATGGAAAAATCGTTACCGAACCTGGTACCATTATTGATGAAAACAGAGACAGAGTCGCGTTCGATGCAAAACCGGTATCGCTTCCTGAAGAGTACATTTATCTTTTCTTAAACAAACCTCCGGGATACCTTGTCACGGTAAGAGATAATTTCAGGCGGCCTATCGTCATGGATTTAATGGGAAAATATAAAAAGGTGGTCAAGCCGGTCGGACGTCTCGATTTCGATTCCTCAGGATTGTTGATTTTTACCAACGACGGCGAATTCGCTTTCAGGTTGAGCCACCCGAAATTCGAGATCGATAAAAAATATCTCGTCAAATGCGAGCGTTTCATCTCGGACAACGACATAAAAACGCTCGGAGAAGGGGTCGATCTCGAAGATGGTAAAACCTCTCCCGCAAAGCTGGAGTTGATTTCTCGAAGCAAAGCATTCAGCCGTTTCTATATAACTATCCATGAAGGCCGGAAACGTCAGATTCGGAGAATGTGCAAGGCCCTGGGCAAGACGGTGGTGACCTTAAAAAGGGTATCTATCGGGAATATCGATCTCGGCGATCTGAAGTCGGGAAAATATCGCTTGCTGGAAGACAATGAAATCAGTTCCCTGAAGAAGGCTCTGAGATTATGAAAAAAAATATCATCGTTACCATAGACGGTCCGGCCGGCTCGGGCAAAAGCAGCACCGCCAAACTGCTCGCCTCACGGTTCGGTTTTGTGTACCTCGATACGGGCGCCATGTACAGAAGCGTCGCGCTGACTGCGCTGGATGCGGGCGCAGATCTCAAGAACGAAGAAGCTGTAGAGCGGATCGCCGGTTCGGTTGAGATAAATTTCGTTAACGATCACGGCGAGAACAGGGTGTTTTTAAATGGGGAGGATGTTTCTTTGAGAATCAGAGAACCCAGAATCGATTCGGCTTCATCGCTGGTATCGTCATATAAGGCAGTGCGTGAGAAAATGGTCGATTTTCAAAGGAAATTCGGCGCCAAAGGCGATATTATCGCCGAGGGCAGGGATATGGGAACCGTCGTTTTTCCGGATGCCGATCTGAAAATATTTCTGGTTGCGGATCTTGAAACCCGCGCCCGGAGAAGATGCCTGCAGCTAAAAAACGCCGGTATTGAGGCTTCTCTTGACGAACAAACGTCATCGCTTTCATCCAGGGATATGTTTGATTCCAGCAGGGAAATGTCACCGCTCAAGAAGGCCGATGACGCCGTCGAAATCGATACCTCGAATATCTCCTTGAACGAACAGGTGCAGAAAATTTATGAAATCGCCATCCGAAGGTTGAACCTGGAATGAAACCGCTCTACAGATTCTGCTGGCTTCTGATTCGCGGATTCATGGTTGTATTCTGCCGCCTTAAAATCGTAGGGATCGAAAATGTGCCGAAAACCGGCGCTCTGATACTGGCCTCCAATCACATTTCGGCCGTCGATCCGCCCTTCCTCGGTTCCGCCGTAAACCGTCAACTATTTTATATGGCTAAAAAAGAGCTATTCGAGAATTTTATCCTCGGGCCTTTGATAAAAAGAGTAAACGCCCTGCCGGTTAATCGAGGTATTTTTGATAGAAATGCCCTTCAAACGTCTATGAAGATCCTGAAAAACGGGGGCGGTTTGATAATGTTTCCGGAAGGTACCCGCAGCAAGACCGGAAAGCTGGGTAAGGGGAAACCCGGGATAGGTTTGCTGGCGAGGTCGGCAATTGTACCCATAGTGCCTGCATATATTCATAATTCAAAGATTTTTCATAAGATTTTTATTACCGGAAAGAGGCTGATAATAGTTTTCGGAGAGCCCATAGGAGTTGAACGGATAAAAAGCGTAAAAGACGAAAAGGACGGTTACCGCGAAATTGCGGCCGAAGTTATGGAGAGAATAAAGATATTACGGGCGAGGATACCGAAAAAGAACTGATTTTCGAGGGATTTTTGTCTAAAAATCGATTGCTTCAGGGAATAAATTTTTTATATTGAAAATCTATATTCTCCCGATAAATATTACGGGAGATCCCCTAGGGGAAACGATAATTTAAGGAGGACCTAGTTTAATGCCGGAAAAGAAAAAAGTGGCAAAAAAAACAACCAAGAAAAAGACCAAGACAGGAGGTGGTGCCAAAAGTAAAACTGCCAGGGCGAAAGCGACTTCACGAGCGCAGGCAACCGCTAAAAAGAAGGCGGCTCAGGCGAAGAAAGAGACCAAAGCCAAAACCACCACTAAGAAAACCCGTACTAAAACCGCGCGGTTTAAGGCCAAGAAAATCGATGTTGAACCGGTCTTGACGGCCGAGGATATCGAGACCCAGGAATATTCTTCCGATGAATACGGGCAGATGTTGGAAATGTATGAACAAACCCTGAAGGATATCAAGGAGGGTGAGATCGTCAGCGGCACTGTCATGGGAGTCACCCGCGATGACGTGATCGTTGACGTGGGTTTCAAATCAGAAGGTATTATTCCCATTTCCGAGTTTGCGCCCCCGGTTAATGTTCAGGTCGGCGAAAAAATCGAGGTGTTTCTCGATGCCATCGAGAACAACGACGGTCAGCTTGTTCTATCCAAGCAAAAAGCCGATTTTCTACGGGTCTGGGATACTATCAAGGAATCCCATGATGCCGGACAATCGGTTGAGGGTAAAATCGTTCGAAGAATCAAAGGTGGTATGGTCGTTGATTTGTTCGGGGTTGACGCGTTTTTGCCTGGTTCGCAGATCGCCCTGCGACAGATTCCCGATTTTGACGCGCTGATAGGCAAGAATATGGAATTGAAGATTATCAAAATCAATAAGAGCCGCAGGAATATAGTTGTTTCAAGAAGAGTGGTTCTGGAGGAACAGCGCGAAGAATTAAGGGAACAATTATTGAAGGAAGTTGAACCCGGTCAGGTTCGCAAAGGTATTATAAAAAATATCACCGATTTTGGAGTTTTCATCGATCTCGGCGGAGTTGACGGGCTTTTGCATATAACTGATATGTCCTGGGGAAGGATCAGCCATCCCTCGGAAATAGTCCAGTTGGGGCAGGAAATCGACGTGAAAATCCTGGATTTCGACAAATCCAACAACAGGATTTCATTGGGATTAAAACAACTTACCCCATATCCATGGGAGAAAGTTGAAGAGAAATTCCCGGTCGCCAGCAGGGTTAAGGGCAGGGTCGTGTCCATTACTGATTACGGCGCTTTTGTCGAACTGGAAAAAGGGATAGAAGGCCTCATACATATTTCCGAAATGTCCTGGACACAGCATATTAAACATCCCTCCAAGCTGATCAATACCAACGACATGGTTGAGGCCGTCGTCCTCTCTATCGATAAGGAAAACGAAAAAATCTCGCTGGGACTGAAACAGTTGGAACCGGACCCTTGGGAAACCCTGGACATGCGTTATCCTATCGGAACGAGGGTTAGCGGCAAGGTGCGTAACCTGACAACCTTCGGTGCCTTTGTGGAAATCGAGGATGGGATAGACGGGCTTGTACATATTTCCGATATGTCCTGGACGAGACGTATCCAGCATCCCTCTGAAGTGATGAAAAAAGGCGATATCATAGATGTCTCAATTCTGAGTATAGATAAGGAAAACAGGAGAATCTCGCTCGGCCACAAACAGGTAAAACCGGACCCCTGGCCGGAACTCGAACTTCAATATGCCGTTAATACCGAAACCATAGGGACCATTGCCAGGCTTCTCGACCGGGGAGTGATCGTGAACCTTCCGGGAGATGTCGAGGGCTTTGTTCCCGCGAATCAACTCGGTAAAACCGATATTAAGAAACCTGTGGAAGCGTTTTCGGAAGGGGATGAAATTCCGCTGAGAGTCATTGAATTCGATTCCAATAATCGTCGTATCGTTCTCTCCGTCAACGCGTTCTTCTCCGGCAAGGAACAGGAAGAGGTCGAGAAGTATCTAACCGCTCATCCCACCAAAGAGATTACGGTCTCCGATATGGTCAAGAATGCTCATGAAATCACGGCCGCTCCTGCATCGGGCGAGGAAAAACCATCAGAGACCCAGACGCAGGAATCGTCGAAAACATCGGATTCAGGTGCCGAGGCGGAAACCGAATCGGCGGAGTCTCCGCCGACCGAACCCCAAACCGAACCTGAAAAACCGGAGGATGATTCCGGGGTTGAGCAACCCAAGCCAGATGATGATAACGACTTATCAAAAAGCGAAACTTCCGGGGATTCGATAGAAGAAAAAAGCGACAATTAAATATAAATTCCCGTGGGAAACGAAAGCCCCCGCCAGGCGGGGGCTTTTTCGTTGACTTTGGTCTTTTAATATCGATAAATTCAAAGATGTTTTCCAAAAATAATAGAATGATTGTTCCTTCGATAATCAGCCGATTTGTATCGAGGGCGGGAAAGAGCGTAATTGACCGGGTTCGTAATAACCCCATAAGAATACTGCTGGTCAAACAGGCCGAACGTTTGGGCAATATCGTCCTTTTAAATTCGGGCATATCCGCGCTGAAAAAGCAGTTCCCGAAAGCCGAAATTGATCTCCTTTTGCCGGCCAAGTTCTCGGACATAATGCTGGACGATAGGCGGATTAATTCTGTCATACCCGTATATAAAAAGGACTATATATCCAAGCCCTGGGAACTGTTTAAGTTATTGAAAAAACTTCGAAAACGCCGATATGATATCGCAATCGATTGTTCCGACGTCAATTCACATTCGTCTACCGGCGCGGCATATACTTTGTTAAGCGGCGCCGCTGTCACGGCGGGCTGGGAGATCGGCGATTTTTTTGATCTGAAAGCTCATCGTCACGACGAAATTATGCATGCCTCAGAAATGTATAGAAGGCTTTTATCGGGGATATTCGGCAGGGAGCTTGAAGGCGATCCCTATTTTGAAATGAGTTCGCGGGAGATTCTCGACGATAGACCCCTGATCGGCATTAATTGCGGCGGCCGCGACGATAAAAAGTGGCCTCTGAACAATTTCATCCGCCTGGGAGAGATCCTCTCAGAGAAAAATATACCCGCCGAGTATATCCTGGGACCGGATGAGGAAGACCTTCGAAAGCTCTTATTGGAAAATCTGTCCCCCCATTGTACTCTTCTGCCTTTAATACCGGTGGCGGATTTGAAGGGAAAATTTCGCAGGTATTCGGTTTTTGTAACGTCCGATTCCGGCCCCATGCACGTTGCCTGGAGCCTGAATATTCCCGTAATCGCCATATTTTTATCATCGGAGATGGAGAAATTTCGGCCTCTTTCCGAAGGATCGGTTGCTGTTGACGGAAGCGGGGGATTGGAGCCGCATAAAGTATCCGAGCTTGTATTAAACGCTCTTAATTCCACAAGGATTGCCGTATGAGACTCTATTGGCGCCTTCTCAAGTTCATGAAGCCTCATCTGAAGTTTTTCTTAACGGCAATAGTATTCGGGATGCTCTTTGCCGCCATGAGCGGAGCTTCGCTGACCATGGTAGTGCCATTCACGAAAATTATATTTGAACAGGATATCGACTCCGGCGCTCAAGTCGAATCGATCGACTATTCGAAACTTCTGAAGCTCGATAAGGAAACTTTTGTCCGGGTGATTGGGGGCGACACCAAGATGGAAAGACTGGGGCGGTTTTGTATCGGGCTTCTTCTTATATTTTTCATAAAAAATATATTTCTATACTGCTGGAGTTTTTTGATCGTCAGGGTGGAGCAGGGAGTAATTCGGGATATACGCGACAGGCTTTTTGCCCACTATCACAGCCTGCCATTGGAGTATTTTCACAGTCACCGGGCCGGAGAGCTCATCTCGCGCATAACCAACGATATTACCCTGGTGCGGGGAGCCATCGCAAACGGGCTTTCCGATCTCTTTAAGAATCTGTTTCTGGCAATCATATTTCTATATCTGGTTTTCGCCGCCGCCTGGAAGCTGGCCCTTCTGGGCATGATCGTGATGCCGCCCTCAATTTATATAATAAGTCTCCTCGGACGGCGCGTTAAGGTCAACTCGGCTATTACGCAGGAAAAACTGGCGTCGATTACCAGCGTGCTACAGGAAACGGTTTCCGGAATCAGGGTGGTAAAAGCCTTTGCCATGGAAAAATTCGAAATTGGAAGATTCAAAAAATATACAAATGATTTCTTCCGCACTATGGTTCGCCTGACCAGGATCGGTTCGCTGGGTATTCCGCTCACTGAAATGCTCGGGGTCGCGGTGGGCGTTTTTATCCTCTGGTACAGCGGAAGGCAGATTCTTATGGGAACCGGGTTGACGGCCGACAAATTTTTCCTTTTCCTGGTGGCGATATTTTCTTTGATGCAACCCATTAAGGTTTTGAGCAGGGTCAATATCGATATCCAGCAGGGTCTGGCGGCCGCTGAAAGAATTTTCAGGGTACTCGATACCAGACCGAAAATTGTGGAATCGCCCGATCCGATTGTCCTGCGAAGTTTCAAGGATTCCATCCGGTATGAAAACGTGCGTTTCAGCTATAATTCAGAGGGATTCGCCCTGCAGGATATAAATATCGAATTGAAGAAGGGTCAGGTTATGGCGCTGGCGGGACCGTCTGGAGGCGGCAAATCCACCATCGTCGACCTGATACCCCGTTTCTATGATCCCGCCGCCGGACGGGTTACGATAGACGGGCACGATTTAAAAGAAGTCAACCTGGAATCGTTGCGAAGCCTGATGGGGATTGTAACCCAGGAGATTATCCTGTTTAATGACACCGTTTATAACAATGTAGCCTACGGCAGATCCGATATAGGCGAGGAGGCGGTTGGGAGGGTTCTGGAAGCTGCTTGTGCAAGAGATTTTATCGAGGAAATGCCCGACGGGCTTCATACCATGATCGGCGACAGGGGCGTTAAGCTGTCGGGAGGGCAGAGACAGAGAATAGCCATCGCCCGGGCCCTTCTGAAAGATCCGCCTATCCTGATTTTCGACGAAGCCACCTCATCCCTCGATACCGAATCCGAATTGTTGATTACTCAAGCCATTTCGAACCTGTTCAGCGGACGTACCGTCATAATTATAGCCCACAGGCTCTCCACCATAAGAAAAGCCGACATCATACATGTTATAGAGGATGGTCGTATTGTGCAGACCGGCGGTCACCAGGATCTGCTCAAAAAAGGCGGGCTCTACAAGAAACTGCACGATCTGCAGTATCAGGATATGGGGATATGAACTCGCCTGAAAAAGCCTTATTCATACAACTGCGCCGCATAGGCGATATCCTTATGTGTACGCCGTCAATACGCGCCTTTAAAATGAGATTCCCGAACTGCTCGCTTGATTTCCTGACCGAGCACGCGGATGTTCTTCGGGGAAATCCTCGTATCGATTCCATAATTCATGTCGACGCTTCAAGGCAATTGAATCCCGCCTATCAATTCGGTCTGATACGAAAGATAAGAAAAAATCGATATGACCTGGTGGTCGATTTTTTCGCCAATCCCCGAAGCGCCTATTATGCGTTTTTGTCCGGCGCCGATACCAGGCTCAGTTACGGTTATGGTCACCGGCGCTGGGCCTACAACCTTACGCCTCCCCGGCCGACGGCCCCGGCTTATGCCGCTTTCGACAGGCTCAATCTGCTTGGGACAATAGACATATTTTCCGACGATCCCTCTCTCGAATTTTATCCCTCCAATAAAGACAGGGCGGACGCGAAGGAGATTCTTAAACCTATTCGGAGGAATAAAATCGCCACGGTATCTCCCGTTTCCCGTAGAGAATACAGGCGCTGGCCCCTCGAACGCTTCGCCGATATTTGCCGCAGGCTAAATTCGGAACATAGATTTGAAATCGTAATACTTGTCGGCCCCGGCGAAGAGGAATATGGAGATAGACTTTCAGATCTGCTGCGCAAGGAAAAGCCGTTGTTTCCAAAGGTCAATCGTCTGGGGCTTTTAGGCGCGGTATTTGAAAATTCTTCGCTGCATATCGGCAACGATAACGGGCCGAAGCATATAGCGGTGGCCTGCGGCGCTCCGACATTTACCATATTCGGCGCGGATAACCCGGTGAGCTGGACCTATCCCGATTATAACAGGCATTATTACATAACATCCGCTGATATCGTTCCCGAATGTCGTAAGACGAATCATAAATGCGGGCCCGAATGTATAAATAAGATTACCGTGGATGCCACCTACGAAAAATTGAGGGATCTGGTATCAAGCCTGCCGGCGATAAATAAAACTCTGGAACCGAAATGAGAGTAATCCAGGCCATAGACGTACGCTGGTATAACGCCTG
>CBFCYP010000095.1:0-13036 GCA_965602185.1 uncultured bacterium
TCCTCCCCATGCACTTTTATAATATGCGGATGTGTTGCTCCCAGGATAATGTAGGTAACCTCGGGATGTTCTTTGATGACGGACGGTAGCGCCTGCAGCACATTTTCAATACCCTTATTGGGGGAAAGAAGGCCGAATGTGAGAAGCACCTTTTTGCCTTCCACGCCGAACTTATCTTTGTAAAAGTTGGGATCAATGAAAGGCATATCCGGAATGCCATGATGGATAAAGGCAATTTTCTCCTCCGGAACGGCATAAATATCTTTGAGGAAATCGAAAGCCTTCCGGCTCATCACGATCAGCTTGTCGGACAGGTCAGACAGCTTGCGCATGACTTCACGATATTCCGGGGCGGGATCTCTCAATACCGTATGCAGCGTTGTCACGATCGGCATGCGAAGCTCTCCGAGAAGTTTCAAGAGATGGCTGCCGGCCGGTCCGCCGAAAATACCGTATTCATGCTGCACGCAGACAATATCAGTCTGGCCGATATTGAGAAACTCCGATGCCACACTGTAATCGGCAAGTCTGTTCTGGTTGACTACAAATCGCACTTTTCCAGGATATGCATATCCCTCGGGTTTGTCATTCATGGCAACCGCCCAGCAGTTAATATCGGGCGCTTCGGCCGATAAGGCCTCAACAAGATCGGTAGTGAATGTTGCAATGCCGCACTGGCGGGGTAAATAGTTGCCGATTACGGCAACAGAATCGATTCCCTCATAATACCGAACAACAGATTCCATACTTGCTCCTCAATTTTGTACGTCGTCAGAACCTTTTTAACAGGTTATTTTAAATTTATGCGACCGTTTAGATAATTTCAAGTTAAAACCATCTTATAATCCAAGTGCCTTTTGGGAACGGCATGATTTATGAGGTTATGGCGGTTTTGACCACAGACCTTCGGGTTATGAGCCCCACGGTCTATGCCCTAGTCACAAATACAATGGTCAATCTAGAATACTAGTCTTATTTTTGACCTCCCCCTATTCTCTTCGATATTCTAAAGATTCGGATCGTATTTATGGATCTTCCATAATCGCTTATAAAACCTAAATCCCTGCGATTGGTTTCATATTGTGACGGGTCGGTTTGGTTTTTATCCTATTTTGACAATAATACAATAGGTCTCCGTTATTGAAACCGATTTATATTCTGTGATAACTTGACACATGAAACAATAATATAGCTGATGTTTTATGGACAGAAACTTTATCATTAATAAAATAAAAAACGACGACGTTCTGCTGCCTCTTCCGCAGGTCGTTTCGAGACTTCTGGAAATAACCGATAGCGATAATTATTCCATAGATGATCTGGCGGATATAATACTCAAAGACTCGTCATTGACAGCAAAGGTCTTACAGTTATCCAATTCCTCCTTCTATAACAGGGGCCTGCAAATTATCAGCGTAAACCAGGCCATATCAATGATCGGCGATAAAACAGTAAAATGTCTGGCGTTATCTACATCGGTTCTGAACATGAAACGTCTATCCTCGGAATCAGGAATCAACTCTCAGGATTTTTTTACCTATATATTGTCTGTCGCGGCCGCGGCCGAATCCATAGCTAAAATAATAAAATATAATAGCTTCGAAGAAGCCCTGATTGCGGGATTACTTCACGACGTAGGCGTGATCTATCTCTTAAATCACTTCAGCAGAAAATATAAAGAGGTGCTGCGAAAGCAAAGCGAGGGCATGTTCGTGCATGATGCAGAAAATGAGGTCTTCGGCATAGATCATAGCGAACTTGGATTCAATCTGGCGCTTTCATGGAAATTGCCGGAAAATATAGCGAAATCCATCCGCGATCATCATTGCGTCGAGAATTTGGATGAGGCCGACGTTCTGGGTAATATTGTGAAATTGAGTATTTTGCTTACATTCGACCAGTTTTCCAACTCCGAAGAGGATATAGAAAAAAGACTATTGAAGATCGGCAAACTCTCTGGCGTACTCAAAATCGATTCCCATCAAATTGCTGAGATTACCAAAAATTCATTGCTGCGTTTGGTCGAAATCTCCGGAATTTTCGGAGTGGAGATAAATGATACCGAAGAATTGCTGACCAGAGCGAACCGGGAGATATGGAAATCCTATCTTACCATGGAAAATCTATTTAAAGAACGTGAAGAGCTGAATAAAAAGTTAATTGCGCAGGAGCGCGTCGAGGCCGCCATGGCAGCCAAGGAAGAAGCGCTGTCGACGCTGTCTCATTACCTGAATAACGCCGTCATGATTATATCGGGCCAGTCGCAGCTTGTCAGCATGATGAAGGATAATAATCAAATAGATAAATTGCTGAACAAGATACCATCAAGTATGGGTGAAATACAAAATTCTGTGGATAAAATAATCGCTGTTATGGACGTGCTTAAGGAGATCTCTCCGCTCAATCATGACGAGTATTTCAGCTATTCCAAAGCCTTAAACATAGATGATCGTATTGGCAAAAGATTAAAAAGGATTGGCACAGTTTAAGTCACTCGAAAACAAGGGATTTATTAAGGGGTAAAAATGAATACTGTTCTGTTGGCGCAGGGGACTCAATCTGATCTGTCAGGTCTCTATGATATCCTCCATAAGAATCATATGAAATGTCTGTCGACCTTATCGGTGATAAAAGCCCTGGAACTACTGGAGACCAATCCGTCCATTGATCTGGTGCTTGCGAGTATATCGATGCCGATGCGTTCCGGGTGGGATATTCTGAATCATATAAAACAGGATCAGAAATTATATTATGTTCCCGTGATTATGACTTCGGGCGAAATCGATCACGATACCGTAGTACACTGCTTCAAAATGGGTGCCAACGATATAATCGCAAAACCATTTACAGAAAATACGGTGATTGAAAAGATTCAGAAAGTCCTGGCTCTGAAAAAGCCCACCGTCCTGGTGATTGACGACGAAAAAGATATACTGGATATATTAAAACAGGTGATAGAATTGGAAAAATTCAAAGTGTTTACGGCATTGAGCGTTGAAGAGGGTCTGGAAATTCTCGAGAAAAACGAGATTGACGCTATTATATCCGATATCAATTTTCCAAGAATGTCCGGTGTGGAACTATTGGAAATCGTGAAGGAAAAGTACGAAAAGATCCCCGTGATACTTATAACCGGATACAGCAATCGTTATACTCCTAAATTCGCGAAAGAAGCGGGTGCTGATGGATTTTTTAACAAACCGTTTAAAAATACCGACCTGATAAGAAAACTGAAACAGGTTATGCCCAATCATTTCCGGCGAGCAGCTGAATTTCAGGTTAAATGAAGTTTATATTCAGTTTAATTGTCGCCGTCGCGAGGAGTCGAAAAAAGTTAAGTGACGAAGCGATCTCGCCGCTACATTTCGCCAGTCTCTGTATTTCCACGTTATGTAACGGGAATCGGAAATAAAAAAAACCTTCAGATTACGAAGAGGGATTTTCCTAAAGAATAATTATCAGAACAACTTATAAGGTGATCCCCGGTGAAAGAGTCTCTTTCAAACGGCCTCGCTTTTCAATCTGTTTGTCAGGGAGCAGCTGCAAGTAAAGGTTCACGGTAACATGTTTGGCAAGCGCGGCAAGAAGCCTGCTTTCCGCGATGATATTTACGACTACCAGTAAATTATTTCAGCTCCTGCAAGCTGACAATTAAAAACGGAGGATAGCGACATCCCCGCGATAATAAATGTATTGATTTTAAATCATCTCCCTTTAAGCTGCGTTCACCTGATGAATATGCACATCACTCTGGGGAAACGGTATCGAGATATTCTTTTCGTCGAAGGTGAGTTTTACTTTTTCCGTTATGTCGAAATATACTGGCCAGTAATCGGAGGTTTTCACCCACGGCCTTACCGCGAAATTGACGGAACTGTCCGCCAGTTCCAGGACGGCGACCACCGGCGCGGGATCTTTAAGTATCCGCTCGTCTTCGGTAATTATTCTCTCCAGAATCTCTTTTGCGGTTCTAATATTGTCATCATATCCGATACCAAAGACAAAATCTATTCTCCGTTTATCCATCGCCGAGTAATTGGTGATCTTGTCGCCGGTAATCTGGCTGTTGGGCACTATGACCATTTTATTGTCAGGCGTCTTTAAGGTTGTGTTGAATATCTGGATAGCTTCGACCGAACCGCCGGTACCGCCGGCCTCTACATAATCGCCGCTTTTAAAGGGCCTGAAGATTATAAGCATAACGCCCGATGCGAAATTGGCCAGGGAACTCTGAAGAGCGAAACCCACCGCCAGACCTGCCGCGCCTATTATGGCGATAAAAGACGCGGTCTGAACTCCCAGGGCGCCCAAGGCGGAGATGATTACAAACGTCATTAGAGCTATTTTACTTATGTTGGTTACGAACTTGGTCAAAGTCGGGTCAACTTGGCCCTTTTTCATCAACCGCCCGATTATGGATGTAAAGATTCCAACGCCGATCCGTCCCAGCACCAGAATCGCGATGGCGCCAATAATCTTCGTGCCATAAAGCGCTCCGAATGAGTACAATTCGTTCCAAAGAGTCTCCAAAATCACCTCCATTTTTAAAGTTTAATTATTCACTTAATTCAGCCCATCTAAATCAAAATACCCTAAAATATCCGTTCTAACCCTGCAAAATGTATAACGGTTCCATTAATTTGTTGCAATATAAATATTATCTTATAGGCTGGACAATTTTACAGGTTTCAAATTTAAGTAACACCGGTAATCTGATCC
Organism: uncultured bacterium; assembly: GCA_965602185.1. Classification (GTDB taxonomy): domain Bacteria; phylum Zixibacteria; class MSB-5A5; order UBA10806; family UBA10806. Next base: position 4,720 of record CBFCYP010000095.1, read on the forward strand.
TACCTCCCCGTAAGAAAGAGCGCGGCCAGATGTGTTTATATGTTCGCTCATTTTGGGTGCGCCCGGAATCAGTTATTCTTCGAGAGCTTCCCGCCGCTGCCATTAACCGCTTGTTTTTTTATTTTACCAGATTCCCAGAACGTCTTTAGCGTATTCCGACGCCATCTCCGTCGGGTTCCAGGACGGCTCCCAGACAACCTCGATGTCGACTTTTTCAACGCCATCCAATTCCTTGACGGCGTTTTCCACCGATTTTATAAGTTGCGGGCCATAGGGGCAACCGGGCGTGGTTAAAGTCATGAATATATTTACTATTCTATTATCCAATACCGTAATGTCATAAATCAAACCCAGGTCAACCAGGCCCAATCCCAACTCCGGGTCCTCGATCGGCTCCAGCTTCGCGAATATTTCCTCTTTAGTTGGCATAATTATTCCGTGGTTACAACTTCGTTCCTTTTCCCGCTCTCCCAGTTTTTTAATCCCTCTATCAGGGTGGTCCAGGATAACAGCGCGCACTTGATTCTGACCGGGAATTTCTTGACTCCCTCCAGCGCTTCGAGATCGCCGAGATCGATATCGTCATCCGGCTCTTCTCCCTTAAGGATGGCTTTAATCGCCAAGGCTATTTTCTTGACCTCGTCTATCGATTTCCCCCTTATGGTATCCACGAGCATCGAACCGGACGCTACCGAGATCGCGCAACCGAGACAGTCAATGGAGATATCTTCTATTCTATCCCCGTGTACCTTAAGTTTCATCTCGATCTCGTCGCCGCAAACGGGATTCTGACCTTCGCTTGTCACATCGGGATCATCCAGCTTCTTTTTGCCCCGGGGATACTTATAATGATCCATTATGATATCGCGATAAAGATCATCGAGATTCTCACTCATTGCAGAAATACCTCCGGGCTTCCCATAATGCGTTGATGAGTTTGTCGATATCATCTGTCGTATTGTAGATATAGATGCTCGCCCTGGCGGTAGCGGCAAGGCCGAGTCTTTTCATTAAAGGCTGAGCGCAATGATGCCCCGCTCTTACGGCTATTCCTCTGGAATCTAAAAATGTCGCCAGGTCGTGGGGATGAATATCCTTATCTACAAAAGATATGGCGCCGCCCCTCATGTCTGTATCAGAGGGCCCGATTATCTTAATGCTCCTAAGTTCGGATAGTCTTGCCATAGTGTAAGCGGTCAATTCGATCTCATGATTTCTGATCTGATCCATACCGATGTTTACGAGATAATCCAGAGCGGGGGAGAAGCCGATAGCTCCCGCTATATTCGGAGTGCCGGCCTCGAATTTCCAGGGTAGATCGTTCCAATTCGCATAGTCATATCGAACTTCGCTGATCATCTCGCCGCCATAAATAAAAGGCTCCATCTTTTCCAGAATCGATTCTTTGCCGTACAGAATCCCGATTCCCGTAGGCCCCAGCATTTTGTGCGCCGAAAAAGCGTAAAAATCGGCGTCAATAGCCTTAACATCCACGGACATATGAGGGACACTCTGGGCTCCGTCCACGAGAAAAAGCGCTCCTTTTTTATGAGCGATTTGACCGATTTCCTCCACCGGGTTTACGGTGCCCAGCACATTTGACATATGTGTAATGGAAACCAGCCTGGTGTTATCTGTTATAATCTTGTCAATTCCGTTCAGGTCAAGCCTGTAGTTTTCGTCAATCGGTATATATTTCAATTCCGCACCGGTCTCCTTGGCGAGAGCTATCCAGGGTACCAGGTTGGCGTGATGTTCCATCTCCGTGAGGACTATTCTATCGCCCCTTTTGATATTTTTCCGTCCCCAGCTGTAAGCCACCAGGTTTATGGCCTCCGTGGCGTTTCTGGTATAGATTATTTCTTCGGCTTTTACCCCTCCTATAAAATCGGCTATCTTCTTTCTGGTTTTTTCAAACGCCGTTGTTGATTCCTCCGCGAGGGTGTGAAGGCCGCGGTGAACGTTGGAGTTCATATTACGATAATATTCATCCAATGCCGCAATAACCGAATTCGGTTTTTGAGTGGTAGCCGCGTTATCGAGATATACAAGCGGATTCTCGCCAATTCTGCGGCTCAAAATTGGGAAATCCTTTGTGATAACACCAGGCTCAAATCGAGATATTTTTGGTATACCAGGCGCTTTTGTCTTAATCTTCCCCAAACCGCTTCCTCATTTCTTCCGAGCCACGTAAATATCGCCGTCTCTTATTTCAACATCGTATGACTTGATTCCAACAACCGCCGGCATCTGTGTCGCTTCCCCGGTTTCGAGGTTAAATCTGCCGCCATGACGGGCGCACTGGATCTGGCCGTTTACCAGATCGCCGTCGCTGAGCTCCGCCCCGTCATGGGAACAGGTATCCGCCAGGGCGAAAACTTTATCCCCGTGACGCGCGAGCAAAATATTATCGCCTTCAATATCAAAAGACCTGATTTCGCCCTCGGCCAGTTCGCCTGCGGAGCAAACTCTTACCCAGCCATTATTCATTTTATATATCTCCCAATTTTAAACTTATTTCGTCGGCCAGAATATCCTTGAGAATCCCCGGAGATTTGGCGAGCGTCGATTCAAAAAAACCCTCTATCATTAAACGGATAGCCATGGATTCGGAAAATCCCCGGCTTTTAAGGAAAAATATAATCTCCGGATCGATAGGTCCCATGGTCGCCCCGTGGCTGCAGCGAACCTGATCGGTTAATATCTCGAGCTCAGGAATTGATTCCGCGTTAACGCCTTCGTTTAACAGCAGGTTTCTGTTTTCCTGGTAAGCTTCGCAATTGGTGGCGTCCTTTTCGATGCGGATTAAGCCGGTATAGGCGGATCTGGCTTTATCCTTTAGAACCACCTTGAAATCCAGGTCCGAATAGGTATCTCCCGATTTATGGTGGTGCCTGGTATGGTAATCTGTTTTCCTATCCCCGTCGGAATAGACGAATCCTGTTATCCTGCTGTTAGCGCCTTTGCCATCCAGAATTACGCCGGTATTTACCTTTGAGATCCGGCCTCCGAATCCCGCGTACACCGATTCGAAACTGGCATCGGATTCGATTACCGCACGATCCGTCAGGTAAAGAGTATGATCTTCCTCGAGCCGGTTCAAACTCAGGTATTTTACCTTCGAATTTTTCCCCGCGAAAATCTCAGACGAGTTGTTGGTCATAAGGCCTATAAATTTCCCGTTGGCAGCATAATCATCGACAATCGTAACTTCCGAATTGGCTCCTATAACCAGAAGCATTCGACGCGCATTTAATTCCGATGTCGGAATATACCTGATATGAATCGGCTCTTTAATTATGGTGTTTTCCGGGATATATAAAAACAGGCCGATATCCCAGATTGCCATGTTCAGCGACTCGAATTTACCAAAATCGGCGTTAATGGCTTTGCCAAAATAATTCTGTATAAGTTCACCACGACCCGACATGGCTGTTTTAAGGTTTTCTAAAATAACGCCTTTATTTTCCAGCTCCGATCCGTTGTCCGATATCAGGAATCCGCCGCTCGATGATTGCCCCGATTTATCATGAGTAGATTCCAGGAATTTTGCAGGACTTTCCGGCAAGAATAAATTCGGATCGGTATATCGCCAGAGATGATTGGATCTTTCAGGCAGGGGAGAGGAATGATAATAATCCCATCCCGCTTTTCTCAACCGGTACAACCATTCGGGCTCGTATTTTAAAATAGACCTGAACTCGACCGCGGCTGTTTCCGCTTTACCTTTATTTATGACAATACTATTAGCCAACTGAACCCCCCATTTCCAGCTCGATCAACCTGTTCAATTCCACGGCGTATTCCATGGGAAGCTCTTTGGTAAACGGTTCGATAAAACCGTTGATTATCAGAAGCCTGGCCTCGTCCTCCGTAAGCCCGCGGCTCATAAGGTAAAAAAGCTGTTCTTCCGCCACCTTGCTGACTCTGGCCTCGTGCTCAATCCTGACATTATCGGAATCTATTTCCATTGTGGGGTACGTGTCCGATCTTGATGCTTCATCCAGCAAAAGAGCGTCGCATTCCACCGATACTTTGCTTCTTTCAGCGTTGGGATAAACCTTTACAAGCCCCCTGTAGGATGATCTCCCGGCCGCCTTGGATATCGATTTCGATGTAATCCTGGAACTTGTATTCGGGGCGGCGTGAATGACCTTGGCCCCGGCGTCCTGGTGCTGTCCTTCGCCGGCGAACGCTACCGAGAGAATCTCTCCTTTGGCGCCCTCTCCCACAAGATAGACACAGGGATATTTCATAGTTAATTTCGAACCGAGGTTGCCATCAACCCACTCGACCGTGGCGTTCTTATGCGCCACCGCCCGTTTGGTAACCAGGTTGTATATGTTTTTGGACCAGTTCTGTATGGTCGTATATCGTATATAAGCGTCGTCAAGGGCGATCAGCTCCACCACCGCCGAATGAAGCGAATCGGTGGAATAAACCGGGGCTGTACAACCCTCGATGTAATGAACCCGCGAACCTTTATCGGCTATTATCAGAGTCCTCTCGAACTGCCCCATATTCTCGGCGTTTATTCTGAAATAGGCCTGGAGCGGTATCTTAACGTCAACTCCGGGCGGCACATAGATGAACGAACCCCCGGACCAGACCGCGGAATTAAGGGCCGCGAACTTGTTATCCATGGCCGGTATCACAGTTCCGAAATATTTCTTTACGATATCGGGATGCTCGCGAAGGCCGCTTTCCATGTCGAGGAATATTATGCCCTGTTTTTCGAGATCCTCTTTCAGCGAGTGGTATACAACTTCGGATTCATACTGGGCCGAGACGCCCGCCAGGAATTTCCTTTCCGCCTCGGGAATACCCAGCTTTTCAAATGTGTTCTTGATATTTTCAGGGACGTCGTCCCATGATTTTCCCCGGCTTTCGATAGGCTTAATGTAGTAGTAGATATTATCAAAATCGATCTCGTTAAGGAGTTTTGTATTGCCCCAGCCCGGCATCGGCTTCGACAGAAAAATATCCAGGGCCCGGTGGCGAAACTCGCGCATCCAGTCCGGCTCTATTTTCATCCGGGAGATCATTTCCACCACTTCATGGTCGATACCTTTGGCGCCCTTGTGGAAATACTCTTCAGGATCGCTGAAACCGTATTTGGTGGCGTAATCGTCGCCGATTTCGATTATTTTATTGTTCTTTATTGCTTCACCCATTTTATGCCTCGATTTGCTCTGCTGAAAAACGCTTCATCCAGTCATACCCCCGTTCCTCCAGCTGTAATGCCAGTTCCGGTCCACCGGAATGCACGATTCTTCCGTCCATCATGACATGGATTCTATCGGGTTTGACGTAATTCAAGATCCTCTGGTAATGTGTTACCAGCAAAATACCGTTTTTCGATGACGATACGGTATTGATGCCGTTTGAGACTATTTTCAGCGCGTCTATGTCCAATCCGGAGTCGGTTTCGTCAAGTATGGCGACCTTTGGCTGCAGCATCGCCATCTGCAGAATCTCAAGCCTTTTCTTCTCGCCGCCGGAAAAACCGTCGTTGACATACCTGGTGGCAAATACCTTGTCCATATCCAGAAGCTTGAATTTTTCCATCAGGTCCTTCCGAAAATTTCTCAAAATCGACTCATCTCTATCTGTTCGTGCCTTTATCGCGCTTCTCAAAAAATTCGCTACGGTTACTCCCGGTATCGCGAAAGGATACTGAAACGCGAGAAAAAGGCCCGCCAGGGATCTCTCCGTGGCATCCATCTCCAGTAAATTCATACTGTCGATGTAAGCCTCGCCGGAGGTTATCTCGTAACTGGGATGACCCGCCAGCGCCTGTGCCAGGCTCGATTTGCCGGAACCGTTTGGTCCCATAATGGCGTGCTTTTCGCCCTTTTTTAAATCCAGAGAAACTCCCTTGACAACTTCTTTGCCTTCAACCGTAACATGTATGTTCCTGATTGAAAAAATCTTTCCTTCGCCTGCCATCTCAAACCTTCCTGGTTTTTTTATTGAAAAATTTAAACTGACCTCTGCTAACTCTATCTTTCCAGCGTTATTTACGTTATGCTTTTTATTGAACTCTCATATCAGATTTCTCGAGCAGATTTATGTCGCCGGATACCAGATCGGCAAGGGTTACTCTCTCCAGAAACGACCCGATAAATCCCTCGAACGTTTGCCAGATATTCTTGATTGTGCAGTCCCCGGAATGAACGCAAACCTCATTTTCACCGGTATATCTTTCGCAGTGGCTAGCCGAAAATACCGGTTTGCCCAGAACCTCGAAGATTTCCTTAAGAGTAATTTCTTCGGGCGGCTGTACGAGAACGTAACCCCCTTTTCGCCCCCGAACCGCCTGTACGAGTCCGGACTTCTTTAAATTCATTAAAAGCTTCCCCGCATAAGGGATTGAAAAACCCTCTCTTGTGGCAAACTCTGGCAGCGTTAAAGGTTCGTCATCACCGTGGCGAGCCAGAAGTACCATGCATCTCAACCCGTATTCTTCAAGCGCCGTTATTCTCATTCATCACCTCGCTGGCTTTTTATAACTGCTTATTCATACAAAAAGTTTACAAAAAAGTAAAGATTTTTAAAAAAAATCATAACTCACTGTATGGCTTTGAATTACAGAGAAATAAAACATCCTGAAATCTTTGGATTGTCAGTGTTTTCGTGTCCGTGTCCGATAAGCCTTGACTAAATCGGCGGTATGATGTAACTAAATGAAAATCTGAAAACTCTGGAGGTCTGTTGAATACTAAAGAAAATCTTATGGCGGCGTTTGAAGGCGAATGTAAAGCTCATTTTAAATATCTCGCTTTTGCCGGAATTGCGGAAAAAGAGGGTCATCGTGAGGTCGCCAGGCTGTTCCGGGCTGTCGCGGAGGCCGAGGCTATCCACGCGTTAAGTCATTTTAATATTATGGGCGAGGCCGAAGATACGGAAAAGAATCTCATGGCCGCCATTGACGGGGAAACATATGAATTCACCCAGATGTATCCCGCCTTTATCGAGCAATCCGAGAAAGAGGGTAACACCAGGGCAACCATATCGTTCAGGAACGCTTCGGAAGTGGAAAAGGTCCACAACGGTCTTTACAATAACGCCTTTGGCAATCTTGGAAAAAATAAGGAAACCGAATATCACGTTTGCGAAATCTGCGGCAATACAGTTGCCGGTAACGCTCCTGATAAATGCCCTGTATGCGGGGCGTCAATTGATAAGTTCAAGATCGTCAAAGATTAAATCTTGTTCGATTTTCCGGGACAATCGGTTGTTTACGGGCGTGAGCCCGGAGAACGGGTGTATAACGCCATTAAAAACGGGGTGAAGGCATGATTTGTAAGATAGCGAAAGAAAAGGTTGAGGAATATTCGGGCGACGCCCTTATAAGCCTTCAGTATGAAGACGGACCTTCAATAAAGGGCGTATGGGGGAGAGTTGTTGACAGCGCTCGCAAAAAAGGCGGCTTTAAGGCGGAAAAAAATGAGATTTTCCAGATATTTCCATGTGATGAAATTAAGGCCGATAGATTGATCCTGGTCGGACTCGGCAAAAAGAAAAAATCGACGTTAGAGGATATAAGAAAAGCCGCCGGTATCGCCATCAAAGCCGTCCAGAATCAAAAAAGAGTCGCGTTTTTGACGGTCGGTATTCCAAAAGATACTATCCCCGTTATGGTCGAAGGCGCTATTTTAGGGAACTACCGTTTTGATCAGTTGAAATCCGAGAAAAAAGAGATAATGCTTGGAGAAATATCGTTTTTCCAGGATAATATTCGAATATCCGAATCCAGAATCGACGAGGCCAGGATAATGGCCGAGGGCACCTGCCTCGCCCGCGATTTCGCCAACCTTCCCGCGAATCTCCTGACTCCCCGAAAACTCGCCGAGGAGGCGGTCAAACTCGGCAAGAAAAATAATATTAAAACCACCATTCTTAATGAACCTGATTTAAAAAGATTGAAAATGGGAGCGTTGCTCGCCGTCGGCCAGGGCTCGCAAAACCGACCCCGGTTGGTCGTATGGGAATATAACGGCGGTCGGAAAAACAGCGCCCCGCTTGTCTTTGTCGGAAAAGGCGTAACTTTCGATTCCGGGGGTCTTTCGCTTAAGCCCGGGCAGGGGATGGAGGCGATGAAAGGCGATATGGGCGGAGCCGCCGCCGTTATATCCATGATACCGGTTTTAGGCCAACTCAAGCCCCGAATCAATGTAGTCGGTATAACTCCCCTCGTCGAAAATCTTCCCTCAGGCCAGGCCTACAGGCCCGGTGATGTGCTCACCGCTTCAAATGGAAAAACCATTGAGGTCATCTCCACCGACGCCGAAGGGCGCCTGATTCTGGCTGATGC
>CBFCYP010000096.1:0-12810 GCA_965602185.1 uncultured bacterium
CGGAATACGATAGCTACTACGGTACCGGCTGCGCCGTCGATGATGTCAACGGCGATGGTTTTCCCGACCTGGCGGTATCCAACGGCAACGATATAGTGCAGGCGCCGAACCTGGTTTATTTCACCCCCAACGGGTTTATGTCCGATTCGGCCCTGTGGATATCCGCAAACGCGCTTTACTCCGGGCACTGTGATCTCGGCGATTACGATTCCGACGGTTTCCCCGAGCTGGCGGTAGCCAATTACATTTCGCCCGGTTGGGAACCGGAGCTTCTCGATATTTACGACAACGTCCAGGGGGGACTGGAGACGTTTCCCTCCTGGAGATCGAACGATTCGCTCTATTCGTTCCGGTCGGCCTGGGGCGACGCCGACAACGACGGTGACCTCGATCTGGCGGTGGCAACCGGCGAGGCTTATCATACCCAATTAAGGCCGAACCTGGTTTTCTACAACGTTAACGGCAATATACAAACATCGCCCGGCTGGTCCTCGGCCGATTCCGACGCGTGCTATGATGTCAAATGGGTCGATATCGATCTCGACGGCGACCTCGATCTGGCGTTCTGCGAATCGGGCGGGCTGGTGAAAATATATCTGAATTATGTGGATTCTATCGCCACGTTTGCGGAAATCCAGACGGCCCAAAGCGATAACTACAATTCGTTCGATTTCGCGGATGTCAACGGCGATGGTTTTCCCGAACTCGGGATCGCCGCCAACACCCAGTTTAATGGAACCGGGCTTTTCAAGCTTTTCGCCAACAATAACGGCATACTGGATTCGTTGCCGTTCTGGACCTCAGCCGATTCCGGTTTCGGTTCCGAGGCGGCTTTTTCCGATGTCGATGAGGACGGCGATTTCGACCTGGTCTGCGGAAGATGGTGGGGGCCGGTTTTTATCTATTTGAACGACCAGGGGACGTTCCCGACAACGCCCGATTGGAGCAGCTCGGACTCGTATGCGAGCGTTATCGAAAATATCGTCTTCGGGGATTTCAACAGAGGGGGCGAGAGACACTTCAGGGCGGTTTATGCCTCGCCCCAGTCGAGACTATTTTACCTGTCTCGCAGGCAGTTGGCCGGGGTGGATTCGATCAGAATAGATGGAATCGCGATCGGTTTGGAGTATTACTGCTACAGCCTGTGGGACGGCTGGATATCGGTAAATATCCCCGTATCTGACTCCCTGGAGGTTTTTTATCGTTATTCGCTGTCCAGGGATATGGCGGTAACGAACTGGGACGCTGAGGCGTATTTATTTTATAACATATCAGTTCCATTTATTCCCGGAGATGCCAACGATTCCGGGCAGCTTAACGGTCTGGACGTAACCTATCTGGTGGCATATCTTAAGATGACAGGCCCGCCTCCGGCCATGAGATTTCAGGGGGACGCCAACGGGAGCTGTGACGTAAACGGGCTGGACGTTGTTTATCTGGTGAATTATTTCAAAGGAGGCCCGGGACCTTTCGCGGGAAATTGCGATTAAAAAAAGTCTTGCAATGGGCCCGCGCAGTTCCTATTTTGAATACGGCGGTTTGCGATAAATAAATCCGCAGCGCCGGTTTTGGATTCTTCATCCGGCGGTGATTTTCGTGATTTACTAAATGCCGGATTACGGTAAATGTTGTTTGGCTGGTTTTTTAAAAATATCACATTATCTTAAAAAAGGATTGTAATTGCCGTTTTAGCGAGGGGTACCGGGGATGACGAAAAACTATCAATATCCTTTAAATAGAGAATTATCACTACCTGAAGGGTAGGACCAAAAAGAGAGGTTGGAATAATGAAACGAATCATGGTAGCGGTAGCTTTCTTTAGCATCTTTTCGGTTTCCCTGGCTCAGAATGTCGATTTTCTGTCATCAACTATCTGGACCGAAGCCAAGGACGTTAAAGTGTCGGGGCAATATGCGTATGTTACTTTTTTCTCAGGATTAGGCGTTTTTGATATTTCTAACCTCTCAGAACCTGAGCTAATATCGACCATAGGCTTTCAGTTTAACTCGCTAAATATGGATATAGACGGAAATTATCTTTATATCGCCAACGAAGAAGCGGGAATGAAAATCGTCGATGTAACCAATCCTTATCTTCCCACGGTCGCCGCCCAGAGACCATTGAACGCGACGGCGGTGGACGTTTCCGTTTATGGGAATTATGCTTTCGTGGCCACCCTGAATACCGGAATGCATGTTGTAGATATTTCGGGACCGCTACCGATAATTGTGGCAACATTCGATACGCCCGGTGAAGCCTGGGGCATAAAGGCTATCGGAAGTTATGCTTACATCGCTGATGGCGATAGTCTTTTAATCGTAAACATCTTCGATCCCTCCAATCCTTATAGAATCGGGGCTTACGGTACTGACGGTTATGCTGTTGCGGTAACGGTTCAGGCCAATTACGCCTACATATCCGATAGCTTTAACGGAATGGTAATAGTAAATATAAATAATCCCATGAATCCCAGTTTTGTCGGCCGCTATGCGGGTCCATATGTAAATAGAATCCGGGTTTCCTCCAATTTCGCCTACATAGCTGATTTTGCCAACGGTCTGGATATTGTCAGTATCACCAATCCCGGGAGCCCGTTTCTTTTGGGAAATTATTCTACTCCGGGAATCGCGCGATCGCTATGGGTCTCACCGAATTACGCTTTTGTGGCCGACGGCCAGGCGGGATTGGAGATTTATAATGTCAATGATCCCTCCTTGCCGGTACCGGCTGGAGAATTTCAGACCTCATATGTGAGAAAATGCGTGGCCTCCGGCAATTACGCGTACGCGGCAACATGGGAAACCGGTCTGCAGATCATCAATATTCAGGATCCGGAGGCGCCCGAATGGCTGGGGTCGGTGGATACTCCCGATCGCGCCGAGGATGTTGTGATCGCCGGTAATTACTGTTTTGTTGCCGACAGGCAGAACGGAATAGTCGCTATTGACGTTTCCACGCCGGGTTCGCCGCAGATCGTCGACAGCTACGATACGCCCGGCTTTGCCAAAGCCCTGGCCGTATCCGGGACATACTGCTATCTCGCCGATTATAATTCTATTCAGATATTTAATATAGGCAATCCGGCGAATCTTATTTACGTATCGAGTTTTGTACCGACAGGAAATCCCGTGGGGGTCTATATTGAAACGGATAAGCTTTATGTGGCATCGAGCGGCGGCGGATGTCAGATTTACGATCTGCTTGATCCTACTTCGCCTTCGCTGGAGGGAACATACTTATCAACGGGAGATGTTACCAGGGTAATAGTAGATGGAAATTACGCTTATCTGGCCGATGCCGTCGCTGATCTGGTGCTGATCAATATAGGCGATCCCGCCAATCCGACGTTTGTCTCGAGTTATGCCCTCGACGATCAGGTGTCGGACCTTTACTTCGCGTCGAATTTCGTCCATGTCGCTCATGAATACGGCGGATATACGGTGGTCAATGTCATAGACAAAGCCAACCCCTCCAGGAGTGCGTCATATGATACTCCGGGAATCGCGGTCGGCGTGTTTTTATATGACGAAAACACTTATCTAGCCGATTATTATGCGTTGTCGCTGCTATATTTCCAGGATTTTTCTCCGGGAGACGCGAACGGCGACGGGCAGGTGAATGGTCTTGACGTCATTTTTCTGGTTAGCTATTTAAAGGGAGGACCCGTCCCCGATCCGCTCTTGAGGGGCGACGTGAATGGGGATTGCGCGGTAAACGGACTGGATGTTATTTATCTTGTAAGTTATCTTAAGGGTGAAGGCCCCGCCCCGGTTAGAGGAGATTGTTAGCGGGAGTTTATCGAATAAAAGGAGGAAAATTGAAGAAAATTTTGGCTGGCGTTTTTGTTTTATTTCTTGCGGTGATAATATCCGCTCAGGAAAAGGAAAGCGAGCCCGAGGGAAATACCTGTTACGCCGAGAGCGTGGAGGTTGAAAAGGGCGCCTCATTTCCCATAAAGGTATTCGTGAATAACGTGGATACTCTTGCCGGTATGCAAGTTCCGATTTATTACCGTTCTGAGGATGTCGATTTGACTTGCGATTCCATAACGTTCGACAAATCTCGGTGCTCGGAGTTCGCCCTCAGCCTGCCTCTTATAGAGCCGGTAGGGAAGACGGCATTTTTCGCGTTTATTTCCATGACCGACCCAAATGAGGAACACCCGCCGCTTTTTCCCGGCGAGGGATTGGTGGCTACGTTATGGTTTACCGCGCCCAAGGATGTTAAATCCGGAAAAGTAGAACTATACAGCGGGCCCAACGCCATTTATCCTCATGACAAAATAGACTACAGCTACCTTTTCTGGACGCCGACGGCCGAGCAGAAAGAATGTGCTTATAAGCCGGGTTACATAACTGTAAAATAGGATTTTTTGTCAGATGTTTTAAACCGCGGTATTTAATGCCGCGGTTTTTATTTTATATGTTGAATACGACAAAAAGGATAATGACGTCTTGCAGGAAATGCGCCACGATGCAGGGGAAAACGCTTTTCCGGGCAATAAAAAGACCCGCGAACAGCATGCCGTAAATGAATGTTAAAATAACTCCCGCGATTCCCTGGTAGAGATGGCCCAGCGAGAATGCCAGCGATCCCGCCAATGCCCCGATCAGGTAATTTCCCGAAAGTATTTTCAGGCGGGAAATAATAAAGCCCCTGAAACAGATCTCCTCAAAAAGTGCCGCGCTCACGGACAACATTACCCAGAATAGTTTTTCGTCTAAAGTCACCGGCAGAACATAGGCGAAATCTTTTTCCGGAAGATACCCCGAACGGGCGATGGAACTTTTGATTATTATCATCAGGGCAAACGCGCCGACGAAGAAGATAATCCCCGACAGCAAATTGGATCCCGTAATATCCTTTTTCCCCAGCCCCAATTCGGTGAAGCCGCCGCCGCTTTTTTTCATCCCTATCCAGATACCTCCCAATATAATCAGGTGGATGGCGAAGGTGGGAATATATACCTGGCTCATTCTCGATTCGATTTCGACGGTTTCGCCCGTACCGAACAAATTGAAAAGGATGCTTAAGAGCGGATAGCCGAGAAGCAGAAAAATCAGTAAAACCTTCTGTGCGGCGGGCAATCCGGAATTGGTCGATTTAATGATGTCGTTGCCATTTTCCATGATCTTTAAATATATGTCAAAGAAGAGATTTGAAACAAAAATATTTTCGCTTTGAAATTATAATAAGATTATAAATATATCGATCAGTTTTCGACGCCGAGGTATTCGAGGACTTTTTTCCATTCGGGGTCTTTTTTGAATTCGATCGATGTCGAATAGCTCGCCAGCTCTCTGAATTTTTCGTATGATTTTTTGGTGTTCTTATGATCGTCCAGCGCATGATAGGTTATGGCAAGATAGTACTGGGCTTTGGGGTCGGCGAAATGCAGCTCTTCCGCGCCCTTAAAAGCCCCCAGCGCTTCGCCGTATCTGCCGTCCCTGTAATACGAATTTCCGAGCTTGTAGTAGGCCTTCAGATTGCGGCGATCCAGGGTTATCACTTTTTGATAATCCTCGGCGGCGCGGGAATAATCGCCTGTAGAATAGAGAATATCTCCTCTGTTGAAATAGACGGTGAAATTATTCGGATTGATTCCGATAATCCCGGTCAGGGCGTCGTATTGGGCTTCGGTGTTGCCTCTGCCCGAGGCGATTTTGCCCGCTTCTATAAAACAGGATAAGGCGCTGTCATCCATGTCGCGGTTTTTCAGGCAGCGGGCTTTCCCCAGCAGAGCCAATACATCGCCGGGGTTTTTCTGAAGGATTCTCTCATAGTATTTTTGCGCTTCGCTATATCTGCCGGCCACCTCATTTTCATAAGCTATTTCGCTTTCGGTTTTTTTATCCGAGCTTGAATCTTTTTTCAATGTAAATCCATAAGAACGAGTTTCCCCGGATTTTACGGTGATATTTTTGGATTGAGCCTGGTAACCGCTCTTCTTAACCGACAGAAGATATCTGCCCGGCCGGACCCTGTAGGTATTGGAGCCTACGCCCATCGGTTTGCCGTCGAGATATGCCCTGATGCCTTTAGGTTTTAAGTTAAGTTTTACGGTGCCCGGCTCATTCTTTTTAGCCGCGGAAGTTATGTTGCTTGATTCCGTTTTTTTTTCCGCCACGGGAGATTCCCGGGCGGGCACGGGATCGGTTTCAATGCCGCTTATCGGTTCGAGACCGGATTCCGATAGCATGATGGTGCTGGTTTTACTGTTTAATACCGTTATTCTTTCTTCGCCCACAACCTCTTCATCGATAAGATACTCCACAGTATAGATTCCCGCGCGTAAGTCGCTAAATACAAAAAAGCCGGCGTTGTTTGTCTTGATTTTCGCCCCCGTTTCCTTGATCCTTACTTCCTGGTTGGCCAGGGGACGATCATCCGGGCCCACCACCATTCCGACCAGGTTGCCGTATGGCGAGGAGTTGAACGCACCGAGGAAATACAGGGTTATGAAGATCGCCAGAACGACCGAGCCGATTAAACCATACAGGCTGTTTTTATCCTGGGGTTTTAATCTTACTTCGTAAGCGCTTTCGCCGACCTGGATCTCGTCGCCCGCGGCTATCTTGGGACCGCCGGTAAATGTCAGATTGTTGCCCGATAGATAAGCGACCCCGTTCGAGCGTTTGATCTTTGCCAGATCGAGACCGGAGGGATCCGAGAGCGTTTTTAATTCCCGGAGTTTGGTTGTGCCGGATTGGGAGTTCTGTTCTTGATTTTCAGTTTTATTCGCATCATCCAGTTTGATTTTCGTTGTCGCGACTATATTTTCGCCTTCGTTGAAATCAGTCTGTGTGGGAAGATTCAATTGAGGAGGAGTCTCTTTCTCTTCGGATTTCTGTTGTATTGTGCTTACCGCCGGCCCGGGTTGTGCTTTTTCGAGAGAATCAATATCCACAGAAGAACCAGCGCCGGCTTCGCCGATTAGTATATTCATATCCTCATCATTTCCGGTTTCAAACTTGTCGGTGGAACTTGCGTTTGGGGAATCGCAAGGAGGTGATGGTTCCTCGGCGCTTTCCTGCATCAGGAAATCGATGGGATCCGACATCTTCAATGCCTCGTCATCGTCGCCGAATTCGAGATTTACGCTGGTGGCGTAGGATTCCTGATTCGCATCCGGGGGCTCCGAAGCCGGCGGCTGTTTATCGGAATCGGACGGGATTCTCAAAAGCGGTTCCCGGCAGTTTACGCAAAAACTGGCATCACTGGATATTATCTCCGCTCCGCATTTATGACAAAACATCTCGCTATCCTTCCGTTAAATTTATGCCTTTTTTAAAATTATCGGTATTGACAAATAGGATTTTAAGATTTTAGAATTATTCCGGAATTTTAGTAAAAAATCACTATAATATTTTGCAACAGAAACCCGGGGAATAAGTTTGCCGTTACTATGGAAAAGGGTCTTTTTTAGTGAGAATCGGTTTTGATCAAATATTTAACAGTTGGATTTCGTATTATGGAGTTTAATGCTTATAACTGCAACATTTGACTTGATTTATGCGGTATTTTTGGTATTTTAAGTATAAGTGCTATGAATAAAATCATTCTAAGTTCGCTTCTGTTTTTCCTGGTCTTCGTTACCGATAGATATACGTTTATGCATCCGGGTGATTACGGAGAGTGCACCATCGGTGTGTTTTCCGGATCGGCCACCGCCGACGGGCGTCCCATATTATGGAAAAACCGTGATGTTACCAACGATATTCAGAAATTCTGCTATTTTGAGCCGCGGCTGCCACACCTGGATACGACTTTTTACGCCTATATCGGAAATGTCTATTCCTCGGATACCAGCCGCGTATTTATGGGAATAAACGAGGTCGGATTCGGAATTATAAACTCCAACTGCTACAATCTGAACGACAGTCTCGGCCGGGGGATAACCGACGGCGAGCTTATAAGAATAGCCCTGGAGCGATGCCGGAATATCGGCGAGTTTGAGCAGCTTCTTGATTATTCCGCGACCAAAGGGAGAATAGACTGCTGGAATATCGGAGTTATCGATGCCAACGGCGAGGCGGCGCTTTATGAATGTTCAAATTATTCCTATACCAAATATAACGCCAATAATCCCGAGCAGACCCCCGACGGAATTATAATCAGGACGACCTTTGCCCTTTCGGGAGGTAGCCATCGTCCGAGTATGAATAGATATAAAAGGGCATATAAACTCGCCCATGAGAGAAAAAATGAGGAGCGCCTGGATACCGAGTATGTGCTCCAGACCATGTCCCGCGATCTATTCAACTATCTTGACGACCCCTATCCGCTACCTTACACCGGGCAGCAGAACGGGCGCCCCCCCGGTTTTATTCTCAGCTATGATATTACGATTAACCGTGACAAGACCAGATCGGTTATGGTCATCCGCGGCGTCGCGCCGGGTGAAGATGCCCGAATGAGCACCGCTTTTTGTACCATCGGCCCGCCCGTCATATCTGTCGCTTATCCCCTCTGGGTGTTTTCGAGAACGGTTCCGATACAGCTGAATTTCGGCGAGGAGGTACCCATGTTTTCAAAGGTTTTGCTTCACAGGGCGATGCTGTATCCATCGGCGAAGGAGCCGCTATATCTCAACAGCCTTTACCTGAAAAACTATGAAGGGACCGGGTTATACGATTATACCTTTCCCCTCGAGACGGAGGCTTTGCGGATGGCGGATTCGTGCGTGGAAGCCTGGGCGGCGGATATCCCGACGAGTTCCGAGATGCGCCTGGCTCAGCAGAGTATAGCCGGTTATGTTTATACCAACTATTCTCAAATACCGTACAATATGACCGGTCTGGAACAGTCTCCCGAATTTTCCACGGCAGGCATCTCATGCTACCCCAATCCGTTTAACGCCAGAACCGTTATATATCTGAGCGGATTCGATATTAAGGCGGAACTGGTCGTCAGGATCTACGATATTCTGGGTCACCGGGTGAGAACATTCGAAAACATTTCGGGGCCGGAGAATTCTGTCGTCTGGGACGGTAAAGACGATTACGAAAATCAGCTATCTTCGGGCGTTTATTTTGTTAGAGTTGAGACCCCCGCTTTCGCGAAAACGATAAAAACTCTACTTATTAAATAAACCCCGTTTGAACTTTAAGTGCGATCTATCAAGTTGATAATCGAATGAGATATTTAAGAGCGTTAACGGTCGATTTCATTATCGCTATAATCTTCGGCGCTCCCTGTATCGTTTATTCCGGAACCTCGGAACAATCTTCCGGCAACTGCACGATAGGTGTTTTCGGAGAAGAGGTTACGTCCGACGGCCGTCCGATATTATGGAAAAACCGTGATGTTTCCAACGCCAATCAGAGGTTCATCTACGTGGAGTCATACCAGAGGGACAGCATATTTACCATACCGTATATCGGAAATGTTTACAGTTCTGACAGTTCTAAAGTCTACATGGGAGTCAACTCGGAGGGATTCGCCGTAATAAATTCCGACTCTTATAACCTCGATGATTCGCTTGAGGAGGGGATCGATGACGGCACCTTGATGAGGATCGCCCTGGAAATCTGCGAGGACATGGACGATTTCGAAAGCCTTCTCGATTCCACAAATGGTGTTGGCCGAAAGAATTGCTGGAATTTCGGCATAATGGACGGTACGGGAAAATCCGCCCTGTATGAGTGCGCGAATTATTCTTACAGGAAATTCGTTCCGGATGGGAATGAATTATCGGGAAACGGATATATAATCAGGGCCAATTTTTCCCTTACCGGCGGAGGCCGGCAGACAGGTTTTGACAGGTATAAAAGAGCGATTGGGTTGACGGAGGATCGTCTTTTAACCGGTTATATGGACCAGCAATATATTTTAAGCAAAATAATGCGTGACCTCGCCAATCCCTACGACAATCCCTACCCGCTACCGTATTACAGGTCGCAGGCCGGCGGACCGGTAGGATATATTTTTAATTATTTATGTACTATTTCAAACAGCAGAACCTCATCGGCCGTCGTGATAAAAGGGGTGAGGCCCGGCGAAGACCCGTTATTAACCACCATGTATGCCGTAATCGGTTCCCCCGATCTATCCCTGGCCTATCCGCTATGGGTGGGAGCCGGGATGGTGCCGATATATCTCTCCCGGCCGGACAGCACTCCCATGTACAATTATTGCAGAGCAAGGAAAGATCGTCTGTACGATAATCCCGATGCATTCTTTTATATAAACGCGAAGGCACTATGCGATGAATTCGGCGACGGTTTTTACTCCTATACCATCCCGCTGGAAAACTGGGCAATTGAAAAGGCCGATTCGCTCCTGGAAGGCTGGAGAGCCGTCACCCCGCCTGATTACGAAATCGCCATGGAACAGTTCTATATCGCGAGGGCATTATTCGCGGGATTTCAGCAGGAAAATGCGAATAATGTAACTGCGACAGGCGAATCCACGGTTACGATCCCGGAGGATTTCAAACTTATGAATTATCCCAATCCATTTAACGGTTCCACGGTGATCTCGTATAGTCTTCCTGAAAGCCGATCGCCGGTTATAATAAAGATTTATGATTCTCTGGGCAGGCTTGTTAAGCCATTTGCCGGAACGGATTTTGCCGGTAATAGTGTTATTTGGTATGGTGATGATTCACGGGGAAATTTTGTTAAAAGCGGGATCTATTTTTACAGTCTGGAGGCGGGCTCAATTCGAATAAAAAGTAAAATGATGTTGGTAAGGTAATAAAGGAGAGATGTAAATGACGCGATTCGTTACGGTACTGTTTTGTTTTGTCCTGGTTGTATCGGCATTCGGGATTGTTGATGAAGAGTATATACCGGGAACGGTGGAAAAACAGGGATACGATTTTCAAACCGCGGTTTATGAAAACGCCCCCGATAGTTACGGAAATCTTGAGGCCGCCTCTATCAGAATGAATCCTGATATTCCTACCCGGATGATTCTCGTGGGGTCGGCAAACGCCGGTTTGGGAAGGATTACGGACGATAATATTGAAAACGCCTGCCGCGCTTACCTCAAGTCAACCGGCCTGATCGATGAGCGGTTCGGCTTACAGACGGTCAAAAAGAGCTTCGTTCTGAATAAAGTCTGGTCCGTGGTTTTTCTGAAAACAATTGACCGCGTGCCGGTTCTCGACGACGGTATAAAGATGGCGGTAAGCCCTGGAGGGAAAATTAATCTCATCATGGGTGATTTCGGGCCCGCGCCGGAAGGTATTATGAATTTCTCTCTCTCGGAATCAGCCGTCTCCTCCATCGCATCCGGCGGGCTTGCGGGATCGGTCGTAAAGGCCCGGAGCAAAGGCCAGGCGCTAATGCCGCTTTATTTCGGTCATAGAACCGAGTACCATCCCGTCTATCGTGTGGATGTCGAAATGGCCGAACCCTATTCGGAATGGTATGTTTACGTGGATGCCGAAAACGGAACGATTCTCCGGCGGGCAAGTTCCATCTATTACGATGTTGTTTCGGGAAATGTCTCCGGCTCGATTCAGCCTATGTCGCCATTCGATCCCTGGGAGGACCGCGGCTTTTTCCATCTCGATGTGTATTTCGGAATGTACGGTCCTGCCTTGACGGACATGAACGGCGATTACACAATCAATATTCCCAATAACGATCCCCTCGACGTCGAAACCTGGCTCATGGGACCTTATATGAATGTCAACAATATGCAAGCCCCCGACGCGTATATATTGCATAATATGACGCCCGGCGGCACCTATGATATCTACTGGGACGATTCCAACTCTCATCCCGCTGAAAGATGCGGCTGGTACAGCGGCGTTAATATCCATAACTGGATAAAGACCCTGGACCCCAATCTAATCGAGATGGATTTTTCCATGAACTGTAATGTAAATGTAAACGGCTCCTGCAACGCCTTTTGGTCGGGACAGAGCATGTCGATGAGTTTCTATCGCGAAGGCGGGGGATGTCCCAATATCGCTCAGATAGCGGATGTAGTCTACCATGAGTATGGTCATGGCATAACCGATCTGTCATATAGGCCCTTCGCGCCTAATGGCGCCATGCATGAGGGTTTCTCCGATTATGTTGCCTGCACCATTACCGATCAGCCTCTGGTGGGGCACGGCTTTTTCGGTCCGGGAACTCACCTGAGAAATCTCGATAACGATAACAGGTATCCCGATGACTGGACCGGCGAACCCCATAACGACGGCCTGATTATGGGCGGCGCCCTGTGGCATACAAGGGGAATTTTGTCAAATTACCCCATGGGATATGCAGATACCCTGTGGCATTTCGCCAAAGAGTTGGTTCCCACTAACTTCGAAGAGTATTTCTGGGCCTATTTAACCGTAGATGACGACGACGGTAATATCAACAACGGGACTCCCAACGCCGGAACCATATTCTACACCTTCGGGGATCTGCATGGTATAGGGCCGGGATCAGTCATCAATATTACCGCCGATTCCTTATACGATACCGAGGATACGTTGAATTCCTATGAGGTGAACGCCGAGATTATGTCACCCTTCTCACCGCTTCCCGATTCTGTTCTGCTTTTTTATGATGTCGGCGGCGGATGGACTCCGGTTAATATGACC
This sequence comes from uncultured bacterium, assembly GCA_965602185.1. Lineage (GTDB taxonomy): Bacteria > Zixibacteria > MSB-5A5 > UBA10806 > UBA10806. The sequence continues at coordinate 12,551 of CBFCYP010000096.1, forward strand.
ATGGTCTCGGGAGTATGGACCGGTGAGATTCCTCCGCAGAGTTACGGCACATATGTCAATTATTACATCTACGCGGTTGATGAAGGGGGATTCAGGGGATATGCGCCGCCTGATGCTCCGACTGAATATTACACCTTCTACGTGGGGCCGGATATTATACCGCCCACCATAACTTTCATCGAAGGTCCCCCGAATACCGTCAATCTATTCGGACCCTACGGCCCCTTCGTGATTTCGGCCTGGGATGTCAACGGGATTAA
>CBFCYP010000097.1:0-12640 GCA_965602185.1 uncultured bacterium
ATCAAGCGGTTTTGAACAATTCGCCAGATATATGAATCCGACGCAAATAACCGCCCAGATGGGTAATAAAACGTATTTTCTCATTGTCCGCCTCCGAATAATATATGGACGTTCGCGAATATTATGAACTGACCGTTCTTTAACCTGGATTTAAGATCACCGATGATATTATGCTTAGCGGTATTTTGAACCGCGGTGATGGAAAGATAATCAAGCGGCGTAACTCGCAGACCGATTACGGGACCCTCGGACATCCTGACATATTCATTATATCTCTGGGATATTTCTTCAACCCTGATCCAGCCGCCGGAAACGCCCACGGGGATTTTTGATAAGGGGTAAACCGTTACCAGCCCACCGGCGATTCTCCGTCGGGTAGCGAGATCGGCATTTTCGAAGCTGAAGGAATTGTCCCAGAAGGTGTGCCCGAAAATCCCCTCGATGAATACGAATCGTTTCCAGGTAATGGCCCCGGTTATAATCGGTATCCCCCCGAACGGAGATGAGGAGAGCCCGGCCCCCAGCTGCAGCCCCATGTTTTCGGACATGGATTTGTAGATTTCTTTCACCTCGGTTATCCTCGTTTCCACCGGGGGCCGTTTTTCCAGAGAATCTATCCGAGCCGCGAAATTCGAAATTTCATTGGCTACGCGAACGGCGGCGTATCGGTAGGGCCCGCCTTTATCTATAGAGTAACTGGATTGGATTAAAATCTTGCCGGGATCGATTGAGAACTTGTTAACCAACAGATTACGAAGGGCCTGGGCCCGGCCCACTGCCAGCCCGGGATTCTGGGCGTCATGGTTTTTAATGAATCGGGCGCCGTCGGAGCCGCCGGTGACTATGGCGAAACTCAGAGGATATTTGTGCAGAGTGTCGGCCAGCGACTGCAGTTGAGGATGATAGGGTTCGAAAAAACCCGGATCGACGTCGCTTCCGACACCGAGGGGGAACCCGGTTATTACAACTTCCTGTGTTCGTCCCGCCGCGAAAAGGGCGGCGACAAGAACAATGGCCATAATAATTATTCTTTTCAAACTGCCTTCTTTTTCACTTTTCAGACTACCGCGTAGAATCACATTTCCAATAACCGACCAAACAAGGCGCAAAAATCAGTCCTGATTCATATAAATCCGAAAGAGAGTAAAGTGTTCTTTACAAATGTATGGATGCTATAATGTTACAGTTTTGGTTTTGTTCAAGTGGGATGAAATCTAATTATAACTGATTTCAGAACATGCGGTTATTGAAACTTATTTGGTCATTAAAAGGTATTTTTATTGCATTTCTATGCACATTTTATATCTGTCATCTTGCGTTTTCGCCGAAATTTTATGATAAAAATATGTTATTGAAATCGCACTCGTTTGAAACCCATAATATATGGGCACGTATATTTAAAAAATTACGCAGAATGTGAATTAAGGGCAGGAATCAGATTGTTAACCGAAGAGAGATATAGATGGAATCTCGCAGAAGGTTTGCTATGAAGGCCACCCAGAGGCTTTTTACCCAATAGAGTATTTAGAATAAGACCATGGGGGATATCACGCCGCATTAAACCAGGATGACCATGTATTCATACGTTAAATCGTTCGATGAAATCTGCCTCGGATGGGGATTCAAACAAATGAGATCCCTGTCTGGCTATATCATAAGGCTGTTTGAAATAAGGGTATTCCGGCTAATAATTATCGCGGGATTGTTGAATTTGATATCTTCGGGAAACGTGCCGGGATTCGAAGGGTCCGAATTGATCACTCCTCCTCCGGGAAGCTACCGGATTGCGTCCGAAAGCACTCAAATCCGATTCCCTTTTGAGGTATTCAACGGTGACATCCGATTCCGATGCGAAGTTAACGGCCATGATGTACATATGCTGCTGGATGACGGTTTCATGTGGGATCAACTCTTATTTTGGGGTGGGCCGGTGGTGGATTCACTGGAATTAAATTATGACGGTGAGACTTCCATAGGTGCCGAATCCGATAAAGATAATCAGATTATTTCAAAAACCGCCTCGAATATTATTATTAAGTTCCCCGGCGTCGAGTTTATCAACCAAACCGCGGTCGTCACTCCTTACAGTTCTGGCGTCAGCGATATGTGGGCGGGCAGCGCGGGTCAGGTGAGCGCGATGTTTTTCAAACATTTCGCAGTGGATATAAATTTTGATGATATGATGATTACCTTAATCGTGAAGGATGATTTTCGGTATCAAGGAAAAGGAACTGGATTAGAGTGGAATCCTCTCGGATTCGGTCCCTGGGGGATACCCGCGACCCTCACTCTGGCGGACGGCAGAGATGAATCACTGACACTCCTGATGGATCTCGGTTATAATGACCAGTTGCAGTTGAGCGTTAAAGGGGAGCACAACATTACATTACCCGACAGGGTATTACCCGCCAGTCTGGGAATGAATATCCAGGGTATAGAGACCAGAGGATTTATCGGGCGACTGCCGGTTTTGAATATCGGCGGTTATGAAGTACCCGATCCAATCGTATCTTATGTTTCAGAGGAACACAGCCAATATGGCATTAGCGAAGCTATGATAGGACTGGGATTGCTGTCGCGGTTTAACCTGACCTTTGACTACGATAGACGTAAATTATATGTTGAGCCTAATAAAAGTTTTAGGGAGCCGTTTGAATACAACATGACGGGTTTGATCCTGCGTAGGGGGTATAACGAACACCTTGATATTATTGGAATTCACCCGGACTCCCCGGCGGCTGAGGCGGATTTGAAAGAAGGCGACAGAGTTACACACATTAATGGTAAATCCGCACCTGAAATTGATTTATTTGAACTGCGTTCTATGTTTATTCAGAACGGCAAATCAATCAGCTTCACAATCCGGAGGAACGGGGAATCATCGGAAATATCGTTGCTCTTAAGACGGATTATATAGACTCCGCTATTCCGGAAACGAACAGTTGAAATACAATTGATGGTGTATAGCGCGTATCGAATATAAAGGCTATCATCAAAATACCAGGAGCGGGGAAACTGATTTCAGAACGTGCGGTTAATAAAGAATTTGTTGTCGTGAAATGACATGATATTTGCATTGGAATGCATATAATATAGCCTCTAATTAGCGATATTGACGAACCTTCAAGTATAGGGAAATTTGAGCCCTAAGAACATCGAGGACGGACGGCATCAATACCGTTTGATGAATCAATCAATGAAGGGAGAATTGAAGTTTTCAGGCAAATAGGGGCCGTTTTTGCTGAATTCAATTCGGACGATCCCGGGTATGAACCTCTTCTGAGAATTTATGAGGAATACGATGTCAGCGCGGGATCGATATCTTTGAAGAACCTCTAATTTGGCCCGAGCATGCTGTCCAAATTTCAGGCCTACTCAGCAAAGAAGCCGATGGATCGCGTTACCGGCGGACCTTCGTTTTCAGCTACGCGGTAAAAATGTCCCCGTACTTTTGCGGGATTTCGCGGCTGAGCATTAGCCGGGTTTGCAAGACCATCCTTGTTCGTAGTTGATTTAAGCGTTTTCACAATGTCATTCTGCAGCCAATTGTTCACGGCATTACGAAATGCCTGTTCCAGTGCGCTCAGCGGCCGCAAGCTAAGAAAAGCCACATTGGCTGCCATTGGGTCGCTGTCGCATGAAACAAGCTCAATCTCCCCGCATTCAAATAAGTTCGGGTTGTTGAGAACCTTAATTCCCAAGCGGGCCGCGTACTTAGCTTGCTGGCCGTTCTCAAACGTGTTACGTTGCGTAATACAGAGCACTCCCGGGTAGGACGTCCCCTTTACTGTGAGACCCGGTCCCTCGTTAATGAGCAGGACTGTTGGTTCACCGTTGGTAGCCGTACCGGAAGTCATCGGTTTGTCGTCGATGATCGTTTTGTTGTCGAACCAATCGTTGATCTCCTTCTCCGTGCGATCTACGAACGGCACCTTCGCTAACGCGTCGACCATTTGCCCGGTTTGCTTGCTTGTGCACGCCATCAACAGAACCAGCACGGCCCCTAACAGACTCCTGAAACTCAAGCAATGCATTTTTCACCTCCTTGCATTAATCATATCAGGCTTCCTTTGCAGAGTTTATATTCTCTGCCATATAACAACACATTACAATTGCCCGTTTTATTGCGATAGGTTTTATGCTAATTATATTTAATTAAAATTAACGCTTTATTCAGGTCAAGTACTTTCTTATTTCATATTTCATAAAGAATGATATTTTTCGTAACTTATTATGCCTTATGAAATAGAAGGCAAAGCCTTCTGTTTTAACCGCGCCGGCAAACCTATCCCGGTAATTTTGCGCGGACGGCCGTTACACTTGTCATTTTATCCGGCAATATGCCAAAGGGAAATCGAACTCCATTTTCATATTCTCAAATATAGGGTCAAGACGCGGAATCTCGTTTCTCTCCTTCTCGCAATTACAATTAATCATGCGGCTAACGAGTTGACTCTAAAATATGATTAAAACCCCATTTTTACATTAAAATATATGGAAAAATCGCCCGTAGAAAGCATGTTTTACAAATAAATTGACATGCATTTTAAAGATTCGTATTATGGTTATTCTTGTTCGCCGGATGATGGCTAAGGCACTGATTCGAAGGAGGAATCGATTTATGGCCATTGCACCCAAGACTAAAGTTGAGGAAGATGTCTGGATCCCGACCAGTTGTGGACAATGCTACTGTATGTGCGGCATAAAGGTTCGCCGGCAGAACGGTGTCGTTACCGAGGTGGCGGGGAACCCGGACGCGCCGACTGGACGGGGCCACGTATGCGTTAAAGGCCTGGCCTCGCAGCATTTATTGTATGATCCCTATCGCGTAAACTATCCTTTAAAGCGAACCAATCCCGAAAAAGGGCTCGGTGTCGATCCCAAGTTTGTACGTATTTCCTGGGAAGAAGCCCTTGATACCATAGTGCAGAAGCTGAAGGAGTGTCAGCAGCGAGACCCGCGCGGGGCATATTTCCAGGCGACCACGACCCAGGCATCGGAGATCCGTTTCGGGGTTATCGGTTTCATGAAAGGATTTGGGACGCCCAACTACTGGGTATCCGGAGGCGGACTGCATTGCGGTAACGGCGCTCACTTCATGAACGGCATCATGCACGTGGCCTGGTCGATCATCCCCGACTTCGCGCATTGTAACTACGCGCTGAATTTTGGCTGCTCCAAAGGGCACGGTGCCGGTCATGTGGCTGTACAGAACGCCACGCAGGTGGCGGATGCCAGAGCCCGCGGATTCAAGAACGTGGTTTTCGATCCCTTCCAGAGCGCCCAGGCATCCAAGGCTCACGAGTGGATACCGATTCGCGTAGGCACCGACGGCGCGCTGGCGCTGGGGTTGGCAAATTCTCTCCTCAATGAACACGGTATCTATGATGCCGAGTATTTGATGTATAAAACCAACGCCCCATACCTGATACGCCCCTCGGACGGGCGTTATATGCGCGATCCTGAAACTAATAAACCGCAGGTATGGGACCTGGCAGACAATTGTCCCAGGATTCATAACGACCCGTCCGTTACAAGGGTGGAATATGAGGACGAAGCTCATGAAGTCGCTCTCACGGGCACTTATGACGTAAACGGTACCAAATGTCGTCCGGCTTTCGAGCTTTTAAAAGAGCATGTCAAAAAATATACGCCGGAATATGTGGAGAAGATTACCTGGGTACCGGCGGCCACTGTCAGCCGTATCGCCAAGGAATTCGGCGAGGCGGCGGAGATCGGATCCACGGTGACCATCCAGACCAGTAAAGGCCCCAAAAAGATTCCCAGGCGTCCGGTGGCTACGCACTTCTTCCGGGGCAGCCAGGGGCATACCAACTCCGGCTGGACCTGTCTTTCCATCGACATGGTCAATCATATGGTGGGCGCCGCCGATACCTACGGCGCGGCATTAGGTCTGGGAGCCTCCGTCGGCAGCGGATATGAAGAGACTGGCAAGCCATACCAGATTCCCTACCCCTGCCCGGATGGCCTGCTGGTCGCCAAGACCTGGGTTTACGATCATAAGCCATATCCGCTGCGGGAGCCGAAACCGCCGACCCGGCTGGATCTGCACGATATGTTCCCGACTTCGATCTATAATGCTTTCACCATCACTAGCCCCCGGTGGTTTGAGATGCTGGAGCGTTTTAAGATTCCTTATAAACCGGACGTCATGATTAATTTCGGCTCCAATTCAGTTATGACCATGGGCAACGCCGAAACGGTAACGGAAAACTTTTTAAAGAAGTTCAACTTCATCTTTTCTTTTCAGCTATATATTACCGAGTTTGAGGAAGCGGTGGCGGATATCGTACTTCCCGACGCCTGTTTCCTTGAAAGATTCACTCCCGCGGTTAGCTTTCCCTCGACATTTTCCCACCCGCAGGGTGAGGACGATTGGGGCTGGACCATACGGCAACCGGTTATCGAGCCGCTTTATGAGAGGCGCGATTTCAACCAGGTCATGCTGGATATCTGCAAGCGCCTGGGCATCCACGGCAAATTTTATAAAGGCTTGAACGATTCCGTCGGAGTTCGCTACGGCGGCGAGATGGATGAGAAATACAAATTAACGGAAGATGGCAGCGTCTATCATTCCTGGGAGGATATTACCGATCGTCTGCTCAAGGATCGATTCGGCGAGAAGCACGGCCTGGAATATGTGCGGAAAAAAGGCGTCTTCACCTGGCCCAAGAAGAAAGAGGACGTCTACTGGAAATGGTTCAATCCTTCCCGGGTGCCGGTCTATTTCGAGTACTTCATCGATTCGGGTGAGCAGATAGACAAGTTGTGGAAAGAATACGGCGGTAAGGATTTCTTCGATTTTGACTGGTCTCGTTTTAAGGCTCTGGCGGACTGGTATCCCTGCCCGACCCATACCGAGAAAAATCCCGAATACGATATGAATACATTTTACTGGCGGGCGGTGATGCACTGCAACTCCATGACTCAGCAGAATCCTTATCTCGACGAATGCTCGCAGGAGGATCCTAACGTTTACGCCGTGCAGATGCATTCGAAGACGGCCGCCGAGAAAGGGATAAAGGATGGGGATAAAGTCTGGCTGGAGAATCCGCAGGGCCATCGCGTAAGAGGCTGGGTTTCCCTCAGCGAGGGGATCGAACCTCATCATCTGGCAATAGCCGCGGTGGCGGGTCACTGGGGTAAATTTATGCCTATCGCCAAAAATAAGGGGACCTTCTTCAACGATCTTGTGGAGATGGACCTGGATCATACTGATCCGCTTACCTTCAACCAGGACATATGTGCCCGGGTAAAGATCTACAAAGCGGAGGAGTAATCAAAATATGGAAATGGAAACAGTTGAAAAGATACAATCGGAGTCAATTATGCCTCGATACGGAATGGTCATCGATCTAAAGAGGTGTTACGGATGCTACGCCTGCAGCATGGCCTGCAAGACGGCCAATCACACGCCGCCGGGAGTTTTCTGGGCCCGCGTTCTTATGAGCGAGGTGGGCACATATCCCAACGCGGTACGGCAAGCCCTTCCGGTGCTGTGCATGCAGTGCGAGGAACCGTCGTGTATGGAAGTATGTCCTACCGGTGCCACGCAGAAACGAGATGATGGGATCGTGATTGTTGATAAGGATAAATGCATGGGATGCAAATACTGCGTTATGGCGTGTCCCTACGGGGCGCGGTATAGTGTGGAGAAGTGGGAGAGTTATTTCCCCGACGGGCTCCCCCTTACACCTCTGGAGGAGTTTCAGAAGAAAGCCTGGGAGGAAAAATCGGGCGTTGGCGTGGCGACGAAATGCGATTTTTGCCTGGATAAGATTATCAAAGGTGAAGAGCCTGCATGCGTTGAAGCCTGTCCGGCTAATGCCAGGATTTTTGGAGACCACGATGATCCCGACAGCGAGATATCCATTCTGATTAAAAAAGAACGGGGTCAGGTATTGAATCCGGAATTTGGCAATAAACCCAAGGTTTATTACCTCTTTCCGAGATAATATTGGGAAAAAGTCGAACGGACGAGGGAAAAAGGGCTATTATTCAGGAGAATTGATATGGATCCGAAAGTTAACGGTCAGTTACAGCATGATTGGGGTTGGCTTGTCGCCGTCTACCTATTTCTTGGAGGTGTTGGCGGAGGAGCGTATACGATAGCCGCTATAAACAGCTTTCTGGGGGCGAGTCTTGAACTTTCCACCGCATTGGGACTGTGGATCGCCTTCCCGGCTCTTCTGATAGGGACTCTCTTCCTCCTCGTGGACCTCGGTTCACCGACCCGTGCTATTCTCGCGGGAGTAAAACCGGCTACTTCGTGGATCGCCCGCGGCACCTGGATCATTTCCATTTTCATGGTCTTATCGTTCTTGCATCTGGTGCTACATCAGTTCACGAATGTCGGTGAGACATCCGGCGGTTCGACTCTAATAAATATCATTGCAGTTGCCGGAATCGTTTTTGCAATCGGAACTATGGCCTATACCGGTATTCTGCTTGGCGCATCCAAGGGAATACCGTTCTGGCGTTCGGGTATCGTGCCGGTGTTGTTTGTAATATCTGCTACAGTTACCGGCCATTTCGCGATTATGCTGGGAATGGCCTTCTTTGGCGATACGGCCAGCCTGGTGATGCCTTTCAAGACCATGGCTCTGGAGGCTGTCGGCCTGGTGGTCCTGGAGATACTGGCCATACTGTTTTTCCTGCAGGCGGCATTCCGGCAACCCGATCCCAGAGAATCGGCGGAGCGGATTCTTCGCAAGCGGATGTTCGTAATCGGGTATTTTATCCTGGGATTGGCGGTGCCCTTCGTTTTGATGTTGTCTGTATATTTTAGCAGAGTGGAAGCCGGCTCAGGCGTAACCGCAACAGTGATAATAGGCGCGATTTTGGGGCTGGCTGGCGGTCTGATCTTAAGACAGACGGTTTTGATTTGCGGCGCGTTGCCGACTTTAAATATAGCGGGATTTGAATTTCGCAGAATTCATCGGCCCAAGGAGCCGAAACCCGGCGTCGGTATGCTTCCGCCGCAGTAGATTTGATTTTACGACTCACGCGTCAATTCTCGTGAAAACCCATATCGATGGAGTCGAGTGATTTTACATGGATGAAAAAGAAAAACATCCTGAAGCGGTAAAATACGTGCGCGCCGACCGTATCTCCACCGGAGATAAAGCGAAAAAGGTGGAGGAAGAGGAGGTCTGCGTAATCGAGGAAGCCCCCCTGACAATTGAGGTGGAGGGAGTAGATTCGTATACGCTTTTAAGCGCGCCCCTCGATAAAAGAGCCCTGGCGGTCGGTTTCCTTTTCGGGGAGGGGATTATCGAAGGCATGGAGGATATCACTTCGCTCAACGATTGCGAGGATGATTCCAATACCATACGTATTCATTTGAGGGACGATATCTTGCGAACCGGCGGTTCGGGCCGCAATCTTATGATAGTATCCTCCTGCGGGGCCTGCGGCAGCGAGAATCTTCAGGAACGGATCGATGCCCTGCCGAAGGTGGGCGACAGCCTGAAAATGGAAACCGGGCTTTTGCATTCGGTATATAACGAGCTTCGCGATAAGCAGACGCTTTTTAAGAAATGCGGCGGGACGCACGCGGCGGCGGTATTCGATAATAAGGGGAAGATTGTGCATTTTGCCGAGGACACCGGCCGTCACAACGCACTCGATAAGGCGATCGGGAAATGCCTGCTGGCCGGGCTCCCCGCAGCTGGCCAGGGGGTGGCGCTAACAAGCAGGCTCAGCCTGGAGATGGTCAGCAGATGCGCGAGAGCCGGGGTCGAGTTGATTACCGCGGTATCCGCTCCGACATCGCTGGCGATCGAGGTGGCCCGTAAATGCAATATCACTCTTTGCGCCTTCGTGCGGGAAACCCGCGCGACGGTGTTTACCCATCCCGCTCGTGTTATCGTATCGCAAACTTAAGTCGCGTAAACTCCTTTTTATATTTTTTGATATCCAATTGTTGGAAATATATAAATTATTTAATGTGTCGCGTAAGTTATAGGCGTTTTACCAGATTTTGAGCAGTTTCCACCACAAGCCCCCGATTCCCAGCCAGATGATTATATTCACCACGCTGATAACCGCCCCCAGTTTCCACCAGTCGGCCAGGCGGACATAGCCGGCTCCGAAGAGTACCGGCGCCGGACCGGTGCCGTAATGGGTCATGCTGCTGAAAAGATTGCTGAAAAAAGCCAGAACCAGGGCGGCCAGAAGAGGGGGTGTGCCCACCGCCAGGGACACCGTCAGAAACGCCGCATACATGGAACTGATCTGGGCGGTGTTCCCCGCGAAGAAATAATGGCTGTAGAAGTAAACCAGGCTGAGCGCCAGGAATGCGGGAAGCCATCCGGTACCGGTGAACAATCCGCCGATCGTTCCGCTAAACCAGCCGACCATTCCCAACTTATTGAGATAGGTCGCCATCATTACCAGCGTGGAAAGCCAGATGAAGGTATCCCACGCTCCCTTCTCTTTGAGTATGTCCTCCCAGGTGAGGACCCGGGTCAAAAGCAGGATGGTTAACCCTACTAATGCAGCGACTGCGGAGTGGACATGCAGCTGTTTGCCGAAAATCCACAGGAAAAGCAGCAAGACAAACGTCCCCAGCATAATCCCCTCGCCGCGTTTGAGCGAACCCATCTCCATTAATTTGTTTTTGGCCATCTCGGTCGCGCGGGGAGTCTCTTTTATTAGAGGTGGAAATAGCCTGTACAGTACGAGCGGGATCACCAGCAGGCTGGTGAGACCGGGAACGATCGCGGCGAAGGCCCAGAACATCCAGGTTATTTCTATACCCTGATCTGCGGCCATCTGTACCGACAGCGGATTGGAGGCCATGGCAGTCAGGAACATAGCGCTGGTTATGAGGTTTCCATAAAAAGAATTTAATATCAGGAAAGAGCCGATTTTACGCTCGGTATTATCTCCAGGCCGACTGTCGAACGCCTCAGCTACCGATCTCACTATAGGGTAAATCACGGCGCCGGCTCTGGCGGTGATACTGGGGATTGCCGGTGCGAGCACGAGGTCGGTGGCGATCAAGCTGTATCCAAGGCCAATGGTTCGTCGTCCGAGCACTTTCATAAAAGAATAAGCGATCCTGGCACCCAATCCGGTCTTGATAAAACCCCTGGAGATAAAAAAGGCTATCACCACCAGCCATATAACCGAATGACTAAAACCGCTGAGAGCGTCGCCGAGACTGAGGGTGCGGGTTAGAGTAACCGCCGCAATACCGCAAATTGCAACCGCTCCCATAGGTAATGGTTCGAGGATAATTCCGATGATAGTGGCCACAAAAATGGCGAACAGACGCCAGGCTTCCGCCGTTACACCCTCCGGCGAAGGAAAAACCCAGATTGCCACCGCAACTATGACCGCGATACCCAGGCGGAAACCGATGGATCGTGGCGTTCGTGAGGTTGTTTCCTTATTCATCGGTAATGCTTCCCGGTTCGCGTCTACATCTCTATGCGATAATTCCCTGCGCTTTCAAAGAATTTATTTTATCGGATGAATATCCCAAAGTTTCGGTTATTACATTATCGGTATTTTCGCCGAGGAGCGGCGGGTGAAGACGAACTGACGACGGAGTATCGGAATACTTGATCGGTATTCCGGTGAGGCGAAGTGTGCCGATAGTGGGATGCGGCACTTCGGCGATCATGTCCCGGTGCTGTATCTGGGGATCGGCGAACAGATGTTGCATATTGTTGACCGGGCCGCAGGGAATGGCGGCTCCCACCAGAATCTCCATCCACTCGTCGCAGGTTTTTTGCGCGAATAAATTGTCGATTAACGGCAGCAGAATTTCGCGATTCTCAACCCGTTTGGGATTGGATTCGAATCGCGGATCGTCCAGCCATTTTTTCATGCCGATTACCTCGCAGAAGTTAATCCACAGTTTCTGATTCGCCACCGCGATGGCAATGGGGCGATCCTTGGCATTAAACACCTGATAGGGGACGATTGACTCGTGCGCCGTCCCCCAGCGAGTAGCCTCTTTGCCGGCCACGAGGTAGTTACTGGCAATGTTGGCGAGACCGGCGACCTGGACGTCGAGAAGGCTGATATCGAGATACTGCCCTTTTCCGGATCGCTCCCGATACAGCAATGAGGAGGTAATAGCCCCGGCGGCGTAAACGCCAGTCAGGACATCGGTGATAGCCACACCGACCTTGCAGGGATTCCCGTCCCGCTCGCCGGTGATCCACATAAGGCCGCCCACAGCCGAAAGCACCATATCATATCCCGGACGTTTCATGTAGGGGCCGTCCTGGCCGTAGGCGGTTATGGAAGCGTAAACCAGCCGCGGATTAAGCTTGTGGATTGTCTCATAGTCCAGGCCGAAACGCTCGGTCAGTCCCGGGGTGAAATTCTCAACCATGACGTCAGATACCTTTGCCAGCTCCCGTACCATTTCCAGGCCGGCAGGTTTGTTGAGATCAATGACTATGGATTTTTTGTTGCGATTACAGCAGATATAATAGGCGCTCTCGCCTCCGGAAAAGGGCGGTCCCCAGGTGCGGGTATCGTCGCCGCTGCCGGGCCGTTCCACCTTGATCACCTCGGCGCCCTGGTCTCCGAGAATCATGGTGCAGTACGGTCCGGCGAGAATACGGGACAGGTCGAGAACCCGGTACCCGGAAAGCGG
>CBFCYP010000098.1:0-12615 GCA_965602185.1 uncultured bacterium
TCGATCTGCCCCCAGACTTTCCCCAGGTCATCCGTCGATAAAGCCAGGGTTTTATATTCCAGGCTGTCGGCGATAAACTCCTGGATTCTATAATGGAACTGTGAATCCCGCTGGATGATCTCCATGACCATCCTCACCAGCGGATTCTCGGTATCCTCTATAATCTTCCCGGTTGTGGCCACCGCCGCGTTTTCGATCTTCTGCCACTTTCTCATGTTGGAAACGATTTTTTCCTGTAGCTCTTTCGTTGACATCTAAAAACCTCCTTCTGACATTTTAATTCAAACCAAATACCTATTAGCAACCTAAACTAATTCGACAATTAATCAGTTTCATGAATTTACGGCAATGACTTAAGACCACCCGGCTTTTTGTCGGTAGATCATAAAAAAGCCCCGATGTTTCAACTCGGGGCTTTAATAGCATTATGAACGCAGGTGTTATCTTGACCGCTTACCCGGTCCCGGGCCGCTGCGCGGACCATCCCAGTCGCCCCGCTTCCCCCTATAATGCGGTCTCTCCCCGTCTCGATGATATCTCCTGAATCCGTCTTTATCCCGACGCATCTTTATCAGCTTCTCGCGTTGTTCCGTGGTTAGCACTTTTCTCATTTCCAGGCGGTGTTTCATCCTGGATTCGGAAATCTCCGCCTTCAGCGCGGACATGCGCCTTTGCTTTTCCAGAACGGCTCTTTCGTCGACCTCTACTTTTTGCATCATATTCCGCATTTCCAGTCTGGCCTCCTGCAAATCGGCTTTCTTTTTTATCATAACCTTTTGATGCTGAAACATGAGATCGTCCAGTTTCTGCTGTTGCTGATCCGTGAGATTAAGCTCATCCTCCATCCATGCAGGACTGCGTTGAGCATTCGCCGATGAAATGGCGATCAGCAATATTAACGGCAGTGCGAAAATGATTCTTTTCATGACATCCTCCTAACTATGGCATGTTCTTTCTACGTTCACCCATTCCGCGACGGATATCGCGAATGTTTTCCTGCAATCTTCTCATAAACATCTCCTCGAAGACCAGGAGTTTTGCGATTTGTTTTATCGATAAAACACCGGAAACATCTTCTATGAAATTTTTTCTCAAGCCAATAAGCCTGTTGTCTATTTCGGTAAGTTCATCGAGAGTCTTTTTTATCTCGCTATCAGAAATGTCGGATTTTTCGGTCATCTCACCGAGTTTTCTCAGTAGCGATAACTTTTCTTCCTCAAGTTTTTCACGACCGTTTTGATGCTTATTATAGATCGGGAAGAACTTCTCCGATTGTTCGGTGGTCAGGTCGACCGCCTCGGTTAATTGCCAGATCTTGATGGTTTTTATCCGCTCCCGCATTTTCTCGTGCCCGGGACCTCTCCCTTCCCCTGGCCTGAAGCCAGGTCCCGGCTGCGCCAGTGGCTGCGAGATAAATACGGTCAACAATATCAACAACGAATATTTAAATGTCCTCATCATGAACTCCCATTTATATTTCCTAAACGTTCGTACAATATTTCAAATTCATCGTCGGATAACGTTTCTATGAGATCGTCGATTTCAGAACCGAATATTAATTCGTCAGCGAGCAACTCAAGCTGGGAATCATCGGATATCAATGATCTTGCCAACGCGGATGCCTCTTGTTCTGATCCTATGAAGATGCCATCACCCAGATAAGTAGAATCGCTCTGAACAATAGACGATTTTCCATTCTCGAGGTTATTGATGTTCGGCGAAACCAGAAACAGTATTATTATAGCAGCCACCGCGGCCGGCACCCAGGCCCACCTCAATGAAAATATCGATTCGAATACGCCCGCTTTAACGGTTGCAGGCGCGGGCGATTGTATTATTTTCTCAAACGTGATATCGTCGAGCTCGCCGGGTAACACCTCGAAACTCTGACTTTTTAAAATCTCCCTCAGTTGAACGATCTCTTTATAATATAAGCCGCATTTTTCGCAGTTTTCTATATGCGACATTAACGCGGAATCGATAGCAATCGACGAACCGCTCAATTCCAGATCGATCCGCTTTTGAACGTCCTGGCAATTCATCCCGATTCACCCTTTACATAATCGCCGAGATCCGTTTTCAATTTTCTTACGGCGTGATGATAATTCGCCTTGGCTGCACCCTCGGTTGTTCCCAGTAATTCCGCAATCTCAGAATAAGGTTTCTCTTCGTAATATCTCAAAATAAATACCATCCTCTGCTTTTCGGGAAGTTTCCTTACCGAATCGTCAATTCTGGAGGAGAGTTCGCTCTGCAATAAATTATCAGAAGGCGAGTTTCCGCCGTAAACTCCCTGAGAATCGTCAATCGACCTGAATAACGATATTTTGCTCCTGGTCCTGTAATTAATGGCGAGATTTACCGCTATTCTGTAAATCCAGGTGTAGAGTCCCGATTCGCCCCTGAAAGAATCCAGGGAATTATACGCTTTTATAAAAGCTTCCTGGGTTAGGTCTTTAGCGTCTTCGCGGTTTCTCACATATTTCAAGAGCATCAAGTAAATCCTTTCTCGGTAATCAATTACTGCTTTCTCGAAGGCTTTTTCACTGGTTTTCGTCTCGGGATCATCATTTTTCATCTCACTCATAAACTTTGACCCCAAAAGGCGATTAACGGTTTAATGAAAATTTGCGGATATAATAATCAGCCACGGGTGGGCTTTTGCAGCACTTTTGTGAAGTTTTGAAAATCTTCCAGGCATTTCCCGGTTCCCCGGGCCACGCAGGTTAAAGGATCATCGGCGACAATTACCGGAAGGTTGGTTTCCTGACGTAACCGTTTGTCCAATCCGCGTATCAACGCGCCGCCGCCGGTCATGATTATTCCTCTATCCAGAATGTCGGAAGCGAGTTCCGGAGGCGTCTGCTCGAGGGCCTGCCTGACCGCCTCGACTATACCGGAAATCGGCTCGTTGAGCGCCTCCCGTATTTGAGCCGAGGATACTTTCATAGTCTTGGGAACGCCGGCGACCAGGTCACGACCTTTAACCTCTATGGTTTCCTCTTTTTCGAGGGGATAGGCTGCCCCGATCTTCCACTTAATCTCTTCGGAGGTTCTCTCGCCGATCAGCAAATTGTAATTTTTTTTCAGATAAGATATAATGGCCTCGTCAAGCTCATCGCCTGCGATCCTTATAGATGTATCGTTTACTATCCCGCCCAAGGCGATTACCGCGATTTCAGAGGTGCCCCCGCCTATATCGATGATCATCGATCCCGAAGGTTGATCAACGGGCAATCCTACCCCGATAGCGGCCGCCATCGGCTCGGCAATTAAATAAACTTCCCGAGCTCCGGCGTTCTCGGCGGAATCGCGGACAGCTCTTTTTTCAACTTCCGTAATGCCTGACGGGACCGAAATAATTATACGGGGTTTCATTAAAAAACGGTGTCGTACCGCGCGCTTTATAAAATTGGACAGCATTTTTTCCGTTATCTCGAAATCGGCGATAACGCCGTCTTTTAATGGTCTTATGGCGTTTATTTCATAAGGAGTACGACCAATCATCTCTTTGGCGGCTATCCCGATGGCAAGCACTTTGCCGGATCTTTTCTCCATCGCGACAACCGACGGCTCATTCAGAATAATACCTTGCCCTTTTACGTAAACCAACGTATTGGCAGTACCGAGGTCTATACCGATGTCGTTTGAAAGGAAGCCAAAAACCGACATATCCTTTGACTTACCGCTCCTCTTAGTCTCTAATGCAATTCCCATACCATGCCATCCGCGCAGTATATGTTATCGATCTTAAAATAACAACCTGTTTTTTTATTCGGCATGATTATCGGTAACTTTACTACTTCTCAATATCTTAGCTTAAAAATCGGTAGTGGGACCCCGGGCTTTTCCCCCAATAAACTGCTGTATCGTTTGTGAATTTGAATTCTTGATTTCGTCCGGAGTACCGGAAAAGATAATTTTTCCGTCATAAAGCATCGCGATCCTGTCCGAGATTTTGTAAGCCGATGCCATATCATGAGTAACCGCGATCGATGTGATATTAAGCTCCATTTTAAGCTGGATTATTAATTCGTTTATGGAATCCGCCGTAATAGGATCAAGACCGGTGGTCGGTTCATCATACAATATATGCTCCGGGGACATGGCTATGGCCCGCGCCAGACCGACCCCTTTTTTTCATACCGCCCGAAAGCTCGGCCAGTTTTTTGTTCTCCATCCCTTTCAGGTCAACCCGGGCCAATTTCTCCCCTACTATCCGCTTTATTTCGGATTCGGGATGGATCCTGTGCTCCCTCAATCCCAAGCCGACGTTTTCGTCCACGGTCAACGAATTAAAAAGGGTGGAATCCTGGAAAAGTACGCCGAATCGCCGCCGCAGCCGGTAAAAATCGGAGGTTTTATAAGACGTAATTTCCTTTCCATCTATGAGAATACGGCCGGAATCGGGTCGGAACAGGCCGATAATATGTTTCAACAGCACCGATTTGCCTTCCCCCGAACGGCCGATAACCGTCAGGGTCTCCCCCTTGTTAATGGTCAATTGATCCCTTTTAAAACCGGCTGTCCGGCCAATTTCTTATGTAAGCCGATTATCTCTATCATACCGATCAATTATTTCGTATTACCCAACCACCAGCGCCGTTAAAACCGGTCCGAGTTCAATGACGACAGCTTTTCCCACGGCCCCGCTAAGATAGGTCATCGGCACCAACCCTCGAAATTGATAGGCCGCCGGTGAAAAGCGAGGTAAACAGCACCAGGGGGAGCGAATTCACTCCCATCCGCAGCATCTGCTGCGATATCAGGCGGATATTTTTCGGAAACAGCCGCAACCAGATAATAAGTCGGCCTATAAGAATAAACAGCCTCCCCACATGCTCGGTAAATCTTATAAATAGATATCCCGGATAGGAAACCAGATTCAATCTCAGCCCCTTAGGTAAGCTTTGACAAGACCCGATATGTTTAGATTCGGCATATAATAATTAATTATTGCTATTCTTCCGAATAGGGCGAACCGTGATGAATATCGCGCAATTCAAATCGCGTATAATCTTTAACGAAAGTTAACGGAACAATACCGGTAGGGCCATTTCTTTGCTTGCCAATTATTATCTCAGCATCGCTGCCAAGACGTCCTTCTTCATCACGAGTTCTATGAATAAAAAGAACAACGTCCGCATCCTGCTCGATAGCCCCCGATTCGCGAAGATCCGAAAGCTGAGGCTTGGCGTCTTTACCCCTGATCTCGACCTGCCGCGAAAGCTGGGAAAGGGCCACCACGGGCACCTTAAGTTCTCTTGCAAGGGCCTTAAGAGATTGAGAAACATAGGTCATTTCTATCTGTCTACTTTCTGGTTTCGCCAAGCCCCTTACCAGCTGGAGGTAATCAATGACAATTAACCCGATGTCATGCCTAAGTTTCATCCTCCTTGCTTTAGCGCGAATTTCCATTATAGTAAGAGTGGGAGAATCATCTAAATATATGGGCGCTTCCGATAGCGGTCCGACGGCTATTGACAAATTCGTCCATTGGTGATCGGCAATTCGTCCGGTTTTTAATTGATGCGAGGATATTCTTGCTCTGCTGCAAAGTAATCTTTGAGCAAGTTGTTCCTTAGTCATTTCCAGGGAAAATATGCAGACGGGAATACTTTTCTCAATCGCTGCATATTCGGCGACATTGAGCGCAAAAGCGGTTTTGCCCATTGATGGACGGCCCGCGACAATTATCAATTCGGCTCGTTGAAAACCGGCAGTCTTAATATCAAGATCAATGAAACCCGTTGAAATGCCGGTAACATGGCCTTCTCGTTTAGAGTATTCTTCAATCTGTTCGAATGTTTGCGGCAATATCTCCTTTAGCGCTATAAAATCGCCTCTTAAAGCTGCTTCCTTTATAGCAAATATTTTTTTTTCGGAATAATCAAGCAAATCGTCCGCGGAAAAAGAGGGATCATAGCAGCGGCTAATAACGTCACTGCAATCCGTTATTAATTGATTTTTAATCGCCGCTTCAACAACAATGCGAATATGGTCTTCAATATTAGAAACTGTAACTACCGAATCGACCAAATCAAGCAGATATTTTCTTCCTCCGATTTCGTCTAATTGATCTCTACTCGTCAACTCGTCGGGGACAGTAAGAAGATCAACTGCGTTCGAGGAATTGTAAAGCCCTTCGATAGCCGCGAATATTTTCCGATGTTTAGGAACATAAAAAGAATATTCTTTTAGTGTTTCAATGCCAAAATGCAGGGCATTTTCGTGTTGAAGCATGGCTCCGAGTATTGATTGTTCGGCTTCTATTGCCTGTGGCGGTATTCTTTGTATTTTATCAACCATGTTTATTTATCGGCGTTTTTAGAGTATACCGTTTTAACGAGACGTTTTAAATCCTCGAGAGCGGCCGGCAAATAAGAGTTCGATCTTAATATGGCCGCGGGATGATAAGTAACCATAAATTTTATTCCGTGATAGTCAAACCAGCGTCCGCGCATGGCGCCTAAAGACATATTGGTCTGCAAAATCCTTTGCGCGGCGATGCGACCCAGAGAGCAGATTGCTTCAGGTTTTATAATCTTGATCTGTTTTGTTAAATACGGGAGACACTGATCGACCTCGTCCTGTTCCGGATCGCGGTTGTTGGGCGGACGGCATTTAAGTATATTCGCGATATATACTTCATTTCGATTCAAACCTATTTCGGCCAGCATCTTGTCCAGCAATTTCCCGGCGCGGCCGACGAAAGGCATGCCCTGCTGATCCTCATCGCGTCCGGGCGCTTCGCCGATGAACATGATAGCAGCATCGCTTTTGCCGACACCGAAAACGAAATTGGTTCTGGTCTTGCCCAGTGAACAGCGCTTGCATCTCTTGATCGTAGCTTCCAGTTGATCTACCGACTCCGCCTCCTCAAAATTGTCGATACCGAGACGTTTCACCGTGATTTTACGAGGAGGACGGGATGACTCAGGAAGATAGAACTCATCAAATCCCAGATCTCTCTGTAATAAAAGATATTTCTTAATTTTGTTTTTTTCTTTTCGATCCACGTTTATTCAGAAGCTTAATCGATTCTTCGATGATCTTTACCGCGATATCAAATTTCTCAGCCTTTTCAAGATTAAGGCTAAATCCCTTCTTGCCGTAAAGCGCGACCCTGTTAAAATCCGATCCGAATTCCACTCCCTTTTCCGTAGGGTTGTTGGCGACAATAAAATCGAGATTTTTCTCCTTCAATTTCTCAATAGCACGGGCTTTAATATTCTCGGTCTCCAGGGCAAAACCGACCGCCATCTTCGGCCGGTTTCTCCCGAGCGATTTTAGAATATCGGGATTCGTTTTCAGATCCAGCCTCATCGATTCTTTTTTACGTTTTATTTTTTGCCTGTGAAAAGCAGAGGGTCGATAATCGGCCACCGCCGCGGCCATAAAGAGAATATCCGCCCCGGCGCATTCTTTACGAGCCGCTCTCAGCATTTCATCGGCGGTTTTCACGTTGGTAATTTTCACCGAGGGAGGAACGCTGAGATGAACGGGGCCCGATATCAGGTCAACATCGGCGCCGAAACCGGCGGCGGCGTCGGCCAGAGCGTACCCCATTTTACCGGAGGAATAGTTCGATATATATCTCACCGGATCAATCGGTTCGACAGTGGGGCCGGCGGTAATAATAACCTTTTTCCCTCTTAAAGAGGACCTTTTTAAAAGCAGCTGTCTTGCTCTTTTAAATATCAGTTCCGGTTCGGTCATCCTTCCGGCGGCGGTGATCAGCGATGCCAGTTGACCCGTTTCGGGGCCTATGAAATTCACGCCGATAGAATTAAGATAATTAATATTCTTCTGAACCGTCTTATTGTCATACATTTTGACATTCATGGCGGGAGCCAAAAGAATAATACCATCAAAAGCTATAGCCTGAGTGGACAGCACCTCGTCGGCCAGACCGTTGGCCAGCTTGCCTATGATATTGGCGGTGGCCGGGGCAACAACAAGTATATCTCCCCAGTCCGCCCAGCTGACATGTTCGAGGGAATCTCGTTTTTCGACGAACATACCATACGATACAGCCTCGGCGCCAAGCGATTGAAACGAAAGAGGAGTTACAAACTTGGTCGCGGATTCCGTCATAATCACTCTGACATTAGATCCCGATTTTATAAAAATCCTCAGAAGCTCGCAGGCCTTAAAGGCTCCCACGCCGCCGCTGACACCCAGAAGAATATTTTTACCGTTCATTAAGGACATTTTTTAAGGGTACTGATTTAGATGTTACGCCCTCTTCTAAAAAAGTAAAAAGCAAACCCAAACTCAAGAGATTTTTATCAACAAAATTATCAACACCCGTTGTGGATAACTTTTAATGCTTGAAATGCCGGAGGCCTGTCAAAACCATCGCGATACCCATACGATTGGCCGCGTCAATTACCTCGGGGTCCTTTTTCGAGCCTCCGGGTTGGATAATCGCCGTAACCCCCGCTTCTGCAAGGACCTCAAGTCCGTCGGGCATGGGGAAGAAAGCATCCGATGCCGCGACCGCGCCTTTAGCGCGCTCGCCCGCCTTTCTAACCGCTATCATAGATGAATCGACCCGCGATGTCTGCCCCGCTCCCACCCCGACCGTAGCCATATCTTTACAGATCACGATGGCATTGGATTTAATGTGCTTTACTATCTTAAAAGCAAACAGCAATTCATCGATTTCATCATCCGAGGGTCTTTTTTCGGTGACAAACTGGAGATTGTCTTTATCAATCTCATGTCTGTCGGGAGATTGCGCGAGTATTCCTCCCCTAAGCGGCCTGAACTCAAAGGAGTTTTCCGGCGCCCGTTTCAGATCGCCCACGTCGAGTAACCGCCGGTTTTTCTTCTTGCGCAATAGCTCCAGAGAATCGTCATCAAAACCGGGAGCCAGGATACATTCGATAAACGGGGTCTCATGAAGCAAATTCGCCGTTTCCATGTCGACCCTCCGATTCAACGCGATCACCGAGCCGAACGCCGACAGGGGATCGGAAGCCAGCGCTTTCTGGTAGGCTTCGGCGAGAGTCTCGCCGATAGCCGCCCCGCAGGGATTGGTATGTTTGATTACGGCGGCAAACGGTCTATCAAAATCAAGAGCCATCTGCAGCCCGGCTTCGAGATCCCAGATGTTGTTAAACGATAGCTCCTTCCCGGAAAGAAGCTCCCCCTTCGCCAGGGAAGTGTGGGGATAGTCGGGCAGTTCGTAAAGTGACGCTTTTTGATGCGGGTTCTCCCCATACCGCAAGGTTGATTTCAAATTATAACTTAAATTCAGCGTGTGAGGAAATTCACCCTCTTCACCCTGGAACCATGACGATATGGCGGTATCGTAGGCCGCGGTTCTTTCGAACGCTGTTTTCGCCATCCTTTTTCGGAATTCCGGTGTGGTCGCGCCGTTGTTCTCCGCCAGTTCCTCTACTAATAAACCATAATGATCGGGCGAGGTTATTACCGTGACATGGGGAAAGTTTTTGGCGGCGGACCTGATCATTGTGGGACCGCCTATATCGATATTTTCCAGCGCGATATCCTCGCTTACGTCACCGGAAGAAATAACCTTTTCGAAGGGATAGAGATTAACAACCACCAGGTCATACAAAAGAATGTGATGCATACTGAGTTGAGATATATGTTCGCCCTTGTCGCGGCGGGCGAGAATCCCGCCGTGAATTTTAGGATGCAGCGTCTTAACCCTGCCGTCGAGGATCTCCGGAAAACCGGTAATATCGGAAACAGACTTCACCTCCAGGCCGCCTTTTCGGAGCTCTTTCATGGTGCCGCCTGTAGAGATTATTTCGATATCGAATTCTCTTAATTTTCGGGCCAGCTCAATTATGTTTGTTTTATCATAAACCGTTAAAAGCGCTCTTCTTATGGCCATCGCTATTCCTCTAAGGCATCGGAGCCGGTTAATATTTTATGCGCTTGCTTATACTTCTCCAATGTTTTTTGGACAATATCCGGGGGCAATTCCGGAGGCGCGGAGTTTTTGTCCCAGCCAGTCGTTTCCAGGAAATCCCGTATGAATTGTTTATCGAAAGACGGCGGATTAGAACCCACCTCATACGACTCCAGCGGCCAGAATCTCGATGAATCCGGGGATAATATTTCATCGATTAAAGTAAGCTCATCGTTTATAAACCCGAACTCGAATTTGGTGTCGGCAATAATGATACTTCTGGGAAACGCATATTCAAACGCCTTTGAATAAATCGCCAGCGTGATGTCCCTTAATTTTGAAGCCAGATCACTCCCCACTTTTATCGCCATATCGTCATAGGAAATATTGATATCGTGGCCGTCATCTTCTTTCGTCGCGGGCGTGAAAATAGGGAATGGCAGTTTTTCGGCAGGCCTGAAATCGGCGGGAAGCTCGTAGCCGTAAAGATCTACTACGGGCTCGCCGGGAGATGATTCAACCGCCTTCCTGTAGTCCTTATAACCGGATCCCACCAGATATCCCCTGGCTACGCATTCTATATCGATACGTTTCGCTTTTCTGACGATCATGGAACGGCCGTCCAGATATTCATATTTCTGCAACTCCCGCGGGAAAGACTTAAAATCGCCTGTAAGAAGATGATCGGGAACAATATCCCTCATCATGGAGAACCAGAAGAGAGACATTTTATTAAGGATAATACCCTTGCCCGGAATACCGTTGGGCAATACCCAATCAAAGGCGGATATCCGGTCGGTCGTAACGAATAAAAGGCTATCGCCGAGGTCGTAAATGTCGCGAACCTTGCCTTCCCTCATTAATGGATATTCATTAATATCTGATTTTAATAACGCTTCTGTCATTTCCTCCCTCACAATCCTCGATAATTATAGCAACGGAATATATAAAATTCGGTAACCTCTTTTCCACCTTTTTCTATATGCAGCGCAGAATCAAATTCTACTTTTTCAAACCGATCGGTAAGCTCCGACGGGTCTTTAAGTTTATTGCGCTTATCATAAATAAAAATCGCGTTATATCCAATTAGGGTATCCGGGTCGCACCAGTAGTCGTACTGCAATCCCGGACGTCCTATTATAGTATTGCTTACCGTTTCCGGATGATCTTTAAGGTAAAACGCCAGAAGCGAGGCGGTCTTATATTCATATCCGCAAATGAAATACGGCTCGGGCAGATCTTTTATTAAGGTCTCAACCCTCCGGGCGAGCCGATCCCAGCCGACGGAATAATCTCCCTTGCCCAGGTAAATATCGGGAAGCAAAATAACAACATGAACGGCGATAAAAGACACCAGCAGAAAAATAACGGAAACCTTGCCCCAGATCCGTACAAATTTACTCGATTTTAAGAAGTAATAAGCCGTGGCGGAGATAAAAATCCCGATAAATGCCGGGGCTGTCCAGTTCATTTTTACCCACGATATTGCTGAAACCGGAATAAGAAATATAAGAAGCGGCGCCGAAAAACAGGCAATCAACGCGTGGTTAGAAAAATTCCCCCATATAAATCTTTTGATCGAATTCCAGATACCGGCGAAGAGAAGAGGGATGGGGATGATTCCGTAAATACCTATTACCGTACCCAGAAAACCGAAGAAAAAGTCGGGCCTGAATTCGCTCATCTCGCCGGCACGTCTCCCGGTTTGAAAGGCGAAGCTCGCCCAATCGTTCTGGTAATTCCAGATTAATACCGGCAGCGCGATTATTACTGCTACCATAATTGCTGCATAGGGCCAGATGGTCTTAAACCACCTGATTCGTTTCCGGGATAAAGCAAAATATAGTAACGCTCCCAATCCGGCGAACACTATGGTGTATTTGGACATGAAACCGGCGCCGATGAAAAACCCCAGGAGTATCCACCAGATTTTTCCTCCTCCCCGGTCAATCCTGTAGCAGGCGACCATCGATAGGCACCAGAACAGGAGCATGGGAGTATCGGGAGTAATGATCATACTCCCTAAAGCGTAAATGAACGTAAGGTTTATCGCCACCGCGCCCCAGAAGGCGGTTTTTTCATCGAATAGCATCGACGCGAGACGATATATAACGACGCTCATTAACAAGGAAAGGACGATCGCGGCCAGATGCATACTGAAACCGCTTATCCCCAGGACGGTAGTAAGCTTGATAAAATGGGCCGCCAGCGGAGGATGATCGAAATACGATAATGCGGCATGACGGCTGTAATTCCAGTAGTAGGCCTCCTGGGGCGCTACGGGCAAAAAGAACGCGTAACCCAGCCTGAAAATCGTGATTGCCGCTAAAAATCTATAAAACTTCTTAGTCATGTCCGAATTTCGATCCCAGGCTGAATACCATCCCCGTCCCCAGAGAGATATAGTAGTTATCCTCGGTAAGCGTCCGGGCGATATCGAAGCGCAAGACGCGCGATGTCGATGATTTTGTAAGACCGAAACGCAAACCTACGCCGACATCCGATTTCAGGTTGTCAAATCTTATCGTCTCTCCATTTTTCCACACTTCGCCGATATCGAAAAACAGCGCCCCTCCGATCCGCACCGTTAATATTTCCAGGGGTGTGTAGAAGCGGTATTCCATGTTACCGAGCGCGAGCCTGTTGCCCTCCAGTTCATGGCTCGAATAACCCCGGAGACCGTTGGCGCCGCCCAGGATAGCCTGGTAAGCCGGTCTTTCTCTCCA
>CBFCYP010000099.1:0-12588 GCA_965602185.1 uncultured bacterium
AAAACCGGGGCCCAGACCGATAACGAGCTCCGCCATATCTTTCGAAACGTCAATGTTTTTTTTCAGCATACGCCCATCGATCAAAATATCGGGCATGGAGTATTTTAAAAATTCCACCTCAGGATCTACCAGAATCGGCACCTTACCTATATCCTGCAGCTTTTTTGCCTCACCCAGATTAATCGTTAATTTACCGTGAACCCCCTCGATTTCGATTTCGCCGGAATAAACGGCTTCGCCGAAACAGACATATCTTCTCACACAGCATGGATTCGGTCGTTCAAGGGCGATTACATTATATCCCTCGTAAAAAAGTTTATAAATAATCCCGGAGGCCAGCTCCCCGGCTCCGCGGACCATCACCTCTTCTTTTCGGCGATCACTTCTCATCAAAATTTCGCCAGTTTCCCTTTCCTCGCCGCGATAAGTTCAGCGACTATCGAAACAGCTATCTCATACGGTCCCTCGGCACCTATATCGAGTCCCACCGGAGCGTGGACCTTCGAAATCCTTTGGGCGTTGACTCCGTTTTCTTTTAACGATTCGAATATCTTCGCGACCTTTTTTTTCGATCCGATCATGCCGACATATGCGCACTTGTGACTCAAGACTTTCTCCAGCACATTCCTGTCGCAATTATGGCTTCTGGTAACGATAACAACATAGCAATTTTCATCCAGCACGGGGAAATCGTTTAGATAATGATCGTCGGTAAGAACCGTTGTTATGTCGGTGTTATATCCGCTTAAAATATCTTTACGGTCATCCACTACGGTTATGGAGAAATCCAGTTCTTTTGCGATATTTACCAGATCTTTTCCGACGTGGCCTCCGCCGAATATCACCAGCCTGTTCGGTTTTCCGAATTTTTCCATAAAGACTTCCGCCTCTCCCCCGCAGTTCATACCGGTGGAATCGGAACCCTCTCCGGGAAATCCGTACTTTTTAAACCGCGTTGCCTGATTCGCGCCGAACATGCCAACGCAATCATCAATTACCAGCTTCTCGAATTTCCCGCCCCCGATGGTACTATAGATTGATCCGTCCGGATATACCAGCATCCTGGCACCAGCCTGGCGAGGAGAGGAACCGGCGGTATGCACGATAGTGACGATTACGAAAGGATTCCCTTCCGAGATATTACGATTTATCTCCTTAAAAATATCGGTATGCTCAGTCATTTTACGAATTCTTTGAGGATATTGTTGTAGTCTTCGATGGTATCGATATCGATCTGGGGGTTTTCGTCTTCAATAATTATAGTATCGTTTCGGTATTTCTCGAATATAGTATTTCCTGCGGGCTCACCTTCAAGCTCCATCAGGTCATCAAAAAGCGCTTTCGAAAAAATTACCGGATGGCCGCGGCCTGCGGGAGTCTGTACATACAGGATTAATGGAGCTTCCCTTTTGAACTCGCTTACGGCTTTTCTGATAAGGCTCGATTGCACCGACGGCTTATCGGCTACCATAAATAAAACCGCGTCCGCACCTTCATCAATATTTCTCAGGGCGTATTTGATCGACTCTGCTCTACCGGACTCATAATTTTCATTATAAACGACATTTATTTTATTTCCATATTTCTCTGCGATCAATTTTTTTACCTTTTCCTGTTGAAAACCTATGACTACAATAACCTCATCCAGACCCGATTCGATCAGTTGAAAAAGCGATTCTTCTAGAACGGTATGATTCCCAACAGGCAAAAGTAGCTTGTTTTTCCCCATTCTCTCGGATTTGCCCGCGGCCAGAAGCGCGGCGGAGATTCTCATATCAGCCTCATAAGGCAAATAATCCCATAACAAGCCCTGGTTTTGGATTTCTCATATCGTTTTCAAATTATATGCAGTATGATCTTGAGTCAAGTTGATTCAATGCGGTATCCCGGCAACATTGCCTCATTTATCGATATAAGGTTTTGGAAAAAAGTGACTCCTCAAATGCAATTATTACGATTTGGCCTCCATTTTCTTAGTTTTATGCTATCGATAAAGAAATTATATTGTGTGGAAATATTCTTGATAATCTGCTAAATTGTTCGGTCGATAAATATAGCAAATTTAATGAAATAAATACGGAGCCGAACCTTGAATTCTAATAAGAAAGAAAAAAGGAATGCCGATACTGAAGCCGGATCGGCGAAACCGACCAACTTCATTAAAGAGATCATAGAAGAGGATATCAGAAACAACAAAAACGACGGCCGGGTGTATACCCGTTTCCCGCCGGAACCGAACGGCTATCTTCATATCGGCCATGCCAAGTCCATCTGCTTCAATTTCGGGGTGGTGGAGGAGTATAGCGGTCTCTGCAACCTCCGGTTCGATGATACTAATCCCACCAAAGAGGAAACAGAATACGTCGATTCCATCATGGAGGATATCCGCTGGCTGGGATACGATTGGGATGATCGGCTTTATTATGCCTCCGACTATTTTGGGACACTCTACGAATACGCGATCGACCTGATAAAAAAGGGAAAAGCCTATATATGCGATTTAACCGCCGAGCAGATTAAAGAATACAGGGGCACTCTAACTGAACCGGGAAAGGAAAGCCCCTTTCGCAACAGGGCCGTTGAGGAGAACCTGGATCTTCTGGAACGGATGAAAAACGGCGAGTTTCCCGACGGCTCCCGGGTACTGCGCGCCAAGATCGATATGGCGGCGGGCAATCTCAATATGCGCGATCCGGTCATGTACCGGATATTGCATGCCAGCCATCATAGAACCGGTGACGAGTGGTGCATCTATCCCATGTACGACTGGGCTCACGGGCAGTCCGACTCCATCGAGGGAATAACCCACTCTCTCTGCGATATCAGTTTCGAGGATCACAGGCCGTTATACGATTGGTTCCTGGTGCAGCTTGACGTTCACAAACCTCAGCAGATCGAGTTCGCCAGGCTGAATCTCACCTACACCATATTGAGCAAAAGGTATCTCAGACGGTTGGTCGAGGAAAGTTATGTTAAAGGTTGGGATGACCCCCGCATGCCGACTTTATGCGGATTACGCCGCCGGGGCTATACTCCCGAGGCTATCCGCAATTTCCAGGAGCGGATCGGCATGGCCAAACGGGCCAGCGTAGTCGATATCGCCCTGCTGGAACATACTCTCCGGGAGGATCTTAATATCCGGACCAACAGGGTCATGGCGGTGCTAAATCCCTTGAAGGTAGTCATCGAGAATTACCCGGAGGGTAAGATCGAGGAGTTGGACGCCATCAACAACCCCGAGGACGAGAGCGCCGGAAGCCGCATGATACCGTTCTCACGGGAGATCTATATCGAGGCCGACGATTTCATGGAAGACCCGCCCAGGAAGTTCTTCCGGTTGGCCCCCGGCCGCGAGGTCCGGCTCAAGCACGCCTATTTCATAAAATGTGAAAAGGTGATTAAGGACGATAGCGGCAATATAGTCGAACTTCGCTGCAGTTACGATCCCGCCACCAAGAGCGGCGAGGCTACCGACGGCCGCAAAATCAAAGGCACGCTTCACTGGGTGTCGGCGGAACATGCCGTGGACGCCGAGGTGCGTCTATATGACAATCTATTCACCAGGGAAGATCCCAACGACGTCGAGGAGGGCAAAGATTTTACCTCCAATATAAATCCCGATTCGTTAAAAGTACTATCAGGCTGCAAAGTGGAGCCCTCCCTGGCCTCCGCCAAACCGGGCGACCGTTTTCAATTCTTGCGTCACGGTTACTTTTGCGTGGATCCTGATACATCAGACAGCAAGCCGGTCTTCAACCGCACCGTCGGCCTGCGCGACACCTGGGCCAAGGTGAAGGGGAAGTAGTAGGTCAAATCCTCCCAGGATTTGACGCATTGTTGTCAGGTCTCGGGGAGACCTGATCTACAAATCCTCCATCCCGTCATTCCCAACTCGACAGGGAATACGGCAATGCGTATGGACACTCATAATAAATATAATATAGCAACTCCATGTCCAAATTTCCGTATCATCTACCGGAGCGGATGTGTTTATATTAACTTTCATTAATAATAATTTTATCTGATAAAGGATTCGGCTATGACCAAAGATGAGGCAACAAAAGCGTCCCTCGAGCTGGCGGATAAGTCGGAGATCGTCATGCTGGGCACCAACGGCGATAACGGCTACCCCCATATCAAGGGGATGATAAAACGGGAGAACGAGGGGCTTAAAACGGTTTGGTTCAGCACCAATACCTCGTCAAAAAGGGTGCCGCAGATCATGAAGGATCCCAAGACCTGTGTCTATTTTGTTGATTTCGAGCAGTGGAAAGGGCTGATGCTGGTGGGCACCATCGAGGTGCTTCAGGATCCCGAGTCGAAAAAACGTTTGTGGGAGGATACCGACATTCGGTATTACCCCGAGGGCGTTACCGATCCCGACTATACCGTGATGAGGTTCACGGCGGAGTGGGGCAATTACTACCATAAGCTTGCCAACGTGACATTCAAAATCGATGAGGTTAAATAGCAGTTTCATCTGTTTCAAGGAGAGAAAATGGGAGAAATCATTTTGATCACGGCGGTTTTCATGCTGGCAGCGTTTTCCATTCCCGGGGCCGAAGAGAATAATAAATCAATCGGAAATAATTCCGACATGGTTCTTATCCCCGCCGGGGAGTTCATTATGGGCGGCGATACCGAGGACGACCACCTGCCTGCGCATAAAGTCTACATTGATTCATTCTATATTGACAAATACGAGGTGACCAACGCTCAATTTCAAAAATACTGTGAGGAAACCAACGCCGAATATCCCGAATACTGGGGCATGGAGGAGTTCCATAGCGGCCCCGATTTCCCGGATCACCCGGTTGTTGGAATAAGCTGGAGCGAGGCCAGGGACTACGCGGAATGGGCCGGCAAACGTCTCCTTACCGAAGCCGAATGGGAATACGCGGCAAGGGGCGGCCTGATAGATAACAACTACTCTTATGGTCCAGAATCCGATACCTCAAAGGCCAATTACGCGGTTAAAGGGCAAAAGAGGAAAGGGTGCGTGCCGGTGGGAAGCTACCCCCCCAACGGTTTCGGGCTTTACGATATGACCGGCAACGTGGTGGAGTGGGTCTCGGATTATTACGATAAAAACTATTATAAAAACAGCCCTAATAAAAATCCCTCAGGTCCCGAGGACGGCAAATTCAAAGTGATTCGTGGCGGCGGATGGCATTCGGGGCCGTACTGCACCAGGGTCTGTTTCAGGAACGCCTTACGCGCAGGCTGGCGGGATATAGCTGTCGGTTTTCGCTGCGCCAGGGATGTTGAATAGGCTAATTATTTATTATTGATTTTTACCTGCCGTAAAATATCGCCATCATTATAGCTACGCCCACACCCAGCGCTGCTACGCCCAGGATAACGGCCACGATGTGGTTGATCCCGAAACCGACGCTGGTCCGGTAGGGATCGAATTTGAGGAACTGGTCGTTGGGGCGATTATCGACGCGCCGTTTGAACCGGATGCGGTATTCGTCGAACTTCTCCAGCATCTCCCAGCCGGCCCTGGCCTCCTCCCGGCACAGCTGCTGGACGAATTTATTGTCCTTGAACTTGCCGGTGTAGCTTCTCATAATCTTGAATTCCCAGCCCTCGAGATCATCTTTCTTATAAGCGGTCATAATCTCTTCCTCGTCTCTGAGTTTCTGCGCCGCCGCGGCCGAGGCGGCATTGGCGCCTGTGGCTACCGGGATATATGCCATACACCCTCCTCACATATCTATAACAATATCGGCAGGAAAAAATTCTACTTTTTTGGGGATTCGTTAAAATTCTATCAATATAGGTCAACGGTTATTATCAGAAAATCCTTGCGTCCGATTCCGGGTTCTATTAAAATAAATACCGAAGCAAAAAAGAATGCTGAATTTTACCCAAGGGATTTGTTTTGATTATAAATAAAATTCACGTTTTCTCTCAAACCGCTATAATTCAAAAGCTTAGGTTGCGTCAATAATCCCCTTTTTATGATCGCGCTTGAAAAAGTATCGAAATCTTTCGATAACGGTCTCTCATTTGCTATCAAAGAGATCAATCTGGATGTTCAGCCCGGCGAGTTATTGGTTCTTCTGGGTGAATCGGGCTGCGGTAAAACTACTACTTTGAAAACCATAAACAGGCTGATCGAACCAACCTCGGGAAAAATTACAATCAACGGCGAGGATACGTCCCAAACCGATCCAGTCATTCTAAGGCGAGGTATCGGTTACGTTTTTCAGGAGATCGGGCTTTTCCCTCACATGAACATTGCCGGGAACATAGGCGTTGTACCGAAATTACTACGATGGCCCGAGGACAGAATTAAATCCAGAACAAACGAGCTTCTGAATCTGGTAGGCCTCGAATCCGATAAATTTCAAAGCAGGATGCCGGATGAGCTGTCCGGCGGACAGAAACAGAGAATCGGGTTGGCGAGAGCGCTCGCCGCGGGGGCGAAGATAATGCTTATGGATGAGCCGTTCGGAGCCCTGGACCCCATAACCAGGACAAACCTGATCGAGGAGTTCGCGAAAATCCAAAAGGAGTTGGAATTAACTGTGGTGATGGTTACGCATGACGTTCTGGAGGCTTTGATCCTGGCCGATAGAATCGCCATAATGAAATCGGGGGAATTGTTGGCGCTGGGAAAACCGACCGAGCTCATTTCGGAATCCGCGCACCCGTACGTTTCGGAACTGTTGAACACACCGCGCCGTCAAACCGAAAAAGTAAACCGGATAATAAAAGGCGAAAACAGA
The DNA here is from genome assembly GCA_965602185.1 of uncultured bacterium. GTDB lineage: Bacteria > Zixibacteria > MSB-5A5 > UBA10806 > UBA10806. The sequence continues at coordinate 6,738 of CBFCYP010000099.1, forward strand.
AGTGACCTATAATTCTATATCGGAACAGCTCGGTCTTCTACCCCATTATCTGGGCAATCATTTACTTTTGACTTTAATTGCCTTAATAGCGGGAATAGTAATCTGTGTTCCCTGCGGTGTTTTGGTAACAAGGATCAAATCTTTGCAGTGGCCGACGCTTACTATAGCCGGGATATTGCAGACTATACCGGGGATAGCTCTTCTGGCTATAATGGTCCCTCTATTGGGACGCATAGGTTTTCTGCCGGCCCTGATCGCCCTTATTATTTACAGCGTTCTTCCGATTCTTCGCAACACCGTAACCGGGATACTGGGGGTGGAAAAATCGGTAATCGAAGCCGCCAGAGGCATCGGCATGACCGATACGCAATCGCTTTTCAAAGTGGAATTGCCCCTGGCGTTGCCCGTTATAGTCGCCGGAATCAGGACCGCCGCAGTATGGGTGGTGGGCACGGCTACCCTGGCGACACCGGTGGGCGCCACCAGCCTCGGAAATTACGTCTTCAGCGGTCTGCAGACACAGAATTTTTCAGCCATAATGGTCGGATGCGTGGCGGCTGCGGTACTGGCGATTATATTGGATCAAACCATCAGGCTGACCGAAAAAACCGTCTCCCGGAGAAATTTCAAGCTGGCCGCCCTTACCGTCGCCATAATCTTAATCTTATTCATGGTTGGCCTAGCTCCTCTCGCCCGTCATCGGGGTTATGGTGAATCGGGAAAGACTATCGTTATCGGCTCCAAGCCCTTCACCGAGCAGTATGTCCTGGCGAAATCTATCGCAGACAGATTATCCGATGAAGGTTTTAATGTCGACATTCGATCCGGCATGGGTTCCATTATTCTTTTCGAAGCCCTCGCCAGCAATGAAGTTGATTGTTATGTCGATTACACCGGTACCGTCTGGACAAACGTCATGAAAAGAAAAGATCTTCCATCGAGAGAAGTTATATTAAAGGAGATTACCGTTTGGCTGGAGGAAAAACATGGGATCAACTGCCTGGGCACCCTGGGCTTTGAAAACACCTACGCCCTCGCCGTGCGTGAGGAAATGGCGGTTGAAAGAAATCTTAATACTATCAATGATCTTTCGCGGATATCGACGGAATTCTCCATGGGCAGCGATTACGAGTTTTTTACCCGTCCCGAATGGAAAGAACTCAAGGAAGCTTATAGTCTGGATTTTAAAGAACTGATTACTCTCGATCCGACCTTGATGTACGGGGCTATCGCGCAAAAACAGGTTGATGTTATCTCCGCGTACTCAACAGACGGTAGAATCGTAGATTATGATCTGGTGGTACTTGATGACACGAAGCAGGCTCTACCTCCTTATGACGCGGTTCTGCTGTTGTCTGATAAGGCCGCGAAAAATCCAAAATTAATTCAGATTCTGAAAAGTTCAATCGGAGGGATCGGTGATGACGCTATGCGTAACGCCAACAAGATTGTCGATGTCGACGGCTACTCTGTTGACAGCGCCGCGGCTCATTTAAACAGCATAATCAATTTTTCGGGAGATTAAGTATTGGTAGCAGGCAGTTCATCGCCACGAACATTGTTTTTTGTATTACGGTTATTTAGAAAAATGATTTTAAATTTTATTCCAAAGGATAAATCATGACGCAATCAATACTTAAACTGGATTCGGTCGATGTATCCTCATTGGAAACATATCGCGAGAAATTTGCTCTGGACGTTTTAATGGGACTGTCGGAGCCGAGAAAATTGATACCTTCGATTTATCATTATGACGCCGAGGGAAGCAGGTTATTTAATAAAATAACCGAATTACCGGAATATTACCCCACCGGATGCGAAATCGAGACGCTTGAACGAAACATCGCCCAAATAGCCGGTTATATGGAATCGGAAAACACCAACCTTATCGAATTCGGTCCGGGAGACGGGAGCAAAACCAGGATTCTTGTGGAGTACTTCTTAAACAAAGGATTGGAGTTCCAGTATATCCCCATAGATATATCATACTCCGCCCTCGACGATTTACACCAAGCGTTTAAAAAATCTTACCCCAAACTGGAGCTGAAAGGACTGGTGGCCGATTATTTCTCCGGGATAAAATGGCTTAATAACGAGTATGACCGAAAAAACGTGGTCTTATTCCTGGGTTCGAATATAGGCAATTTTAATCAGGCGAAATCGAAACTGTTCTTGCGCAACCTCTGGAATCATCTCAACGACGGCGATATTGTAATAATCGGTTTCGACCTCAAAAAAGATATCGACCTGTTACTGAAGGCTTACAATGACTCCCGGGGAGTAACCGCAGAGTTCAACCTCAACCTGTTGCAACGCATAAACCGCGAACTGGCCGGGGAATTTGAAATATCGAATTTCAGGTTTTTCGCCACCTACGATGTTTTCAGCGGAGCGGTGGAGAGTTACCTGGTCAGCCTCAAAAAACAAGAGGTGATTATTGGCGAAATAGGAAAATCCTTCCATTTCGATCCCTGGGAACCTATTCATACCGAGTATTCATACAAGTACCTGGAATCCGACATTCTCAATCTGGCGAAAACAACAGGATTTATATTTAAAGAAAATCTTTACGATAAGAAAAAGTATTTTGTAAATTCCGTCTGGGAAGTGAACAAACCTCACGGCAATTAAAAGCTATGAGCATCGAGGAAAAATACACCGGTAAAGAACGCAAAGCCCTTTGCGGAATCTGCCCCGCCGGCTGCTGGGTAACCGTAAAATATAATAAAGAAGGCCGCCTGTCCGAGGTCCGTCCCGACGACAGTTCCGAGTTGGGGATGATCTGCAAGCTGGGCGAGCATTCCGCCGATATCGTCTATTCCGAACACCGCCTGAAATATCCTATGAAAAGAAAAGGCCCTAAGGGCACATATGAATTCCAACGGATCTCCTGGACCGAGGCTTATGATATAATAGTCGATAAGTTGAAGGTCCTTAAGGCCGAATACGGCGCCGAATCCACCTGCGTATACACCGGCAGGGGGAGTTTCGAGCTGGCGTTATGCGATATATTCCAACCCGAGGGCGTCGCCGTTTCCTCGGCGTCCAGCGTGCTGTTCCCCTTCGGATCACCTAACACCATGGGTGTGGGCGCGCTCTGCTATGTGGCCTTCGCCATGATCGCGCCGCATATTACCATGGGCGGCATGATGATCAATATGTACTCCGATATAAACAACAGCGACCTGATCGTGGTATGGGGAGCCAATCCCGCCACCGATTGTCCGCCGCTGGATCTGAAGAGAATCCTGGCGGCCCGCGATCGTGGAGCCGAGGTAGTTGTAATAGACCCCCGTTATACCAAAACGGCGAAACTGACAAACGCTGAATGGGTGCCTATCCGTCCCGGTACCGACGGCGCCCTGGCCCTGGGGATGTGCAATGTTTTAATCGAAGAGGAGCTTTACGACGACGATTTCGCGAAAAACTGGACCGTCGGATTCGATGATTTCGTGAGATACGTGCAGCACTATCGCCCCCAGGTGGTGGAGCGGATTACCGGCGTTCCCGCGGAAACAGTTGTATCTCTCGCCAGGAGAATAGCCGAATCCAACGGCGCGTCGCCGGTTATGTACAGTGGCCTGGAGTACAGCGACAGCGGCGTGCAGGCGATCCGCGCTACCATGGTATTATGGGCGCTGGCGGGACAACTGGATGTTCCAGGCGGACGATGTTTTAGTATGAGACAGAATCAGTTTCCGCTAAATAAAGGCGGCCATATCGCAAATCCCGATATTAAAAAAGCGCTGGGAAGAGATAAATTCCCCGTATACAGTTTTTATCGCGGCGAATCACATGCCATTGTTCTGCCCGATTCGGTGATACATGGAAAACCGTATAAGATTAGATCGTTAATTATAAATGGCGCGTCTATTACTACCTCCTGGCCCGAACCTTCCGTCTGGAAAGAAACTTTGAACGCGCTGGATTTCCTGGTCTGTATCGACCGACAGTTTACCGCCGACGCCGCTTACGCCGATATAGTTCTGCCCGCCACCACCATGTACGAGATCGAATCATATATGACCTACGGCCCGATATTCCGGATAAGGGAAAAAGTAATCGAACCCATAGGCGAAGCTAGAAACGACTTTTTCATAATGGCCGAACTCGCCAAGCGGCTGGGTTACGGCCATCTTTATCCGCAGAATGAAGAAGAGCTTTTGAGTAAGGTCCTGGAAAATTCCGGATTTACACTGGAGCAGGTTAAAGAAGCCGGCGGCGAGGTTCAGGCGCCTACCGTAATGAACCAGTATAAGAAATGGGAAAAGGGACAACTGAGACCCGACGGCAAACCGGGATTCGATACGCCCACGGGCAAATTCGAGATAGCATCCACAATTTTAGAGGAACACGGTTACGAGCCGTTGCCTGTCTATACCGAACCGGCTGAAAGCCCGCAATCGCGGCCCGATATGACAGGCAAGTATCCCCTGGTTTTCAACTCCGGCTCCAGGGTTAACACCGATTTCCGCACCCAGCATCACGGCATACCATCGCTGACCAAACAACGTCCCGAACCGACCGTCACCATAAACACTGAGGACGCCAAAGAAAGAGATATCAAGACCGGCGATCTTGTTACAATCAAAACCGCTCGCGGCCAGGTCGATTTGAGAGCGTATGTAACAGACGATATCGTGAAAGGCGCCATCGACGCCAACATGGGCGGCGGCGGTCCGGTGGGCCCGGAGGCCTGGCAGAAATGTAACATCAACGATCTCACCAACCTTCAGAGATACGATCCCATCTCCGGTTTCCCGGTCTATAAGGCGCTGTTGTGTGACGTGGTCAAAGCCGGCGTTTCTTCCGATAGAGTAGTCATCGATTCCGGCGAGGATGGAACCGTAAAAGAATCGGAGAAAAAAATAGAAGCGCCCGTCCGGCGCGTCTATCTCGATCATAACGCTACCACCTATCTCGATCCGGAAGTACTCAAGGTGATGACCGAGTTCATGGAAAACGGATTCGGCAATCCCTCCGCCATATACCAGGAGGGCCGCAAGGCCAAGGACGCCCTCGAAGGGGCCCGGCGCAGTATGGCCCAGCTTCTCAACTGCACCGCCCGGCGGATCATTTTCACCGGCGGGGGCTCCGAGGCCAACAACCTCGCCATCAAGGGAGCGGCGTTCACAAACTGGAACGGCAACAAACATATTATAGCCACCTCCATCGAGCATCCCGCTGTGCTCAACGCCTGCAAATGGCTGGAAAAATTCGGTTTCGAGGTTACCTATCTTTCCGTCGACAGCACCGGCATGGTAAACCGGTATGATTTCGAAAAGGCTATTAAGTCCAACACCATGCTCATCACCATTATGCTGGCCAATAACGAGACCGGCACCATCCAGCCCATAAAGGAGCTGGTTAAAATCGCCCATGAAAAATCGATCCTGTTTCATACCGACGCCACCCAGGGTATCGGCAAGATCCCGGTGGATGTCGCCGACCTGAACGTCGATATGCTCTCCATGTCGGGACACAAGCTTTACGGCCCTAAAGGTGTCGGTGTGTTTTATATAAAATCTGGGCTCGTGATCGATCCTCTCATTCACGGCGGCAAGCAGGAACGCGGCCAGCGCGCCGGTACTGAAAACATGGTAAACATCGTGGGAATGGGCAAAGCGGCTGAGATCGCGGTACAGAAACTGCCGGAAATGGATAAGGTGCGAAAGATGCGGGATAAGCTTGAACAGGGTATCAAAAAGCTGGTCCCCGAGGCAAGACTCAACGGACATGAAATTGAACGGCTACCAAATACGCTGAACCTGACCCTTCCTGGCATGCGGGGCGAATCGGTTACGCTGGCCCTCGACCAGAGAGGTATCTCCATATCGTCCGGTTCCGCCTG
>CBFCYP010000100.1:0-12583 GCA_965602185.1 uncultured bacterium
GCCCCACCCCCTTGAGGTACTGGACGTCTGAAAAGAGGAAATCGAGGCCCTGGGGGAGCTTACCGGATAACTCTTGTTTTTTTATCGTTGCCACATTGATATCATAATGATGCTTTATTTTGGTGTCAAGCTACTAACTGATTTCAATCTTAATTTTATGCCTTTTTTCCGATTTCCCTTGACAAACTGAAAATAGGCCGTCAAATTTGTAGCATCTAAATACTCGGTTTGGTATTTTTTTAATGAAGCCATTTATTTACTTGTGGGGCCTCAGTATTCCGACATTCGGTTTGATATTAATTGTTGGAATGTCGTTTAGCCTTATTTTTCTAAAGTATCAGGCAAAAAAAGCGGCAGTTTCCTATCGCACGTTATGTATTGTTACTATATATACAGGATTGGGGGGATTGCTGGGCGCGAATTTAGTATATGCGATCCGGAAACCGTTTTCTATCCCAAGAGATGAGCGTTCGTGGTTTGTTTTTTCAAAACTGTTTAAGAGCTAAAAAATGAGGTAATGTGGGGATTCTGTTTTTGCGGAATATGTTTTCGTTTATTCTGCGATTTTATATTTGAAGGGGAATAATAAAGTGATGAATTATAAATAGCGTCATTTCAAATCACAAGGGCCTTTAACAGGAGGAGAATTAATGAAAAGTAACACGATTGGATTGGGAGCGAAAATGGGTATTGCCTTCGCTACAATCGCTCTTTTGGCGGCTATTTTTAATATAACGGCCTGCAACGGCGGCGGAGGGGATCCTTCTATAAATTCCTTTACGCTTTTATATGACATAGTCGCAATTGGCGATCCGGCTGGTGCTTCATGGGCGTCTTCAAATGGCGATGATGCCAAAATAACGGCTGTTCATAGCAATGGAACCGTACAATACAATAATCAGGTGCCTGTTAATAGCAATGGTGTCCACCAAATTCAAACCGGCGAATGGCCTGAAGGTGAATACAAAGTAAAACTGCAGGTATCCAATTCAGATGGAACGGCCAGTCGCGAAAGGAATATGTTGCTTGTCGGACCTTCCGGTATATGGTTCCATTTTTCAAAAAGTGTCTATCCCAATCCCAAAGATGACGCTTGGATTGGAATTGAGAACGTGCCAGTTCCAGTATCTATTGGACAAGGTGCCGACGATCAAAATGAGACAATTTCTATTTCCAAGTATGTGTCTATTAACAGAATAAAGTGGAACGTAGGAGCCGGAGCTCCTTGGCCCGACCTGAATTCATGCTTTGGCGCGAAATTAATGACAATAAGAAAAGGAAATGAAGGCAACGTATTTGAAATAGAGCGCGAATACGTATTCCCCTGGACAGGTTTTACCGGAAATTATTATTGCACCTCAATCTGGGAACCGTGTGCTCTTACAACAGATAGAGGTTCATGGTTTATATTATCATTACAGGTAATGAGCCAATTGTAGAATTTTGTGGCGATTCGTTTCTCGACAAATTTGATATCAGCCAAAAATACCGGCATTTAGAGCCTTTTTTAATTATAAATAATGCCATTTTTCAAAAAAATAATGACGTGTTTGGCCTATTCCGGGATATAAAATCCTTGCCATATTCCGGAAAACCCATATATTGATGGAAATTTTGGAGGATACTAATGGCGCAGGTTTGCGAAATTTGTGGAAAGAAGCCCAGCAGCGGCAACAATGTCAGTCACGCACATAACATTACCAAACGACGTTTCAATATAAATCTACAGACTGTTCACGCCAGAGTTAACGGAAAACCAAAGAAGCTGAGAGTCTGCACGAGTTGCCTCAAAGCCGGCAAAGTCACGAAATAGATGCACAATCTATAATCGATTAAAACCGCCCCCCGGCGGTTTTTTTGTGTCTGTGTTTCGGAAACTTCGATTCCCGAAACAGATTATGGGTGGTACGATCGGGTGGCGCCCTCAAACTTGTTTGGGGGCGGTGAGGCTACGTCCGTCAATCCCAAATGAATTTGGGATTGCCACCCGGCGTCCTTAATTAGCGGTTTTTTTGTGTCAGCTTTTCCTCAGTCGTCCCGTCGGGACACACCCCTTGATCCCCAGAAAATTTTATAAGCTAATATTCATTAACGAGTTATCCGAATGGCACGTCCTTTGTTTTAAACTCGATTGGAATTGACAACCAAAAAACAAAGGAGGATAAAATGAACAAACAAGGATCAATCGCGGCGATCATCGTAATCTCGCTGATCGGATTCTGCGTGGTTATCTTCGCCAGCCTGAAGAAGAGACCGCGTATCGTGGAAAAAACCGCTACTGCGGATGTTTACGCTGTACCCGAAACGGCCGCTTTCGACGGGAACTTCCAGGGTGAAAACCAGGCCAATCCCGAAGTTACCACCATCCTGATGGATGAGGGACGGCTTATCATCGGCGCCAAAAACGGGATTTACGTGCTACCCTCCCTCAGCGGAGGGGAGGAACCCGCCGAGAGACGCAACGACACCCGGATCGCATATCTCAACGTGATTCTACCCTTCGATGAAATCCGCTATATCGGAGCCGACTGCCTCTACCGGCTCGATAATAACTATGTCACCACGCTGGATAAAATCGAACTCGGCTCCCAGGTGTACGACATGATCCCCTTCGGAGAGGGGCTTCTGGTCGGCACCGACGTCGGCCTGTGGTATCATTGCGATGATATCGGCTACTTCGAGAGCTGCCCCTTCGATACCCTGTTGAAGGACGGTATGGTGATTACTACGCTGGCCGAGGACCGCGGCGGCCTCTGGGTCGGCACCTACGGCGATGGACTTTATTACTTCGACGGGCAGAAATGGCGGGAGAGGTTCCTGGAACGCGACACCGCCATGTTCGATTATGTCAACGCCCTCGAATATGTCTACCCGCATCTCTGGGTAGGCACCGACGAGGCGGTGTTCCGTTATGATGGCGGCAAGTGGGCGCAGATGTTCGTTACCGATTCCAGCGAATACTACGATGTTACCGCCATCATGACCACGCCGGCCGCTACCTATATCGGCACTACGAACGGTTTGCTGCGCTACGCGAGCGACAGCCTGAAGGTGGTGGAAGGTTACGATGGCATGGAGATCGCCGGTTTCTGCAGATCCGAAAAAGGTGTGCTGGTGGCCACTCGTAACAACGGAATTTTCACATTTAACGGAAGGGAGGAGATAGTTTCGCCGGAACAGCTTAAATCCCGTTATGATGACGGGGAAGACATAGACAATGCTTTAGCCGAGACAGTCTTCGATCTCAATATCGGAGATAACGATATTGAACCATAAGTAACGTTCGGATTTTTCCGAACCCCGCCACAGGCGGGGTGGCCACCTAAGGGGCGCGACAACGCGCCCCGATTTTTTTGTTACAGAGCGTCATGCCGGACTTGATCCGGGATCCATAATGACCCACCCACATGGATTCCCGATAAGAGATTTCGGGAATGACAGGAAAATTCCCGACTGGAAAGGCCGTTGGGTCGCGAGTCACGGCTTGCCGTGACCGCATTCGGCGGACACTTTCCAGTGTCGGTGGCGTGGCCCGACGCCACCGCATAAATAACTATTGCGGATAATGATACATTAGTCTTATAATATAATGAGACAAATTGAATTGCCTTATATGGAGGTTATTTGCCAGGCGGATAGGCCGATAAATATTGTAAGGGGTTTAAGCTGATATGTTAAATCTGTTAGTCAACAATCTAAGCCGATCGGAAAATTGGAAAGGCAGTAGATCAATTTGAATATAAGATATCCATTATTTATGAAAGATAGAGACGGCTGGATGTTCTTATTATCGTCAGAGGATGATATTAATTATCATCTTGAGCACATAGATGTAGAAGGTAATGAATATGACGGATGGGATAATGAGGGCAGACCAGTCGAGCTATTCATCGAAGACAAAAAAATCAAGGCTAAATATGTCTCGGAGGGATGCGATTTAGAAGTGGTAAGAGAAGCGATATTGTATTATGTTAAAATCGCCACTAAAGCACCGTTTGACAATGACATGGCTGATAAAGATATAGTCAACTTATTTAATAAAGTAGAGGATCATATCAAAATTAATAAAAGGCGATTTCTTAATAGAATTAAAGCAAAACCAATTGAGTTGCTAAAGGAATTGAAGGAGGGATTGTATTGGGCTCTGGGAATGTTATTATTTATAATAATTTCCCGATTGTTGAAATTTGAATCATGGGAAAATAAATATGGTGTATTATGGCTGTTCAGCGGCATTCTAATATTTTTCATATGGCTAAATCTTATTTATATAAAACTTGTTCGGCGGGTAGTACGAAAAAGAGATTACAGAATAAGAAATTTTTTTGGTATAATATTTAATACTTTTCTATTTGGCTTCGGCTGGTTCGGATTGTATATGTTTTTTAGATTTCTATTAATTTTATGGTTTCCAGATTAGAGATTTCGGGAATGACAGGAGGGTAGCGAGCCGTAGATCGGGCTTGATTCCTTCCCAAATCCGATGCCGGAACCAATTCTTCGTAGGGGCGAGGTCACCTCGCCCTTGCCGCAACAGGGTGTCGGGTTTCTCATCCCGCAAAAGCGGGATTCGGAACGCCGACCTACGGCCTGAAAGCTCCTGACAATTTTATCTTTGCTCATGCTGTCAGGAGCCCTGCGGGCTCCTGACCTACCCGCTTAAATAACCTATATCTTTATCTTCGCTTTTTTTAATCGCAGGGAATTGGTCACCACGAACACAGACGAGAACGCCATGGCCGCCGACGCTATCATGGGGCTTAAGAAACCGGCCGTTCCGAACGCCGGGTAAAGTATCCCCGCCGCGATGGGGATACCGATGATGTTATAAATAAACGCCCAGAAGAGATTCCATTTTATGGTGGCCAGCGTTTTCCTCGACAGCTTGATTGCCTTGGGCACGCCCGAAAGATCTCCCCCCACAAGCGTAATATCGGACGCCTCCAAGGCGATGTCGGTTCCGGTACCTATGGCGATCCCGATATCGGCCTGCGCCAGGGCCACGGCGTCGTTTATGCCGTCTCCGACCATAGCGACCTTTTTGCCCTCTGACTGCAGCTGCTTGACCCTCTCCGCCTTTTCCTGCGGCAACACCTCGGCGACCACCTCGGATATCCCCGCTTTCTCTGCGATTGCCTGTGCGGTCCGTAAATTATCGCCGGTAATCATCACCGGCAGGATCCCGCTTTTATTCAACATATCTATAATTCCCGGCGCCTCATCCTTCAACGTATCCGCAACGGCGATTATGCCGGCAACATTTTTTTCGACCGCCAGAATTATCACTGTTTTCCCAGCGCTGGAAAAATCCTCAACCTTTGATTCGATCGCTGACAGCTCGACTCCCTTTTCTTTTAAAAACTCAGGCTTTCCCAGAAGCAGGTTATTATCATTGACTATCCCGGAAATTCCCTTGCCCGCGACTGCCAGGAAATTCTCCGGCTCCGCCAGTTTTATATTTTTCGCTTCGGCCTTATTGAAGATAGTCATTCCCAGAGGATGCTCCGATCTCTTCTCCAACGACGCGGCGTAATACAATATTTTATCTATATCAAAATTATCAGAAGCGACGATATCGGTAACTTCGGGAGTTCCTTTGGTCAGTGTTCCGGTTTTATCGAAAACCACAGTATCTATCTCCCGAGCTTTCTCCAGCACCTCGCCGCCTTTTATCAATATTCCGTGCTCGGCTCCCAGGCCGGTACCCACCATCACCGCCGTGGGAGTGGCCAGCCCCAGCGCACACGGGCAGGCTATAATCATCACCGAGACAAAATTCAAAAGCGCGATAGTTAACGCCGGCTCCGGCCCGGCAAAAAACCAGATAATAAATGTTATAACAGCTATCCCTATAACGATGGGGACGAATATCCCCGCGATCTTATCGGCCAGCCTCTGCACCGGCGCCTTGGATCCCTGGGCCTGTTTCACCATCTGAATGATCTGCGCCAGCGCCGTATCCTTGCCGATCTTCGTAGCCTTGAATTTGAAGCTGCCGGTTTTGTTTATAGAGGCCCCGATAACTTTATCGCCGGTATTTTTATCCACCGTTATCGATTCACCGGTCAGCATCGATTCATCGATAGCAGAAGAACCATCGATTATCTCACCGTCAACCGGGATTTTCTCGCCCGGCCGGACGATCACCACGTCGCCAACGATGACATCTTCGATATCTATATCAATCTCTTTTCCGTCACGGATAACCCTGGCGGTCTTGGCCTGCAGTCCCGCCAGTTTCCTGACCGCATCGGAGGTGTGGCTCTTGGCCCGCGCCTCCAGCGTGCGGCCCAAAAGTATTAAGGTTATAATCACCGCCGCGGTATCGTAATAAACATCGGCGGTTCTGCCCGCGGATTCGAATAACGCCGGGAAAAATGTGGCCACGACGCTATAGAGAAACGCCGATCCCGTTCCCACCGCCACCAACGTATTCATGTCGGCGGTTTTATGCCTCAACCCTTTAATAAACCCGATATAAAATCTCGATCCCGCCCAGAATACTATCGGAATGGTGATTATCAATTGAGCATAACGGCTTATACCTGCCGGGAAAAGAGGTGTCATGGCGAATATCAAAACAAGAGCGGTCAGTATGGCCGAAGCCACAAATCGCAATTTCAACGCGCTGTAAAAATCGTCCTGCGATTTTTTCTCATAATCCTCGGTTTCCTCTGCTGGCGCGCTCACGACCTTATAGCCGACCGACTCGATAACCGCCTTAAGATCCTCAAACTTCACGGCGGGGATATGGGTGACGTAAGCCGTTTCAGCGCCCAAGTTAACCGAGGCGTCAACAACACCATCCATATCCAGAAGCCATTTTTCAATTGACGCCACGCAGGAGGCGCAGCTCATTCCCGATATTTTGATTTCGGTTTTCTCAAGCGGCACGTTGTAGCCGACGGATTTAACACTTTCCACGAAATCGTTGATCCCGGCTTTATCCGGATCATAGCTGATAGACGCCTGCTGGGTGGCCAGGTTGATGTTGACATCGAAAGTCCCCTCGATATCCTTCAGCGATTTTTCTACCCGGCCCACGCAGGACGCACAGTGCATACCGGAAACCGGAATTGTCAGGTTGTTTGGGCTCATTGATATAATATACTATAAAATATTTTTCTTATGTTCCCAATAAAAAAGCCGGGCCGGGATATTAACGGTAGCAGTAGGTCGGTTTTGTTTTTTTCCCAAATCCGACGCTTGAGCCAATCTGTAATAGGTTGGGGCTTATCCCCCAACGCGATTCCATACAGCGTGCGATCCGATAAGCCGACCGCCTACGAAAAATAGGGTTACATGTTCCGTCGGATCACGTCCCGATAAAGTCGGGACTACGACCTGACCGAACCGGAAATCCCCTAATAGCCGACACTTTCCAGTGTCGGATTAATGCCTGCCCAAACAGTCTTTGTCATGCCGGACTTGATCCGGCATCCAGGATAGCCGCCATCATGGATTCCCGATTAGAGATTTCGGGAATGACAATATTTAGTTATCTCTTGGCGGCCCGATATCACAGGAAATAAAAAAAGCGGGCCTTTAGAGCCCGCTTTAAAAAGATATTTTGTAGAGATCAGCTTTCGTCCAGCAGTTTTTCCATCTCATCCACGAGATTGGAAAACACGGCGATGGTTGCATTTACAGCATCAGTGGTTGTCAGATCGACGCCGATCTTTTTCAACTGCTCAACGGGATAATCGTTGCCGCCCCAGGTCAGGAACTCTCTATATTTATCTCTGGTCTTCTTATCGCCCTCAAGGATTCTTTTCGATAACATCTGGGCGGAAGCAATACTGGTGGCGTACTTGTAAACATAAAAACAGCTGTTGGTATTATAATGAGGGACTCTGATTCCGCCCCAGCCGCCCCATTCATCGACTACCAGTTCGGGGCCCCAGTATTTCCTGGAGATATCAGTATACATCTGCCGCATCGATTCCGAGGACAGGGCGCCGCCGCTTTCCACCGTTTCATAAATCTTCATTTCAAACTCGGCAAGTAACGTCTGGAAATAAAAGGTGTTTATGATTTCCTCGATGAAGAAATCCAGGAGGTACATCTTCTTCTTTTTGTCTTTGGTGTTTTCGAGCATGTAATCAATCAACAGCGATTCATTTGTTATGGCGGCTACCTCGGCCACAAACAGCGTGTAATAAGCCGTCCTGTAGGGTTGCGTTCTTTTTGAGTAATAGCTGTGCAGGGCATGACCCATTTCATGCGCGAGCGTAAACATGTTTCTGATATCATCGTTGTAGTTAAGCAAAACATACGGATGAGTGGCATAGGATCCCCAGTTGTAACCGCCGGAACGTTTTCCTTCGGATTCGTAGACATCGATCCAGCCCGAATTCATCCCCATTTCGAGGTCTTTGACATAATCCTTACCCAGCGGTTTCATAGCTTTTAGAACTAATCCTTTTGCCTTATCATAAGGGATCTTCTCCTCGCCTTCCAGTATCAGCGGAACCGATGTGTCATAACTATGTAATTCTTCGAGACCCAGGATACGCTTGCGTATGGACATCCACTTGTGAAGCGGCGCGAAATTGGCGTTGACGCCATCGATAAGATTGGATAAAACCACGGGCGGTATGTTATCGCTGTCAAGAGAGCTCTCAATACAGGAATTATAATTCCTGGCCTGCGCGTAAAACCAGTTATTGTTTACGGTGGACGCCAGAATAGCCCCGAAAGAGTTGAAATAATCGAATTGCGCCTCGTTATATTTTTTGTGAGCTTCCCTCCGGAAATCCCGGTTCGGCGATTTGAGAATCTCCTGAATGCGCTGCCTGGTAAGCTGAATCTCATTGCCGTTCTCATCGGTTACGGTCGGAAAACTGATATCCGCGTTGTACATCATTCTGAAAATATTTCTTGTACCGATCGTAGCGTTTCCGGCAAGAGCCAGAATCCTTTCCTCGCCGGGGGATAAAATATGTTCTTTGGAACGAATCAGGTCTTCAATGTAGAACTGGTTTGCCTCCATTCGTCTATCCGAATCCAGGAAACTCCTCAGCTTTTCCGTAGGGATTTCGAGAATCTCGGGATCGATATACGATTCTATACTGCCGAATTGAGTATTCAGTGCCATGATCTTCCCGCCCAGTTGCTGATATTCGGATATCCGGGTATCCTCGTCCTGTTTCAAAAAAGCGTAAACAAACAAACGGCCCAATATAATATTGAGGCTGTCCTGTAATGATAAACACTCATAAAGGGTCTCAGCCGATTCGCCCAATTTCCCCTTGTATTTTTCAAGCTCGCCTATCTGGGACTGCAGACGGTCGAAATCGGCCTGCCAGGCGACCGTATCGGCGTAGATATCCTCCAAGCACCATTTGTACTTGTCGTCAACCTCGGATCTCTGCCGGGCTTTCTGCACATCCGCCGTTGAGAAATCGAAGCTGCCCAGGACCAGCGCGAATACAGTTACCGATAATACCACTGCACCCACAATAAATTTTTTCATCCGGTACTCCTTAAATCTGTTAAAAGAAAACACACCACGCCTCATGATTTTTCCACACTTTTAAATACACAAAATATCGAAAAATGGTTTCACTAAATACGTTTTTGTGAAGTTCAGTTGACCTATTGATAAAACTTCGATGTATAGCGAATTATTTATTTAATAAGAAGGCGGTTTCCTATTCAATCCTTGTGTTTCGGGAACCGTGATTCCCGAAACATAAGCTGGTGCAGGTGCGGGTACCCCACCCAACGGGTGGGCGCGAAGCTTACGAAAACCCGTTTTATTTAACAAGCAAACAGCTCCTGCTTTGATTAAAATCCTCCGATCCGATGCGATAATAATAGATGCCCGATGAGATATCGCCCGGGCTCCATTGAACTGAATGAGCTCCGGCCTCTTGCGGGCCGGAAAAGAGCGTCTCCACCCTGCGGCCCAGTATATCGAAGACCTCGATCCGGATATCGGCTGGATTGGGCAGGCTGTATGTGATGGTGGTTGCGGCGTTGAAGGGATTGGGGTAGTTCTGAGGGAGGGAGAAGCCGCCGAGGTCTAATGTGCTGACCTCCTCGATTCCGGTGGGGGTGAGGCGGAGGATCTGGAATAAGTTATATGCTGCGTCATAGATGTAATCCCCCCTTACGGTTACCTCTTCCGCCGACCATCCATTTGAAGGAGTATGTGTCGACATTAGCCTCGGAAACTCAGGATTTGATATGTCCATTAAATATAAATTAAATGATCCTTTTAATAGCGCGTGATTATCCACAAGCGTGATTTTATATGTATGAAGAGAATCGTAATCTCCAACAAAATACGGATTTGCGGGATCTTGGATGTTGAGGATTTCAAGAGCCGTATAACTGCTTGCTATGTACAGGTACGGCTGATCGATTGCCAATTGAAAACTCGGGTTTCCATATTGATAGCTGCTGACATATGTAATTGAATCAAGATTTGATACATCATAGATAATTAGACTATCGTAATCTGAAATATATGCATAACCGCTATCTACAATTACATGTCGGGGATAATACAAATTGCCGATGTAATACGACGGCGTCGGATTTGTTGGATCGCCGATATTGAATATCGATACCAAACCGTTGTTATTCAAATAATGACATATATAGGCGTAATTACCGTCAACAAAAATATCATTAGCGATACTTAAATAGTTATTATTAAATCCTAAAAGGATCGGCTCGCCTGGAGTCGTTATATCGTAAATTTCAAACATCCCGTATCCCCGAAGAAGGTATAACCTATCTCCGCGAATAAGAACGTCCTTTGCACGTTCCGCCAGTTCATTATCCATAATCACAGGTTCCTCTGGATTGCTGATATCAATAATTTTCAATCCCGAAGACCCATCCGCCACATAGGCGTAATCTCCCGTTAATTGTACATCATAACAATAACCGGACGTCCAGTGTTCGCCTATAACCGATGGAAAATAGGGATTGATGCAGTCGATAATATTGAATTTGGAGGCATTTTCACTATAATAATCAATTGTTGTAGCAAAACAGGTATCACCTGCGACATAAAAGCCGTATGGTTCATCTGAAATATTCGCGTATCCCATATGAACGGGATAAACCGGATCGCTTAAATTATATGTTTTAATTCCATGATTATACCAGCTGGTAAAAGCCACCGTGTCATTAATGGCAAGCAAGGAACCAAAACCGCTTGCGGTGTCGATCCTCACTAATTGCGGATTAAAGGGATTTGAAAAATCATAAATATTTATGCCGGAGAACATACCCAGGTAAGCATACTGATTATAAGCGGAAACTTCAAAAATGTAGTCTTGCCCGAAATTCATTGTATGCAGATGATTGGGATGAGCGGGATCGCTCAGGGAGAGAATATGCCAGTGATTGGGAGCCCAGTCAATTGTTGACGTAGTTATATGCAAGTATCCGTCTGATACCCACATTGAATGCAGTAGATTCGGAAAAATAAGGCTGTCGCTTATAACAGGATTATAGGGATCCGATGCATCTATAACCACCAATTTTGTAGTTGGATATCCAAGAGAGTCAATCGATTCGTAATGTGTGAATATGGTGTTCTCGTAATATCTGGTAATGGCTTCACCGCTAAAAAAGATACTGAAATGCGAAATTAACGCCGGCTCCAGTGGAACGGAAACGTCCAAAATCCTGAGTCCTATCGGACCAAAAAGGCCTGAAACTAAATACACATATTGACCATCAAAAAACATTTGACTGATATTTGGAAAATCACAGATTTGAACTAGTTCCGGATTTGAGGAATCCCCAATATCGAATATATGAATTCCGTTTTCTCCACCACAATAGGCATAATCTGCGACTCTTCCTATGCTCTTATACGGGTTATGATGCAGTGTCGAACTCACCAACTCCATCTCTTGCCCCCCAACCGGCAGGGCCAGGCACATCGCTATCAATATCGCCCCTATGATTAATTTCGCTCGAATCATCGCTCCCCCTTATGTCTTCCGCCAGACGGAATGTTCTACACACCTTTAATTTAATTATCATGGATTCGGTTGTCAAGGAATTTCGGCGTTAATGTGTCGGGTTTCTCTCCGGCAGTTGCCGGATCGGAACACCGACCTACGGAGCTATCATGGATCAGGCTGTCAAGGATTTTCGGCAGGGCGTCGGGTTTATGGAGCGATTAAACCCGACCTACGGCTAGATCCCGGATCAAGCCTGAAACGGATACTGGAAAGTGTCGGCTATTATGAAAATATTACGTTCGGTCAGGTCGTAGGCCGAAGGCCGTGACCTGACCGCGATAACCGTCGGATCACGTCCGCCTTCGGCAAGACTACGATCCGACGGAACAAAAATACTGCCACTGCGTTGACTTCGGATATAAGGGTGGCATACTCCGCCAAGGGCGGGGCCGAAGGCATAAGCACGCAAAATAATTCGTATCGGAACACATGCTTATCCATCTTCGATGGAAAAGCATGCCACCCGGAAGGGCGTCGGGTTTCTCATTTCATTCGGAACACCGACCTACAAGTACCATTTCGCTGTTGCGTCAATCCACAAAATAAATTAAACTCTTTCATCCATTTTTGCGTATGGGGATACAATGGCA
>CBFCYP010000101.1:0-12484 GCA_965602185.1 uncultured bacterium
TCGCAGGCCACGATGGAGAAGGTGGAGACCGGTTCGGCGGCAATGACATCGGCAGGATTAATTATGATCGGAGCAACGACGCATAATATCAAAATCGTTAATTTCATTTACGACCTCCTTTACTGCATTTATTTTTATATGAAAAAGCCATTTCGTCAATCTCTAAGTTTATCTGTTTTGTATGATACAGAGCGGTTTCTATAATGCGGATATGGCTTGACATTTTTCAATATGGCATTAGTTTATAAATATAATCAGGAGGCGGATTGAAAGCGCTGACATTGATAATTTTGATACCTGCTCTGGCTTTGGCCTGGGAACTGCCGCCGGACCTTGAGCTTGTCTCCAGGGAAGGCGATAATGTTACGGTAAAAGACGCCCGGACAGGTATGTTGGACACCTATCTTGTTGGCGGTGAGCCGGTTATAAACGGCTGGGCGCTGGAGATTGAGGAGGACAGCCTTGTTTTCGAGCTGGTAGCGGATTTGAATATGTATTTAATTGAAGATCTGCAGTCATACGATTTTATGGGTGATGGGTACAATGAGCTTGTCGGGTGCGACGTTATTACGGATAATTACGTTTTATTTTTAGAAAATACAGGCAATTTTAACTTTGCTGAAGTTAATAGAATAGAATCCGGGAATATTTTATATGACCTTGGTGACGCTGATGATGATGGATTGATAGAAATTCTTACCAAATATGAAAGGAGTATGTATATTTTCGAGCAAACTAGCGAGTATAGTTATGCTGATTCTCTTGTATGGCAAATTACTCCGCTTAGCGGTAATTATAGAGTTTGGCCGCGTTTTTCAGACCTTGATAATGATGGACTCCAGGAAGTTTCATTTAATAATAGTATTGGTTTTTATAAAATAGATATTTATGAGAACACGGGAGACAATGATTATGGACATTATTTTAACATACCATGGCCTTATGCCGGGCCCGGCCAATTTGCAGGCGGCGACTTTGACGGCGACGGTAATATTGAGATAATAGGAGGGGATCCTAATGGGATTCTAACCGTTTTTGAAACTGTGGAATCAGATAGTTTTGATATGGTCTGGCAACAATCACTCGGACATCCCAATGCTTATATGCATAGATTTATAGGGGATTCAGATCAAAACGGATATTCAGAGTGGGTATCGGGGAGCCATGATTTTACGAGAGGCGGATTCTTCTTCAAAGTATATGAAGCTGTTGGCGATAATCAGTACGAGGTTGTTTACTATGATTCCCTTCCGGGCAATCCCTGGAATTTAGGCGGAGTTGACGCCGGGGATATTGACGGTGATATTTCGCCTGAATTTATATTTTCATCCAATTTTAATGTTGGAGTTTATAAATATGCTCCAATAACAGGCTGGCATAGGGTTTGGCATTTAGACAGTCTTCAGGGTACAGTTATTCCCTATTTAGTCGATACGGATGGAGATAATATCTGTGAGATAATTATAAATTCAAACGTAATTCCGGGATACACTCGAATTTACAGATTACTTTCTACGGACGTTGAAAGTGAAAACGGCGGATTTGAGGATTGGCTTAGGGTCTTTCCAAATCCCACTAACGATAGAATTATATTCAACTTTTCATTAAACTCAACGGAGAATTTCTCTTTAGATATCTTTGATATTAAAGGTAGAAAAGTTATTTCACGTACAAACATTAAAACAAACGGGAACATAATTTGGAATTTAAAAGACGGTTATGAAAAGAGGGTCGGATCTGGCATATACTTTATTAAAATAAGCAATCTTGATTTCGAATATGTAAAGAAATTTACTATCTTAAAATAAAATCAAGGAGGGTACAATGGCACGTTATTGTTTTATGCTTGTAACTTTGGCGTTAATTTTCTCTGCGGAGCCGGTGTATTGCGGTTGGCAAGAGTTGATTATTGTTAATGATACACTTACAAATAAGCAAGCCTCAAGAGGCGATGATTGTCCCTGGTCAATTGCTGCCGATGATAACGGTAATATTTATACTGTCTGGGAAGATCAAAGGAATGAGGATCTTCAAATTTATTTCAGAAAAAGAGACTATAATGGCAACTGGGATTCCTTTAATACAAAAATCTCGGAAGAACCCGATTCAATATTACAGAGATTTGGGCATCCCTCAATTTGTGTTGTACCTGGCCTGATAAATGATAAACTTCTTGTTTGCTATGTCGCTGAAGGATGGTTCAGTACTGGTCTGCGAGAGCTAAGAGGCAATACATTTGATGGTCAATGGGGCGAATTATCTTATTTTATCAGCGCTGATGGAAACCCAAAGATTACGAGCGGTAGTAGCGGTTGGGCGACCAATATTGTATCACTGTCTGATGGTAAAGCATACGCTTTTTGGCAATATGATGATGGAGACCAGCATAAATTGTATTTCAATGAATATGATGACGGATGGACGCCCTCTTCGGAAACCAAAGTATATACCGGCGATTCAAGCAGTACTCATAATTCGCGATTTGAGAATGCCTGTGTCGACGGAGACGATACCATACATTTAGTATATGCCGACCAAAGCGGAAGCAATGCATATAAAATCTATTACTTAAACAAATCAACTAACGACAACGATTTTGGCTCTTATCCCGGGACCCAGGTTTCCGGCGCGCCTACGGATACATCCGCTATGCATCCTTACTGTGCCATTTCCGTCGTAAATGATACCTCCTATCTGCATGTTGTTTGGGGTACAAAACCGCAGTCAAGAGTATTTTATAGAAAACTGAATCTTGAAACAGATACCTGGAGTTCAATAATCGACACCATTGCCTCAACAGCCGAAGTTTCTTATAAGCCCTCTATAGCGTGTGATTCGTATGGTAATATTCATGTCGTCTGGGAACAAGGAGGATATTTCATTGATCCTCCCTATGATTATAACTATCAAGCGGTTAAATATCGTAATTTTGATATTAGAGAGGGAGAATGGGATAGAATTGCTACTCTGCCTGCGGATACAACTGTAGAAAAATACGGAATGCCGGTTTTAATATCGGATGTTTACGACAACCTGCATGTTCTCAGCTGGGCGAACTTACCGATAGAATTGTAGATGAAGAGGTTTTCTACAGCTTCTTTGACGCCCCGCCACATATCGAAGACCTCGAATTTCTCGCGAATGAAAGCGACGAGGATAGCGTTGTAATATCCTGGACGGGATGGAATGAACCCGATCTTGATACTTACAGAATCTACCGAAAATATCTGGGTCAAAGCTGGGCTTTAATAGACAGCACCACCGATACTCGCTACAGCGATACTGAATCTTCTTATTCCTTAGGCGGTTTCAGTCAAATAGACTATTATGTTGTCGCTGTCGACGATGCGGCACAGACAACCTATTCTGATACGATTGCAGTAGCCGGCAGCGAAAAGAATAAACTCAATTCAAGCGGCTATGCTATGGCCAGGTTTGAATTAGGAGGGAATTTTCCCAATCCTTTTAACGCTCAAACGACCATTGAGTATAATATTCCATTCGAAGCCGATGTTAAAATTGAGATCTTCGACATCCTCGGCCGCAGAATCGAGACGCTTGTCAACGAACGTCGCCCCACCGGATTAAATCGGGTCATCTGGAATGCCGATAATGTCGCATCCGGAATGTATTTCTATAGATTGCAGGCCGGCGAGTATACCGCCGCAAAACGGATGACGATATTGAAATAATTAAGCCACTATAATCCAAAATAAGAAGGGAGCCTCGCGGCTCCCTTCTTATTTTAACCCGATTTCCCGTTGAAAGGGCTATTTTTCTATCTGCAGGCCCTCAATTTTAAACTTCTTCATCCGTCTCCAGAGGGTGGTCCGGGAGATTCCCAGCTGTCGCGCCGTGCGGGAATAGTTGTTGCTGTTCTGTTTCAGCGCCTTGAGAATCAGGGTCTTCTGGTTGTCCTTCAGGGTCATGTTCAGATATCCGACGGACTCCTCTCTCTCCGGCCGATCCTGCGGAAGGGTGAAGATCAGCGACTCGTCCAGAACCTCGCTGGTGGCCAGCGCGCAGGCGCGGGAGAGGATATTTTCCAGTTCCTGAACGTTTCCCGGCCATTCATAGGTGTTCATCCACGACATGGCGTCCGGCGAGATGGAGGTGATATTTTTCTTATATTGAGACCTGTACTTTTCGAGAAAATGATTGGTAAGGGGCGCCAGGTCGTCCACGCGCGAACGTAACGCCGGAATATAGACCGGCATAATGTTTAACTGGTAGTAAAGATCCTCTCTGAAATTGCCGTTGTTCACCTGCTTTTTAAGGTTTTTTGAGGTGGAGGCTATTATACGGGCATTGGATTTTTTAAGAGTCGACGATCCCACGGGGAAATATGTCCCCTCGGTTAAGAACTTCAGAAAACGCAATTGCAGGCCGGGAGATAATCCATCGACGTCCCTTAAAAAGAGGGTGCCGCCGTTAGCGTTTGCAAGCGCCCCCCGCTTTTCAGCGGAGTCGGCGATACCGAAGATTTCCGCTTCAAGATTAGACTCAGAAGCGTTGGAGCATTCAACGGTCATAAATTCACTATTGTACAGGTCGCTGTGGCGATGAACATACCGAGCGAAAAGACGTTTTCCGGTTCCATGTTCGCCCTCTATGAGAACCGTGATATTGGACGCCGCCGCCTTATCAGCCAAGTCGATGATATCCTTCATTTGCTGGGAAACCGCCACGATTTGAGGGATCAGCTCCCGTTCGGAAACAGGTTGATCTTTCCTTACCGAGGTGATCTTTTTTAATTTTTCGAGCATGGTAACGTATTCAAACGGTTTGGGAATAAAATCAGCGGCTCCATTACGAACGACCTCAACGGCCAGAGGGATATTGCCGTATGCCGTCATCACTATGACTTCCGTAGAGGGATGCGTTTTCCTGACTCGTTTCATAAGATCGTATCCGGTCATGGCACCCATTTTATAATCGGTAATTACTATATCGAAAAACGTCTTATTGATTTTATCGAGGGCTTCCTCTGCCGATCCAGCGGTGTCTGTCGAATAGCCCTGGCTTTTAAGATAAAAAGCAAGGTTCTTGCGCAACGCCTTCTGATCGTCTACTACAAGAATTTTTGCCATATTATCAATTCCTCCGCGTTGAGACGCCGTTAATCTGCGTCCTGATTATCTTTCGACATGTTAAGGTTAAAATTTAATTGGAATACCTGTAGAAAATATATTGAATGGGATTTATGGCGAGGCATAAATCGGCATGAGAAAGAGCTATAAAAACCAAAAGTGGGAGAGGATTTATAACCTTATCGCAAAATACGGCTTACGTTGAGCTGGGAAAATGAAATTCCGGAGGGTCGACAGGGAACGGAAATAATGCATTATTCTGCAATGCATTTTACGGGAATATTGCCTATATTTTATACAGGAAGGGGTGTGTTTTTTTGAAAAATGATTAGGAATAATTCAATAGTGAAACGGTCTCCCGTGCGATTTCATAGCGAAATATTTACGGGAGCGATTACATTTATTTTAATTCTATTATTTTATATTCCCTCTTTCGGCTCCTCTGCAAGACCCGATGAAGCGCGGATTGCCATCGTTGTGAAGATTATAGACCATGTTTATTCCGACAGCTTCGAGTCGGCATACCGCATGGTTGAAACCATTAACGACACCCTGCCGGGAAAACCGTTTTATAACCTCATTACCGCGAGTATCCTTCACGCCGAGATGACCGACTCAGAGGATTTTTCAGAAAAAGAAAAATTTTTCTCCCGGCTGGATTCAGCAAAAAAGTTTTTTCAGGACTGGTCGAAAAACAATCCCGGAGATCCCTGGGGTCATTATTTCCTGGGCACTGTTCACGCGTACAAGTCGGTGTGGCACGGTCAGCATAAAAGCTGGCTGAAAACTCTGCTTGAGGGTCTCAAAGCCAGGGGAAAATTTACCAGGGCGCTTGAAATCGATCCGGGATTATATGAAGCCTATGCCGGCCTGGGGAATTTCCATTTCTGGTCGTCTGTGAAGCTCGGAAAATATCTGCCAATTCTAAAAGATAACAGGGAAAAGGGACTATCGGAATTGAGGCTGGCGATCGACAGTTCTTATTTTTCCTCCAAACCCGCGGCTACCGGCCTGGCCTGGGCGTTAATCAACCAGGGGAGATTTCAGGAGGCGTCAAAAATCGGTAGGGAGCTTTATAAGGAATCGTCGGGTGGCCGGGTTTCATTGTGGATACTCGGCAGCGCTTGCTGGCGATGGGGACGATTGAGAAAAGCTGAGATTTACTACGGTGAATTGGCAGAATCGTTCGACCGTCTGGAAAAACAGAATTATTACAACCTGGTATTCTGCCGTTATCGCAGGGGCGTCTGCCTGTATCTACTTAAAAAATATGAGGACGCCCGATTGGAGTTCGATACCCTTCTTTCCTACGAAGTACCAAAGAAAACCCGCGACCGGCATAAAAAGACCTATAAGAAAACAAAAGATTATTTGGAGAAAATAGATGGTAAGATTAAAGACAGAAAATAAAATTTCATTTCCGTGATTTAATAGCGTTCGTCAATTTATCGGCGCAGGCCTTTATTTCCGATTCGATACTCTCATCGCGCCGGGCCTCCCCCGGTTCAAAGGATTTGGTTCTGTATTCTAATTCAAAGACAATATCGATGCCGGCCCAGATGAAAAACGCCCTGGCGGTCCTGAGAGCGCCCTGGAATTTGCCATCTTCGCCGCCCACCAGGACGATTCCTGCCTTTTTGCCTCTTAACAGCGGCTCCTTTAATTTTGGTCCCTCGGGATTGTCGAAATCGACCGGCCGCAGGCAGTTGGTCCTGTCGATGAATAGCTTTGCCTGCGCCGATACCGAATCGAAATAGATCGGTGAACCCAGGATGATCCCATCCACTTTATCCATCAGGGTGAAGATCTCGTCCATATCGTCATGGAAAAAACAGAAATCAGGCTCCGGGTTTTTGCCGCAGGCCTGGCAGGGAAGAATCGATTTTTCGTTAAGGCGGATAAATCTTTTCTTGATATGACTGCCTTCGATGTTTTCTAAAATCGCCTCGATGAGATAATCGGTGGACGATCCCCCGGTGGGGCTTCCTGATATTCCTACGATATTCATGGCAGGTTAAACGATAAAACGGCTACCACTTCATCGTCGCGCCCGGGGCCGATATACACCTCGAACGCTTTATCGGGCTGATCGAAGTCGGAAAGGTGGGCGTCAACGTAGGCGTCGAACATGGAGAAGAAGACGGTGGCGGCCAGAAACCAGGTGGCGTTGCCGCGCCGGTCGAGTTCTTTCTCATACCTGGCGAATTCCTCGGCCTGATAGACGGGATTATCGAATGCGTTTCTGAAGTGTTTTTCGTGGAGATCGGCTTTGTGCCAATGAGTGTAGACCTCGTTTATAAGATATACCTCGATGCCGGCGATTATTGCGGCTTTTATATATTTCTCGTTATAAAACTGTCCCCATCCCGGCACGAACGCGGATCGGAATAAAGCCCCCGTGGGATTTTTTCTTTTCAATGCGGCGGTGTCGGGGTTCTGGCAGTCCGCAGCCGATTGCAGGGCGATAAGAACAAACAGAAGAGCGGCCGCGGATTTCAGCAGTCTATTTTTCATTTTTATTTCCCATGGCGACGAGGATTTTTTCATCATTAAATCTGAATTCGATCATCCGGGGCGACGGTTCCAGCGGTTCGCCGTCAACATGTACGGGCAGTTTGGATTTGGATTTTATATTCACTTTTTTACATCTATATATAGCGGTAGCGTCAAGCCGGACGTGCGAGCCGTTGAGAGTGCGGGGGAGATACTGGAATATCTTACCCCTGGATAACCCTTTAATGACACAGACATCGAAAAGACCGTCATCTATGCGGGCGCTGGGGGTCAGGTAAAATCCACCGCCGGAACTGCGGCCGTTGCCGACACAGACCAGCGTAATATCCCTTCGCAGAACCATGCCGTCGAGATCGATTTCAATTGTCACCGGATGAAGGTTGCGCCAGGCCTTGAAGACTGCCAGGAGATAGGCCCACATACCAGATGCCTTTTCATTTTTTACGACAATTTCCGCCACCTCCGCGTCAAAACCTACTCCCACCGAATTGAAAAACGGTTTTCCGTTTATTATACCGACATCGATGTCGCGCGGTGCCCCGAAAAACGCGGTATGGAAGGCGTTATCGAGACGGCGGCTCGACTGAGCTCGCCGAAGACCGTTGGTTCCGATCATCTTGAAAAAATCGTTGCCCTTACCGCCGGGCAGTACGCCCATAACGATTTCCGACCCCAGGAGAGCGGAGCCGACCTCGTTTATGGTTCCGTCGCCGCCGACCACCACCGCTCGATCGAATCGCTCCCGGCGTACATATCGCCCCAATTTGTGCCCGTCACCCGGAGAAGTGGTGGAGAAAAACTCGAAATCTATCCTGTTTTTCGAGATCCACCGGTATAGTTTCGGCAGGATATTTAGCGCTCTGCCGTTCCCGCTCACCGGATTGAGGATTACAGCGTATCTCATAACCCTATAATAAGGTGTGCGATGGCTCATGTAAATTGATAATTCAGAGAGAATCTGTTGGGGTTTTATATGCGTCGGGATGTCCCGCCAAAGGTGAGACTGACGCTCCCGGCGCCCTCATGATGTCGCGGGCTCCATCATGAGGGATAAAAAATTCTAACATCCTCCAACCTTAATAGGCGAGTCTTTCCAGACTCGCACCGCGGCTGGAAAGCCGCGGCTATTAAGACTATAGCGATCCCGTATACCATAATCCGGCCGGACAGGAATGTCCGGCCTACCAGTTACAGGGTAAAATAATATCGCCCTTACGGTATAATATCATTTCAATAACACCAGCTTAATCTCTTCGGATCTGTTTTCAGATTGCAGCCTGGCAAAGTAAATGCCCGACGGATAATCGGAGGCATCCCAGGTGACCTTATGCGCACCGGGCTGTTGGATGCCGTCGTATAAGCTGACTACCTTCTGTCCCAGTGTGTTGTAGATGGCGATAATTATATTCGCCTTTTCGGGAAGGCTGTAGTTTATTATGGTGCGGGCGTTGAAGGGATTGGGGTAGGCGCGGTTTATGCCGAACTCCAGCGCCAGTTGGGCGCTGTCTCCCACTGCACTCTGAAGCTCGCCGTAAATCTCTATCTTCCAGCAGTCCAGGACGTAGTTGATTCCGCCACCGTAAATGCTTCGAGGATTCAATTTCCACCAGCCCGCGGCAACATGGCCATTATAGTCCTCCAGCTCGCCGGGGCCGTCCTCGATAGCCTGGGTATCGAACCAGAGATTGAGGGAATCGTGATTATCGGACAGATTCACCAGATATACGCTATCATACCATGGCGAATATACTGGAATAGCGAAGGCGTCTACTATCCAGTGTACGTCGATCCCTAGAAAAACATTCAGATCGGTTATCTCGATGGCCTGGTCGACATAGATGCTGTCCCATACGCCGATGGAATCGTCACGGGGGATCTCGATCCCGGGATAGGAAGTAAACTCGAACCGCTCGGCGTAAGCGGTTGTCGTTATTATGAAAAAACTTATGAAAATTACTAAATATCTCATCGCATGAACTCCTTATCGTAATATTTTATAAGCTCGATTACTTTTCGATTACCATCGGGCGATTCAGGCCCGAATATCTTATCCCAGAAATTTACTTTTACGTTGTATCCCCTCAGTACAAACATATTTTCTTTATCTTTTAAAGAATATAAAACTTCATTTCCCTTTTTATGAATTCTGACATTATCCCTGTTAAGCGGAGGTAATTTAAAGGAAATTATAGCCTTTTCTAAAAACGAGTCTAAATCGGTGAACTCTTCATAGACTGCAATCGAAATGAATTTTCCAAACCAACCTCCGATTGAGACTTTAGTATCATTAACTACCGTTCTTCCAAAGAATTCATTTCTGCTGGAGTCGCCTAAAACATTAACGTATTTTAAAATAAAATCGGTGTATTTATCAAAATGCAAGTGATTCCACAATAGATCATCCGGCAATTCATTTAACATTTCACTTTCGGATTGGGTAAGATCCGATGCTGACCCCATAGGAGGCGGATTTAAATAGAATCCTGGATATTTGATATTTTTCATTCTACCGAGTAATAGCTGCGAAGACCTTGGATCATCCCTCCAGACGTTACCCAATACAGAATCGATAAAGGGTGATATAGTCACTATGCTAAGCGACTGCCAAAAATCTTGTTGAGAATTAATGTCGTATTCATCAATAATGCTATTTTGATTTAAGACCATAGTATTATTTTCGGTAAGGCTATACAGACCGGGAAGCGGGGGATGAAAGAACCATTGGCACCAAGGTTCCATATAGGCATCCCAAAAAATATCTACGGGATTAGTACCCATTGGGTGTTTAAAATAATCTGGTGGCTCAAGTGGAGGTTCATCGTGACTCCATCGATTTGTAAAGTAGAATTTAAACCAATTACCATATTCACTAGATATATTACCACTAACATTGAATACGGCATCATAACCAATGGTATCGGTAATAGTAACTGGGTAAATCCCTATTACATGGTATTTGAAATTCCAATTAGGAGGGCATTTTTGATTTTCATGTTCACCGCTATCATGTCCTTGAGGGTCTAATAATCCCTCAAGAAATAAGGCATTCTCAACCGCAGGACTTACACAAGTATTAAACCATGTGTCATAATAGACGGTATCCCGAACCTCCTCTTTGTGGACGTATCTTCCTTTATATATTGTTGCCTTATCTGCCACGACCCCAACGGAATGACTTAAAACCAGAAAGAACCGCGCGAAGGAATTGCATTGACCGTGATTATTTCTATAAAGATCGTATGGATCTTCATATTGATCATGAAATTCATTCGGTTTATATATTATCTGGCTTTCGCCATAGACCCCTAGCATTATTTTGGCTAATATATCATGGGGTTCGCTTGCTCCTTGAGCGTATTCATAACATACAAGATTCAAGCCAAGGGTATTGGTGGGAACGGAATATGGATTGTTAACCGGATTCTGAAATGTGGTATAAATTTTATGCGGCCCGGAATCGTTAAGAAAACGCGGTCGCATGAGGGCGCTTACATTAGCCGACCATCCGTAAGGGAATTCAACTATATTAATACTGTTAGGAAGCAAGTCGATAGATACGACGGATTGTAACTCATGGGCCGAATAATACATGTGAAATTGCTCCGGGGCAGTGTTTAAAGTTGTTTGAAAACCAGGTGCATAACCGTTTAAATATACATTTAAATTGTGCAGAGGTGAGAAATTCGATATCAATTTTAAATTCATGTTTATTTGCGAATTCCTGGTATAGCAGGCCGGTTGGTTTTTCGTATTCCTGATCCATTGGGGTTCGTCTATAAGTTGAGTCGGGGGCTCCCCGCCGGTTTCTTGGCATAATGGGTGATTATTCTCAAAATCCACCTCGTCGACATAAATTCTTATGATTGAAACATAGGTTTCGTCAGTCATGCTGTTTGGCGGTGCGTCACAACCATTCTGCTTGGCATATACAGTCATCAAATCTCTATCGAAATAGCCGAAATGATTCTCGGGATCGGGATATATTTGACGCAAATTGCCGCTGCCAACAATGCCCCTATAAAACGCATCCTGGTACCCCCCGCTGACCAGCCCCATGGGTACCAGAAGGGAGTCATTTGTCCCATCGGTTTTGATTACGCCGAATATCCAGTTTTCCGGAGGATCCTGATCCCATTCTCCAACAGCCTCAATTATAAGGGATTCGTCAACGTCAAAAGTGGCATTCGGGGACACCTGCTCGCCGGTATAGTCACTAATCCAGATGTTGGTTATGCTCAAAAGTTTGTTATCCGGCAACTGCTCGGGAAATTCAAACTCCTGTTCAAAAATTATATCTCCCTTGAACCAGGCCTCGATTCGAAATGTACCCCACATATATCGAAATTCAGGAGTATAGTCATGGTAAGAATGGTTATGGCAATCGCATGGATTTGGCGGGCAAACGCATAGACATTCAGGGAAATGGCCGCAATAAACGGCACAATACCGATATTTATAAAAATCTTCCCAGCCTGGAGTTGCGTAGGAATAATTATAAGGTTCATTTATGCACTCCCCTGGGCGATACACCTTAAATACAGGGGGTATATCTTCAAATTCAATATCCCATCCGTCTTCGCAGGTCCAATAGCATTTGACCGAAAATTCTATAAATCCTTCCGAAGGAACAACCTGTAGTAAGGTGACTTCGGCCCAGTCGTATGACGAGTACTCACAAGGGCATGACGAGTATAATGAATTAACGCAGATAAAAAAGGGCACTACGGTAATAAATGCCGACCACATAAATATCCTTTTCACGTCCGCCTCCAATTTAGGGATTAAAATATAATATTTCCAAATACCGCCAAAACCAGCTATTTTTATATTATTCCATAATCGGAGACAAGTCAAGTTATTTTTATCACATTTTTTGTCAT
>CBFCYP010000102.1:0-12466 GCA_965602185.1 uncultured bacterium
ACGCTCTTATCATCGAAATAACATAGTTGCCAATTCGGCGAAACCGCGGCAGCGTCTCGAATGAGCCAGCGCTGGTGTCCGATGGGGACCGCGATGGCTTCAGTTCCATAACTCTCAAGTCTCTCCAGGGCCCCGGGTTCATTCTGACGTATATAATGATATTCATTCAACAATCCGGAACCGTAAACCAGCAGTCTCCCGTCAATAAAAACGTTCAAATCCGGCCATCCCCGCCAGATAAAATAACTTCCCCAGCCCAGGGGAGCGTAAATATTACCCCTGTATTCTATTTTCTCCAGGAAATCGGCCGTCGTGTGCGGCAATTCCGCGCTGACTCCGAATTTTATACCGCGTATGTCGTTTATATATCTGGAGCTGAAATAACCGCAGCAAATGGTGAAAATTAACGCCGACAAAGAGCCGGCCCATAACAAACCGCGCGAAAATGAGGGAAATGTTACTATTGACGCAACGGCTGTCAACAACGCGAATTCATACGAGTTTCTTATCGACATCAGGCTGGATATTACGCCGACCAATAGTATAACCGAAATCGCGGGCCTGTTTCTTATATTCCGAAATATCCCGTAAACCGCGAAACCGATGATTATAATAAGCAAAAGCCAGTACAGTTTTTGAGTCGAGAATATCTCAAACGGCGAAACCATCTCCGCGATAGCGCTCTTAAAGACCGAATCGGATGCCAGAAGAAACGGATATGTAAACGCTTTTATCCCGTTGGGATTTATAAACGCCGCCAGGGAGGCGATTGCGGGAGGCATAATGTATTTTTTCAACGAATTTGAAAATGAAATATCCTCGTTGACTTTTCGATTTCTGCTATAAATGACAGCCCCGACGGCAACTATCCAGTACACTCCTAATCCGATTATAAATCCCGAATGTATATTGGCCCACATCAGGAAAAGCGCCGGAATCAGCAGCAGGGTGGTATATCTGTTTTTTTCAAAATATTCGAGATTAAATATATTTACGCTCAATATTGTCAGGAATAGATATGTAAAAAGGTGCGGTCGCACGAATAGTCTGAAAGAACCGACGCAGATGGCGGTGATAACTAATATATATAACAACGGATTTTCGTGCGCACGTTTTCTTATGTGATATAACAATATTAAGGCTATTAGAACCGAGATGAAAACTTTAAATATAATCAGAAGATTTAACCCGCCGGTAATGTATATTGCGTAAAAAACAAGCTCGGCCAGCCATTCGTGGGTTATCCAGGATTTTCCCTCCGCGGTAAACGAAAATATATCACTATCGGGTATGGTTCTCTCCGCTACAATATATTCCCCGGTTTTCAGATGCCACCATATATCATAATTATCGATGGGGAAAAAAGACGTTAGCGCGGAAATAACGACAATTAAGAGGCCAATCGCGTAGAATGTATATTTTCCTGAACCTGTAGAGGGTGAAATGACATTTTGATTTCTTTTCTCTGACACTTCGGTTATTAAAATAACAGCCCGGAAACTCGGGCCGGCAAATTACCTTAAATTATTCTATTTCGCTTTTTTCTTTTTAACCAGCCGTTTCTTCGGTCCGGTTTTTTTGGCTGCGATTTTCTTCCTCGGCGACTTCCCTTTTGATTTTGCGGGACTTTTTCCGATTTCATACTTCATCTCGATCCCGAAGGCGTGGCGAAGAACGTCGCTTACCCGTTCAACGAATATGAATTTCACTTTCGATTTAATTTCCTTCGGGATCTCCTCCAGATCTCCCTCGTTTTTTTTGGGAATCAGGACCTTCTTTATACCCGCGCGATAGGCTGCCAGTGCCTTTTGTTTCAAGCCACCTATGGGAAGAATGTCGCCCCGAAGCGTAATTTCCCCGGTCATGGCCAGATGCGGAGCAACGGGCTTATTTAAAAGCACCGAGGCTATGGCGGTACACATGGTGATACCGGCCGACGGCCCGTCTTTGGGAGTAGCGCCCGCCGGAACATGGACATGAAAGTTATGATTCTCAAACTCGCTTTGGGGAATACCCAACTCCTCACCGTGAGATTGCAGGTAAGACATGGCCGCTTTAACCGATTCCTTCATTACATCGCCGAGCTGGCCTGTCAATTCCAGCATCTTCTTGCCTGGCATCTTGGTGGCCTCGATAAACAGTATATCTCCTCCGGCCGAGGTGTATGCGAGTCCCGGAACAACCCCCACGCTGGTCCGCTTTTCGGATACCTCCTGGATAAATCTCTCCGGACCGAGATATTTCCTTACCAGTTTTCCATCTACTTTAATTCTATCCGCCTGCCCCGACGCCACGGATTTCGCCACCTTCCGGGAAATCGAACCGAGTTCTCTGTTCAGATTGCGTAATCCCGATTCGCGGGTATAATCGGATATCACCTTTTTAATGGCCGTATCTTTTATCGTCATATTATCAGAATTCAATCCGTGTTCGGATAAATTGCGCGGTATTAAATATTTTTTGGCGATCGCAAGTTTTTCCATATCAGTATAACCCGGAAGCGATATAACTTCCATTCTATCCAGGAGAACAGGAGGTATAGTCTCAACCATGTTGGCAGTAGTTATGAACATCACTTTTGATAAATCGAATACAACATCGAGATAATGATCGGAAAATGAATTATTCTGCTCGGGATCGAGCACCTCCAGAAGCGCGGATGCCGGGTCGCCGCGAAAATCCTGTCCGATCTTATCGATCTCATCGAGCATGAAAATCGGATTGTTGGAACCGGCTTTGCGAAGACCCTGTATAACCCGCCCCGGAAGAGCCCCGATATAGGTGCGCCGGTGGCCCCTGATTTCAGCCTCATCCCGGACGCCGCCTAACGATATCCTATGAAATTTGCGCCCCATGGCTCTGGCTATCGATCGCCCCAGAGATGTTTTTCCGACTCCGGGAGGTCCGAGGAAACATAAAATCGGTCCCTTTAAATCGGACTTCAGCTTTCTCACGGCAAGATATTCCAGAATCCTCTCTTTGACTTTTTCCAGATCGTAATGATCCTCGTCAAGAATCTTCTGCGCTTTTCTGATATCCAGCTTATCCTCTGTCGAAACCGACCACGGCAGGGTAACCAGCCAATCCAGGTATGTTCGGCTCACGGTGTATTCCGCCGCCGAGGGATTCATTTTTGAAAGACGGTCGAGTTCTTTCTCCGACGTTTCTCTGGCTTCCTCCGGCATTTTGGCCTCTTCGATCTTCTTCTCGAATTCCTCCAGCTCCATAGTTTGATCGTCGGTCTCCCCCAGCTCTCGTCTGATGGCTTTCAGCTGTTCGCGAAGAATATATTCTCTCTGAGATTTGCCCATCTCGCTGGCGGCCTCCGACTGGATCTTCCTGGACATTTCCAGGACCTCGATCTCTTTGGTAATCAACGAGGTCAACTCCTTAAGCCGTTCCCGGACATCGAAAATCTCGAGTATCTCCTGCTTCTGTTCGGTGTTTATGTTCAGGTTGGACGCGATCAGATCCGCGAGCTTCGATGAATCCTCCGTGTTCATGGCGGAAACCTGAAGATCGTCGGGCAGATACGGGGCCAGCTGTACTATTTTCTTCAACTGTTCATTGATATTTCTTACCAATGCCTCTTCGGCGACATCCTTCGAGGTCTCCTCTTCAATCGGCTCCACGAAACCTTTCAGGTAAGGTTCTTCCTGCGAAATCTTCTTGATTTTAATCCTCGCCAAACCCTGGGCCAGGAATCGGACCGATCCATCGGGAAATCTCAGCATTTTCAATATCGAACCCACCGTGCCGACATTATAGATTTCATCCGCTTTAGGAAATTCTATTTCCGGATCTCTCTGGGCAACCAGGACGATGGGATCGCCCGCCATCAAGGCGTCATCAATGAGCCTGGCATACCTCGGCTCGG
Source organism: uncultured bacterium (assembly GCA_965602185.1). Classification (GTDB taxonomy): domain Bacteria; phylum Zixibacteria; class MSB-5A5; order UBA10806; family UBA10806. Next base: position 3,878 of record CBFCYP010000102.1, read on the forward strand.
TCACCATCAGGGGCATTACCAGCGACGGGTAAACAACCGCCGATTTCAGCGGTAAAATCGCGAGGTCGGTTTCGGCGATTTTCTTCTTATCTATATCCAGCGTACCATGGCTATCCTGTGAACCTGTCTGGTCAGACAAAATCCCTCCCGGGTGTAAACCTGAATCTTATCGTAAAACTGCTAATTATCTTTCCTTTACTCCGCCAAACTCTCTTATCTGTTTATCGAGCCAGTCAGCGAATTTCTTTAATCGTTCCTCGCTACTGAATTTAACTACATATTCCCCTTTTTTGTTCGACGGCGCGTCAAATGGGTTCCACATGAACCTGAAATCCCCCTCCAACTTCTTCCTGTCGCCGGTCGCCGTCTCCCACCCCCCTGAATCGCTCTCGGTGCCGCCTGTAAATATTACCAGGTAGCTGTTGGGAACAGGACGGCTTTTTATCTCCATTTTAAAAGTTCGAAATTCGTAACGGGCTTCGGTGAGCATTAAACTCCTTTTATTATATTAATTTCACAATTACAATATATAAGACTGAATACGCGTATCGCAAATTAAATATAGTAGCTGATTAGGTTAATTCTCTTCAATACTAAGAGTTAGACCTAGAATTACCCGGAAAAATGCAAGCCAAGATCATCCAATCGGCCCCAAGCATTACCGAAAGATTCTTTTGATTTTGGTTTTACTTCTTGCAATACTTCTTTCAATTTTCCCCTGTTTTTCCCATAACTCTTCTCAAAATAAACTATAGTTGCCATTATTTCGAGAATAGAGGGATCAATTCCATTGAGTTCATTGATTAATTCTAAATTCTCTTTAGTAAATAAATCCTTTATTAATCCTTCCTTTTCTTTAAGAAATTCCTTCCCTTTTTCAGTAAGCCTAAGAATATACGAATAATCCTCTAGAGGCTGTTCTATTAATTTTCCGTCTTCTAACTGATTAATTTCATTCTGAAGCTGAGAACTATAAGGGCCATATAGGTGCAGGTTAAAATCTTCCGAAAAGGGGACGTCTGCCTGTTGCATCAAGTAAACCATTTTTTGAATCTTTTTCCTTGATCTTATTTTACCAGTAGTATCTATAATCTTCAATATTTTTAAATAATCAACCAGCATTTCAACCTCCATGGACTATTTTTTCAACTTTTTCTCTATCGTAAACATCATTATCGAAACATATTCTTGCTTTTTTAATCTTCTTTTTTTGACCTTTTTCTTTATTTTCCGGTGGTTCAGCGATCGCATCAATTATATCAGAGTAAAGCGAAAGTTTCTTCAATTTTCCGGATTTTAATTTTATATAAATCTCGTCACCTATTTCTGAAGTATCCTCCAGATCGCTGGTATAATATGTGGCGTTATCTTCGTCTAATCCACGAAAATAACATAGGTCTTTTTTGTCTTCTATGGTTCCTTCTTTAAAGCATTCATTATCAATTTGATTTTCAATATTATCAAGCTTTTCAATTAATTTTTCTTCAGGGATTTCAACGCTTTTATAAATTTTATGACGCATAAAACGAGTACATAATTTTTCCAATAAGTTATCAATTCTATTATTCAAAATAACATTAAAGCTTGATATAAATGAAAAATCATCCAAGGCAAGAAAATCCTTTGTTTTTACTTCTTTAGATTTTATAAACCGAGCGTAATTTTCAAGCCCAAAATTATTTTTTCCGCCTTTTATTAATTCTGCCATCCTTTGAAGGATCTTCGCCAGTTGTATTTCTGCCGCCCTTGTCTTGTGATGATAATATACTTTTTGAAAGAGATTAAGCCTAGCAAGAATAAAGCTTACAATCGAATTGATTCCTTTCGTCGCATCTATTGCTATTATATGTTGCTCGGTTTCTTCGTGTTCGGCCAACCATAACGAATGAATTAGCCATTCCTGATCAATATGACCATATTTTACACCGGTAAACAAGCTGTCACGTTGAATATAATCCATCCTATCGACATCAAATTGGCCCGATATGATTCTAACAATCTTACTATCTTTATACGTTCCTTCTATTACCAAAGCTACGTCTTCAGCCGAAATCGGGGATTCTTCACTTGTCAAATTTTCATTGACCTCCGTTTCACTGTCTCGGATAATTTTGGCGCTCCAATTTTCATGTTTAAAATCCTCCTTTTTAAAATCATCTTTTACCGGCTTTAAGGCAATTCCGAATATATGCGAAAAAGCACCATGACCTATGTCGTGCAATAATGCGGTTACTCTTGCCAAAAGCCTTGCTCTATCAAAATCATCCTTTCTCTTATAAAAGGACTTTTTATGCCTGTCATAGAGTTTATCCATATATCTACCGGCAAGATGACATGCACCCAACGAATGTGTAAACCTTGTATGAACCGCACTGGGGAATGTAATCCATGAAATGCCTAACTGCCTTATCCTCCTAAGCCGCTGAAATTCAGGGGAATCAATTAGATCAAGCAATATGCCTTCTCCGCGTCTTCTATCGAAAGTTATAAGTCCGTGAACCGGATCCATAAATACTTTAGTTTCTTTCGCCATTTTTCCCTTGTATCGTCAAGATTGCACAAATGTTCAGTGAAGTCAAGTACTTTTTTAGCTATTTAGTATATTTTAATGAAATATTCAAATAAATAAATTAATTATTATTCGCAATCCCATAATCGCATTTCAATTCTAACAGAATAATTATCAACAATTTACACATTAAACATAAACAGAATAACATCCTCATCCTCGACCACGTAATCCTTGCCGTGAAGCGCCAGTTTCCCCTCCTGCCTTGCTTTGGCCCAGCTTCCCAGCCTGTCCAGATCCCCGTATTTCACCACCTCGGCCTTGATAAAGCCCCTCTGTATGTCGCTGTGTACCGCCCCGGCCGCCTCGTGGGCGGTGCTCCCTTTCCGTATCTGCCAGGAATGAACCTCGTTCTCATTGCCGGTCAAAAACGATATCATTCCCAACAGTTCGAATGATCTTTTTATTATTTTCTCCGAGGCCGCTATATCCAGCCCGAAATCCTTTATATACTCCTCGCGTTCGGATTCCTCGAAATCGGCGATATCCATCTGTAGCGAGGCGCAGATGCCGGCTATTCCGCTCTGCGGCGTTTCGGAAAGATATGAATATTCCTTTTCGATTTCCGCGCGCGACTGTACCTGCTCCTCGCCGAGGTTCAATATATAAAGCATCGGTTTCAAGGTTAAAAAACCGTAACTGCTTATTGTCTTAAGATCATCCTTTCCGATCTCGACCGATCTCAACGGTTTTTCCTCCTCGAGGACGCTTTTGAGCCTCTCAAGGATTTTGTACTCGGCCTCCTCCTTCTCCTTTTTGGCAACCTTAATGGTCTTCTCGATTTTTGACATCCGGTTCTCGATGCTGACCAGGTCCGCCAGAATCAGCTCCAAATCGACCTCGACGATATCTCTCTTTGGGTCGACGGATCCTTCGGGGTGAGGAACGTTGGGATTTTCGAAACAGCGCACAACCTGAAGCAGGGCGTCGGTCTGCCGGATGGCATGAATATAAGCCGCTTCTTTCTTGCGGTCCGACGAGGCGCCTTTTTTCAGGCCGGCTATATCTATATATTCGATCTCGGCGTTGACGATTCTGCCGGATTTGAAAATTCCGGCGATGCGAACCAGGCGCTCATCCGGAACCTTTACTACCGACACATTCTCTTTCTTGGAGGTCGAGTAATCGCCCGTGGAGGCATGCGATCCGGAAATAGCGTTAAAGACCGTGGTCTTGCCCGATTGCGGAAGCCCTATTATGCCGAACGTCAACATCTCTCAAATACCAATATATACGAAAAGGCGGACCTGAATAAATCTTTTTTACGAAATCCCACCTTTTCCGCCAGGGCCGCGACCCGTTTCCAGGTATAATATCGCCGGTCCCCCTGGACAGGATAAATATCCAGGGCCAGATTAAATATATGCCGTAAACCCCAGAAAAATCCCGGCTCGCATATTATGAAAATTCCCCGCTCCCTCACTATCCCGGCGATCTCCTCCAATACGCCGGAGGGTATTTCGAGATGATGCAGGACCCCTGAAAGCACAACCGTGGCGCAGCTTTCATCCTTGAACGGAAGCCGTTCGACATATCCTTGCGTTAGACTGACGATTTCGCGGTCGGTATTTTTTCTGGCTATTTTCAAGCAGGATTCCGAAATGTCGAATCCGAATAATTCGCTATATCCGCTCTTTTCAAGTTTTCGCAACAGCCTCCCGGTAGCGCAACCGAGATCGAGTATAGGTTCGGGAAGGGAAAGATTGATTAAATAATCATCCCATCCTTCGGTAACTTTATTGATAATCCATGATGAGTCATAGAAATCGGCCCAACTGTCGAACGCGGTTCTGGAAACCTCGCGGGATGATTTCAAAAGGCTCACGAGGGTATATCCACCACGCTTTCGAGGATATAATCGGGACGATACTTTTCGGGTATCTTCTTTAGAACCCTTCGGTCCTTCTGCGAACCGGTCAACACCCAGCAGGTCCTCATGCCGATTTTTTTCGCGCCGATCAGATCGGCGAAGGGATCATCGGAAACCATTAGAATCTTCGACGGTTCGACATCCCAGCCTTTTATGCTGCTTAAGTAAAACCGCCGGTCCGGTTTGCCGCACAGCGACGCTTTCACGAGGCAGGCGTTCTCCAGCGCTTTGGCGATGGGCCCGGACGACATGACGATCTCCCGGTTCTCGTCCACGAAACGTCGATTGCGATGCAGGGTGTAGAGCCTGGCGCCGTTTTCTATTATAGCGCCCACGGCGGTATTGAGCTTTTTGTAGGTTACGGTGGGATCATGCCCGATCAATACCGCATCGACCTCCCGCGATTCTTTGGGAGTTATACCGTTTTGCCGGAGATACCGCTTAACCGCATCCACCCCGAAGACCAGGCAGCTTTTGACCTTACTTCTTTTCATCCTAGATAGGGCAACCGAGAGGCAGGTAAATAAATCCTCTCTATCGAATTTGAAGCCCTTCTTAAGAAGAACATCATAAAGATCATCCGGCGATTCGGTGGTGTTGTTGGTCACCAGCCGGGCCTTCACGCCTTTTTTCGTCAATGAGTTATACCACCGCACCGAGCCCGGCACGGGGGTATATCTTTTATCCAGTACGATTGTCCCCTCGATATCAAGGAGCAGGTGGGTGAATTTTTTCATGGGGGTCAAAGTAATACATTTTCAGTATTTTTGCAATAAGCCTCGAGGCCTCCCGCCAGCAAAGAAAAATCTGTCATATACAATTTAAAAGGCGTATCGAAATACGATCCCAAAATAAATACTTGACACCGATGGCGATATTCGATTCCTTATATTAGACTTATCTTCTGAGGAGGACGAGGATACTTTAATCATGGAAAATGGGAATATAAAATGTCTTTACCATTGGTTTTAAAGCAGGTTGCTATAAGTTTGAGTGGGATTGTTATTGTAAAATGGACTGATTATATATGATAACAAAAATAAATAGGATTAAGAATTTAGGATTAGTTTTTTCTGATTATGTTTGGAATTATAACTTGCCGGATTATCAATTACCCAATTTCAAGCGATATAATTTAATTTATGGGTGGACCGGAACAGGAAAAACAACATTATCAAAATTATTTAACGCACTTGAAAACGATAACGGCAAAATTATTCAAGGCCTAGAATACGAAATAGAAGACAATGAAAACAATATATACAAACAAAACGAATTTTTTGGTAAGAAGATTAGAGTATTTAATGAGGATTATGTAGAAAATAATATTAAAATCCAGGAGGGAAAGGCAAAAGCTATTAAATTAGTTTTGGGTGATGTGAATAAGGAAATTGTAGAGCAGATTGAAATTGATAATGAGAAATTACAGAGAATAAATAGCGAGTTGAAAACTGCTAATGACAATCTCGAACAAAAGATAAAAACAAAAGCCAAGTCCTTTACTGAAATAGCGAAAACTATTTATGTGGCGATTATGGGCGGTGCAATTAGAACCTATCGCAAAGCTAACGCTGAGACGGATTTTTCAAAAATAAAGAATAAAGAATTACTGCCAGACGATGAATTGAATAAATTTGCTATTGTGGTAAAACAGAGTTCAATGTCTTCAATAGATGCGATAAAGCAAGTTGATGTGGAAACTGCGGAGGGCGATGATAAGGAGCTATCAGTATTCTTAGGCGATTTGATAGACAAAACGGAGAATTTATTATCACAAACAGTCGAATCACAAACTATCGAAAGATTAAAGAGTAATCAAGATATTTCAGACTGGATTGAGACAGGTTTGTCCATTCATACTGAACACAAATCCACAAATTGTGAATTTTGTTGGCAAGTCTTACCAAAAGAAAGATTATCAGAATTATTTAAACATTTTAATGAAGCCGACAAGCAATTGAAACAAAACATTGATAAATTAACTGCTATATGTAACGATATTCATACCAAAATTGAGAATGTAAAATATCCGGATAAGGCAAGGTTTTATGATGAATATCAACAAGATTATGAGCATGATTGCCTTGAATTTGACCAAGAAAAGATTAGCCTTTTAAATTCATTACAAGGTTTAATTGACCTGTTAAAAAACAAAAAATCTAAAACAACAGAAGCTCTCATCTCGGACAAGGAGATCGATATAAGTAAGTATGTTAAAAGCTTCGACACCATCAATGATTATATTGATAAACATAATAAAAAGACATCAGATTTTGAAAACGAAAAAAACCACGCGATCAATAAATTAAAGAATCATTATTTAAGCACAATTTTTGATGAAGTAAAAAGTCTCGAAAAAGATATTCAAGATCAAGAAAAAATAATTGACAAATTAAATAATGGAGATTCAGAAAAGCCAGATGATTTGGGAATTTTAGGTCTCAAGAAAAGAATATCTGAAAATCAGGCTAAAATATCATCAACACATAAGGCGTGTGAGGATATTAATAATAGTCTGACAACATTTCTAGACAGAAAGGAATTAGTGTTTGAACCACATAAGACTAAGGTTCCAGATGACAAAGGACATGAACAGGAAATCGAAGATGGATATGTGATCAAAAGAAATGGCAAATTGGCGAAGAATCTAAGCGCGGGAGAGAAGACAGCTATTGCATTTGTCTATTTTACTATTCATCTTAAAGATCAAGATTTTGATCTGAATAATGGAATTGTCGTTATAGATGATCCTGTTTCAAGCTTGGATTCCAATTCGCTTTTCCAAGCATTTGCCTTTTTAAAAAATGCCGTCAAAAACGCCGAACAAATCTTTATATTTACGCACAATTTTGAATTTCTAAAGCTACTTTTAAATTGGGCTAAGAATATAGATCACGGCAATAAAAGTAGTTACTATATGGTTAAGAATTGCCATAAAGGCAATAGCAGATATGCTTATCTGGATAAAATGGATAGGGAGCTTTATGAATATGAAAGTGAATACCATTACTTGTTTAAGATATTAAAAGAATTCGAATCAGATGGGACAATTGCCCAAGCCTACCCTATTCCCAATATTGCACGTAAAGTATTGGATACATTTCTTATGTTTCGCGTGCCGTGCGGGGGTGGGGTATATCACAAATTAGAAATAATAAAGGAAACGACTGATTTTGATAAAAACAAACTTACCGCTATATTCAAATTTACTAATGATCAATCACATATCACGGGTTCAGGATTTGATCCAGCTCTAGTTCCCGAAACTCAGAAGAATGTGAAATATCTTTTGGAAATGATTGAGCAAATATTTCCTGAACACTACAAAATCTTAGAAGCGTCATTTTAGAAAATCTTCAAAATTATTTTGAAATGGTCAAAGCCGCCCTTCTAGACCTTGAGAAATTCTGCAAAGAATAGTCATGGAGGCGTATTGAAATACGCCCTTTCATGAATTGTCAAACCGCCCCGACTTGAAGGTCGGGGCTATTAATTTTGCTATAAATTATATCCCCCTAATAGTCGCGATTTTCCAGTCCCGATAGCCTTTAACCAAACCCCATCTATTAGTTTGCGTAAAAACGGCCCAGATTATATATTGGGGGCTTTAATATCGGGAGAGCTATTGGAAAATTCCGTAGAAAGCAAACAGGTCGATCTTAAGAAAAATCTTTTCAGCCTGCGAACCCTTCTGGGATTCGCGGTGGGCGCTGCCGTATTCTACTATTTTTTCAGGAACTTCGATATCGCCTCCGCCAGAGAAACCCTGTCCGGCGCCCGATGGCATTTTTTCCTTATGGCCGCCCTATTCTACTACATTTCGATTCCGCTCCGGGGCCTGAGGTGGCGATTGCAGATGCAGCCGATCGGAATCGACATCAATTATCGCCCCCTGACTCATTACTATTTCCTGGCCATGTTCGCCAACGTGATCCTGCCGGCGCGGATAGGCGATATTTACAGGGCCTATCTCACGAAACGGAATCAAAAAATATCCATATCCATGTCGCTCGGCGTATTTTTCTCCGAACGGATATTTGACCTGGTTGTTATTTCGATATTCGTGATATTTTCCGGCGCCTATTTCTGGAAAGAGATCATCGGCACCAAGGAGGGAGACTATCTCATCTTCGCCTTCATGGCGGTCACT
>CBFCYP010000103.1:0-12266 GCA_965602185.1 uncultured bacterium
CCCTGGGCTGTGGTGGCTATCGACGCCTTCAGCGGTTTCGGGATATTCAATTATTATGATCCCCCCGATTTCACAAGCGGGGTACGCTGCTACTGGCCCTATGTGTCGGTTGACCGCAATGAAAATATCCATATGGTCGTTAATGAGCAGGCGATAAACGCCGGCGACCCTCATCTGATGGCCTACACCGTATCGACGGACAACGGCGACAACTGGAGCGTTCTGGTGGAGGCGGATACGTTGATGACGCTGTCCGCTTTAGTGGTGTCCAGCCCCGTTTCGGACAAGGTAGCCATAGCCTATACTCATCCCCAGAACTACGAGACGCAATGGGAAAATGACGTTTACTATATCCAGTCGGATGACGGTTTGACCTGGGACTGGCGATTCGGCAAAGTGAATATCACCAATTATGGCGCCCCGGATTCGCTTTTCGCTTATATCGATATCGATGCCATCTACGATTACAACGACAATCTCAATCTGATCTGGAACGCCCAGTGGGTTACCGACGCGGGAATCTATTACAAGACCTATCTGTTCCATTACAGCACCGGAACTCAAACCATTACCCAGATGCATGAAACGCCGGAAACATGGCCGGCGGGATGCGCTTACGGGGTCTGGAACCGGGCGGTGACCAAGATGTCGCTGGCGGTTCATGAAAATAGCAATACGCTCTTTGCAGTCTATACCGGTTTTGACACGACCGATTGCTCGGCCGGGGGTTATGCCAACGGCGATCTTTATATGCAGTTTTCAATTAATGGGGGCACAAGCTGGCACAATCCACGAAATTTGACGAATTCTCAGACTCCCGGTTGTGCTCCGGGGAACTGCGATTCCGATCACTGGGCAACCGTGGCTGATGAAGTGAACGATATGCTGCATATCACCTACATAAACGATAAGGACGCCGGAGGGGTCGCTCAGACCGAGGGTACTGTTACGGATAATCCGGTTATGTATCTCGAATTTGATCCTGTTATTGTTGGAATAGATGAAGATGAGAATATTCCGACGGCGTTCAGACTGGCCCAGAACTATCCCAATCCGTTCAACGCCTCGACTCAGATAGAGTTTGAGCTGGAGAGCGCGGCCCAAATAGATCTATCAATCTATGATATTACGGGAGCTAAGGTTACAACTCTATCAAGGGGATTAAAAGAAACCGGCTTACATTCTATAACCTGGGACGCTTCCGATTATTCATCCGGGGTCTATTATTATACGCTCCGGACTGGAGACGCGAGCGAAACCCGCAAAATGACGTTGATTAAATAGCACTTAAAAGAAATCTTTTATTATGCGGAGCCGGAAACGGCTCCGTTTTTTTTTAGTCAAATTTAAAAAAATAGAGACATGAAACATTGTCGCTATGGCGGAATGTTGTGGGTATTGTGGGATAAAAAGGAAGGAATTGATATTTTTGACAATAAGGGTATTTTATTGTCCAAAAATGGCTTGACTTTGAGGTAAAAAAAAGACAAATTCGGGGAATAAAATCCGGGTTTGATTGTATTTTGTTATGAAGAACCTGGAGAGCAGGAGAGAACAAGGAGGAGCAACGCAACTGGCATACAGGCATAGTTTTGTACTTTGGCTTTTAGTTCGGATCGGAAATAAAAAAATAAAAAATATAACCGCTTCCTTTCAGTGGGACAATAAAGGAGGTTTTTGATGAAGTCTACCTGTATTAGATCGCAAATTTTTACCGTCGCGCTTCTGACCCTATTTTTATTCGGGGGTGCGCTGGCCGGTACGGTGGGGAAAATTATTGGAGTAGTTACCGATAAAACCACCGGAGAAGGGATACCCGGCGTATCGGTGCAGCTTGAAGGAACGTCGATTGGCGCCGCCACCACATTCGACGGATCCTACGTTATTTTAAATGTTCGGCCCGGCGATTACACGTTGAATGCCAGGACAATCGGTTATAACCAGGTAACCAAAACGGATCTGAAGGTGAAGGCTGATGTTACTGTGGAGTTGAATTTCGAGCTGCAATCCGTGGCGGAAAAGGTTGAGGATATTATAGTCGAAGCGGAGGCGCCCGCGATCGATAAATACGTAACCACCACGGAGATTAAAAAGGACGCCGGCGAAATTGCGCATATGCCCGTTACCAACGTTTCGGATATTTTAAGAACAACGTCCGGTTTCGTCAGCCAGGGAGGCAGGTTCCATGCCCGCGGCGGCCGCGGCGGCGAAATATCGTACATGGTTGACGGTATTGAGATTAAAAACGTTCTCGGCGGTTATGGATCAGCCCTGCGCGACAATCTCGATATCTCCGCAACCGATATTTCAGAACTCTCCGTTTTGAAGGGTAATTATGACGCTGAATACGGCGGATCAAACTCGGCCATCATAAATATCGTAAGAAAAGAGGGGGATGTTAGAGCGACCACAGGGCGGATTGAGTTTCTCACGGATGATTTCGGATTTAGCGATTTGAATAAGTATTCGTTCAATTCCGATCGTCTGGAGTGGAATCTTTCGGGACCGGTACCCGCGGTTTCAGATAAGCTTTTCCCGGCGCTGGGATTGAAATGGCCCGGTGAAAAAATGGCCTACTTTCTTAGTTTTTCTGCGGATAAATCAAACTATTGGGTTGACTACAATAATTATGAATCGCCTAATTCTAAAATCAATTATGGCGAGGAGAAATTTTTGGGTGTAGCCATTCCAAAACGCAGGTCGAATCAGTACACGGGTTCTGCAAAACTTACCTGGAAGTTGGATACTAACGCGAGATATCGGCTTTCCATGAATTACTTCAAAACCTGGCAGGATCTTACGGGATTCGCCTATCAATTCCTTTATACTCCGCAGACCGCTCCCACGCAATCGGAATCCAAAGAGCTATATGGCGCCACATTCTCGTTCTCGCCATCCTTCCTCAGAGACACTTTCGGCGAATTAAAAGTCAACCGTTATATTCAGAAGTTTGAGCAGAGGCCTGGAGGATTGGTTCCCGGCGATTTCGTGATGGGAGATAATTTTGAGCGTTATACGGATGCCAACAATAACGGTCAATGGGATCCCTCGGAACCGTTTATAGATTATTATGAGGACGGATTTTTCGGGGAACCGTTCGAGGACGTAAACAGAAATGGAATATACGAATCCTTTATTGATAATTTCGATACCACCCTGCATGACTTTAACGGCAACGGCGTATACGACGATAATATTGGCGAACCTTTTTCAGATCTGAACGGAAACGGTATCTGGGACGCCGCGGAAGCGCTGATAAACGACCGTTATTGGGCGGATGTCAACGGGAACGGTATTTTTGATGAAGGAGATTCCGCTTATGCGGACGCTGAGGGATTTGGGAACGGTGTCTATGATCCTCAGCTGCGCGATGTCATTAATGAAGACAGACCCGAACCTTACACTGACGGTGACGTAATTATAGGCGAGCCCTATATCGATGTTGATCTTAACGGTCACTTTAACGGGCCGCCGAACAATCCTAACGATCCGGACATTTTCATCGGCGCCTGGGATCTGAATCATAACGGTCGTCACGATGGACCGGCTGATCCGTACGTCGAGGGTGTGCCTTTCAGAGATCTGAACAATAACGGTATTTACGACGCGCCCAACGGAATCTACGATTACGGCGAAGAGTTCGTGGATCTGAACGGCAACGGGCGATTTGATTATAGCGATCGTTTCTGGGATTTCGGGTTTGATCAGTGGGCGCTCTACCACAAAACCAATCAGACGATTTATACCTTTGATCTTAACCTGACCAGCCAGGTCGCCAAACAACACGAGGTCAAATCGGGTATTAAGTTCCAGGATTTAACTCTCAAAATGAACGAGGTTCAGTATCCTTATTCGCCTTATGATGGTCCGAGTGACGGAGGACTCTGGCCGGATAGAGGTATATTCCGCGATTTCTATACGAGGAATCCCAAGCAGGGAGCATTCTATATAAGGGACAAGATGGAATACGGGGAGATGATCGCCAACATCGGTTTCAGATATGATTTTTATATCCAGGCGAACCAGCTTCTCGGTGATCCCGGCGCCGTAAGCGAAACCGTGGTTGAAAGCGATATATACAGCTCGCAGAATAAATTCCAGCCGCGCGTGGCTTTCTCATTCCCTGTTTCAGATAAGGCCAAGCTCTTTTTCAACTATGGGCATTTTTACCAGCTTCCGGAATTCCGTTATTTCTTCCGCCGTCCCACCCAGGCCTCCAACGCCTTTGGTATTGTCGGCAATCCGAACCTATCCTTTGAGAAAACGATATCCTATGAGCTGGGAATTCAAACCAGACTCGGAGTCGATTATATTTTAACCGTATCCGGTTTCTACAAAGACTATTACGGACTTTTGAACTCCATCAGGGAATCGTACGGACCGATTTCGACTGACGTTTACGGCAATATCGATTATGCCAGAACGAGAGGGTTCGAGTTCTCCGTTGAAAAACGTTACGGACATTTCTTCGCAGGCGAATTCCAGTATGAATACACGTACGCTTTCGGAAAGAACTCCTCCAATAGCGCCGATTATTACCGTCGATTCCAAAATCAGGAAATTCCTATTATCGAAACGCCCCTCGACTGGGATATAAGGCACCAGATAACGGTCACCGGCGATATCAGGGCGGCCAAGGGACGTCATCCCAAGATAGGAGTATTCAAGCTTCCGGACGACTGGGCATTGAACTTTATCTGGCAATTTAAGACCGGAAAACCGTTTACGCCTGAGGAAAATTATCCGGGATTGGTATTGATCGGGCAACAGGAGCCATTGGGGAATTCAAGGAGAATGCCGTTTACCTCCACCGTTGACCTGCGATTCGACAAGAATTTCCAGATCTGGAAGCTCAACTATACTGCTACTCTCCGGGTCGATAATCTGTTCGACAACACCAACGTCAATGAGGTTTACGAAAGCACCGGTTTGGCGACCACGGACTTCAATGATAACGGGCAGATTTTAACCGGTATCTTGCCCAGGGATGAAGATCCGGCCAACTTTGATGCCGGAAGAAACATTAGATTTGGATTGTGTCTTAATTTCTAAGGAGAGCAAGGGGCCGTATTACGGCCCCCCTATAATAAGAATACGGGTAAAAGATGATGACAATAAAAAATAAAAGAAATTCCTCTTGCACAAACATTCAAGGCCGCGTGAATTCCGGGAGGAAAGGAGTTTAAAATTATGAGGAAAACAACCTGGTTGCTGTTATTGGCATTCATGGTTGGGACGGTTAACGCCACGGTGCTCGATGAAAGCCTGAGCGGGGGAGGAAATCGGGCTGCAAAACCGGCAGCGTTGCCAAACACCCAGCTGAGGGTGCACGATGTCGGGAAATTATGGCTGTCGGTGACGAATTTCGGGTTTTTCGGCAGCCAGGATGGCGAATTCGACGACGCGGCCGGCATACATGAACCGGCCCCCGGATGCGAATTCCCCGGCGGATCCAACCTTGAATATCTTTTCCAGGGCGCGCTCTGGATCGGAGCCGAGATTCAATATGATTCCACCGATGCATTTGGAAACAACATACAGGTCTTCGACACTCTTGTTTCCATCGGGAATGACGGTTGGTGGGGTAACATATTCGAATGTTATCCCGCGGACGCTCCCGGCGGCGAAATCATGGTCAGGTCCTTAAGGCCGTCCAATGTTTATCCTTACGGTGACACTGCCGACGCCATTTCCGAACAGGATTATATCGCAATATATTATGACACATCCACATCGAGCTTCGTGGTGCCCGATCCCAACGACCAACGACCGCATATACCGCTTGGAATCGAAATTGAGCAGAGAAGTTATGCCTGGAGTTATGAATATGCCGAGGATTTTGTGCTTCTCGATTTCGATATAACGAACATCGGGCAGAACAATATCAATAAGGTCTGGATCGGGATGTATATCGATGCCGACGTTTATCATAAATCCATACCCGGCCAGGTCGGCGCGCAGGATGATATCTGCGGTTTTGACTCCGTATATGTTTCGCTGGTGGGAGATACTACCTATATCCGCACCGCCTGGATCGCCGATAACGACGGCGACCCGTCGTTGGGGGCTTTCGACCACAGATCGCCCCGCGGGCTCTCCGGAGTCCGGGTGGTGAGAGCTCCCAGTGGTGAAGATGTTGAGTTCGGATTTAACTGGTGGATTTCCAATATTAATCCCACCTACGACTGGGGTCCGCAGTGGCAATCCAACTACCAGGGGCCTTTCCCCGGCGGCGGTGACGGAACCCCCGGCGGAGACAAGGCTAAATACCGGGTAATGTCGAATCATGAATTCGACTACGATCAGATCTGGTGTAATTTAACGAGATGGGAAAATGAAGGGTGGAGGCCCCGTTCGCCGCAGGCCGCTGAATTAGCGGATGGATACGATACCAGATACCTGTTTTCATTCGGCGAGTTTGAGTCCATACTGCCCGGTGATGTTTTGAAATTAACCACCGGTTATATCTGCGGAGAAGATCTCCATGCGGATCCGAGGAATTTCTTAACATATCTGGATACTCACGAGGGGGATGAGAATAGTATAAGAAATTATTACAATAATCTTAATTTCACCGATTTCGCAACCAATTCGCAGTGGGCCTCATGGGTTTACGACAATCCCGGCGTGGATACGGCCGAGCCATACGCTGATTTGAACGATAACGGCCAATGGGATCCCGGCGAGCCATATCGCGATTATGACGGGAATGGAGTTTATACCTATGCCGACGGGGTTTTAGGAGACTCAGGCACGCATTACAGGGTTACATGTAATGCTGATTTCACTGTTTGCGATACCTTCTGGTTTGCGGGAGACGGTGTTCCCGATTTTGCCGGTCCGCCGCCGCCGCCATCGCCGATTTTAACTGTCGCCGCCGCCCCGGGCAATGTTGTGCTGACGTGGGACGGTACCGCCACCGAGATTTTCGAGGATAATTTCTTAAGATTACCCGATTTTGAAGGATACAGGATTTACATGTCCCGTACCGGTCAACTCGGTCAGTATACATTGTTAGCCGACTTTGATAGAATAGATTTTGACTATTTCTTTCTTGATGAAACTGTAACACCGCCAGTATGGCGGACGTGGGATCTTCCTCCGGCTACTTTAGAAGAGCTTTTGGGTACTCAGCTTGATCCTAACGATACGAGTTCCACCCCCGCGCTGTTCCCAACCGATCCGGATTCTCTGGACTGGATAGCCGATTATATCGCCTCAAGTGAAAACTGGATTCCGTATGGCTGGAACACCGGATTCGACGCTATTGCAGAAGGCGATCACATTTATTCGTTTACGCTCTCAGATCTCTCCGAAACGGTGGGTCTGTATTTTGCAGTTACGTCCTATGATTACGGCAACCCGGTGACCGATCTCTCGCCGCTGGAATCATCGCCAACGATTAACGCCAAATTCGTATATCCCATTGCCAGCGGAGCGGAGACGGAGCAGGTATATATCTATCCTAATCCTTACAAGATTACCAGCATGTCCTACTATCTTGAACAGGGTTACGAGGATCCCAATCGATCGGGCAATACGCAACTTGACAGAAGAATTTGGTTTTCCGGTTTCCCGGCGAAAAGCACGGTAAGAATATTCAGCCTTGACGGAGATCTGGTCAGGCAGATCGAATATAATCCTGCCGTTGACGCCAATAATGTAATTTCCTGGGATCTTATCAGCCGCAATACTCAGGCGGTCGTTTCAGGGATTTACATATACGCCATTGAATCGGAAAATGGATATAAACAGCTTGGAAAAATAGCGATTATCAAATAGGATCGGAGGCTTCTGATGAGAAAAATATTGCTGTTATTGCCCCTTGCGATCGTTCTCCTTATTCCGAATTTGAGTTTCGGGCAGGCGAAGGTCGGCACGGCGGGGGCGCAATTCCTTGAAATCGGCGTTTCGGCGCGAGCGATGGGTATGGGTGAGGCTTTCCTCGGGATCGCCGATGACGCTTCGGTTTTATATTATAATCCGGCGGCGCTCTCGCTACTTACGCAAAAAGAGGTCATTTTTACGCATATAGATTATCCGGCCGAGATCAATTACGAATTCGCCGGCCTGGTAGTCCCCGCCCCCGGATTTGCGGGAGCATTCGGAGTATCATTTTACATGCTTGGCATGGATGATATGGCCGTCACCGGCTACAACAGCCGGACCGGCACGATAGGCAACACCGGGCAGACGTTTACCGCCAAAGATTATGCCTTTGGCGTATCTTATGGAGCCGGATTAACCGATCGCTTTTCGCTCGGTTTGACGCTGAAATATGTGGCTCAGTATATCGAAGAGGAAAGCGCCATGGGTTGGGCAGCCGATCTCGGTACCTACTATGACACCGGGTTCCGCAACTTTAAAATATGCATGGCCCTGGCAAATTTCGGCCCCGATATGAAATTTATCGAGGAGCCGTATCCTCTTCCTATCGATTTCCGTTTCGGTACGTCGATCGACGTTATCAATTCTGCAAGTTCCCAACTCACATTCGCGGCGCAGGCCTCGCATCCCAACGATAACCTGGAAAAATACAATTTCGGAATGGAATACTGGTACAGCAGCATGTTCGCCCTGAGAGTCGGCAAGAAATTCAACTATGATTACTATGATGAAAACGATGAGTTCGGCGGGATGACGTTCGGCGCCGGCGCCAGGCTCATGATTTCCGAATATCAACTTGCATTGGATTACGCTTATCAGGATCTCGGATGGCTGGATTCTGTCAACAGATTTTCACTCGGGCTGAAGTTTTAGAGGAGGAACGTGAGGATTATGAAAAAAAGGTTGATAATACCATTATCGCTTCTGGCCGCCGCGATTTTAATTTCTTTGATTTCATTTTCCGGATGCGGGAATCTGGAAATAGAGGGTCCGGAGTTGGTGAATATTGAACCATGGGTGAAATGGGCCATCGTGCCCTCGGATTCTATGGTTCATTCTTTCAATCCTGCTTTGAACTGGTTCGGAGGCGATCAGGACGGACAGATTAATGATTATATCTACGGCGTTTTTGAGGGAGACTACATGGATTCTGTTGCCAGGGAAACATCTCTGGAAATCCCGGATACCCTGACATGGATATCGTTGGGAAATGTCACGTCGGCTACAATACCTCTTTTCGCCTCGCCCGATTCATCCGATACCGTTGGTCAGTATGTTGTTTTACAGGCCATTGACGATTCCGGCGATACTTCCCTCATAATTAACAGGTATCTTTACAGGACCAACAACAGACCAACCTGTATCGTAACCGTTCCCGACGAACCTGAGTGGGTTTTGCCTGAAACCACCAGCACCTGGAGTGGTATCAGTGTTTCCTGGGAAGGCGGAGACTCACTGGACTATACCGGGGCGCAACCCGATTTCTTATGGGAGGTCGCTATTTACGGGCCCTATGCTGATTCCGCCTCGGCACATAATGATACGGTGGATTTTGATCCATCCACGGCGCCGTTCTGGTATGCGCTCGCGGATGGCGATGTGATTGAAGCCACGTCATACAGTTTCACCGACCTGATTACCGGATTCTATATCGTTTATGTGCGCAATTTCGATGACGCCAATGTGCCGTCTGTACCCGCTCTGGGTATCTTTGAGGTTTATGAACCCCACTGGATACGACATCCCAATGAAGCAAAGGATATTTTGCTTTACAACAATTCGACCTTTAATCCTCTTCCTGGGAATCTACCTTCAGGATCAGGATGGGGTGATTCGGTCCAGGCATTTTACGTTGACGTTCTGGATAACGCCGGTATCGCATCCGACAAATGGGATTGGTTTGATACGCTTCCTACTATCCGGGAGCTTTATTTGTACCGGATGGTGATAATTGACGATCTGGATTGGAATCAGGATGTCAGCAATACGACTCAGGAAGCGTTTATCGATTATTTGAACTCCGGCGGCATGATTTGGGTGATAGGCAGGATGTCGTTTTTCAATACGACTACTTTCGAGGGCCTTTATGAATATGAAGGCAACGACCTTGAACCTTTAGTTTTCGATTTCCTGGGCCTTGAAGGCGGCTTTTTCCCTCCGTACAGCGCCACCTATGCTGAGTTCATAGGGGCCGACCCTCTTAACTCCGCCGGCACGGGTCTCTCCTCGATCAATGCTGATACCTTGAAAGTGCAACAACTGAACGGGACTTTTACCGACGCAATTCCAAGAATGGAGTTTTTGATTAGAACTAACCGGCCGGAGGTGATTTACACTTTTATCTCAAATGAACCCAGCGCCACCGGAAGTTTCCACAATTTCCCGGTGGCGGTACGACTGGAAACCCCTTCCTTCAAATCGTCCTATTTCTGTTTTCCCCTGTTCTTGATGGAATATGACGCTGCAGCGGAGGTTGTTGACGTTATGCTGGAATGGTTTTTGGAAGAATAAACGATAGATTCATTCGAAAACGGTAAGGGCGCCGATCCGGCGCCCTTTTTTATTTTCTCAAAAACGCCAAATTGTAATATAATTCCACAGGATGATTGACAAACCTGAAATAGCGGTGGCCGGACATCTGGTGGCCGATGAGATAATTTACTCCGGAGGCGAAAAGATATCGGCGTTGGGGGGAATAGCATACAACCTGGCGGCCTTGTTATCCGTCATGGAAAGCGGGAAGATTATTCCCATATGCGAAATAGGATTTGATATCGAGGATTTATTTGAGGAATATTTCGGAAAACATGATATTGTCGATTCATCGGCGGTCAGCAAAACGTCACAGCCCAACGTGGTAAACCGACTCGTTTACGACAGCGGCAGCAACCGGGAGGAATGGAACTCGCGGATACCGGAGCGGCTGTCGCTGGATGATATCGGTGATAATGTCGACGCGGTATTATTGAATTTCATATCCGGTGACGATTTCGGAGTCGACGAATTGGCCCGATTCAGGGAACGGTACGAGGGCGTAATTTTCTGCGATTACCACAGCCTGGCGTTGGGGCGCGACAGCGAGGGTAAACGATATTATCGTAAACATCCCGAATGGGATAAATATCTTTCGCGGGCAGATATTGTGCAGATGAACATCGCTGAGCTTGCCACCATAAGCGGTGTCGAGGGGCTCAGTTTTGGCAATATTATCGCGGTTTGCGGCATGATTCACAGCCTGCGCCCGGATCTCTGCATAATAACCCTGGGGCGCAACGGGACGGTCTTATCCGTGGACAAGGGGAATGAGGTATACCACTTACCTCCCATTATGGTGCAAAACGAAATCGATCCCACCGGCTGCGGAGACACGCTGGCGGCGGTGTTTCTGTATAATTACCTTTTATCCGGTGATCCTTTACAATCCGCCATATCCGCTAACCGTTACGCCGCGGCGAAGGTGACTTTCGGCGGGCTAGATGATTTTAAGAGAATAAATGCCATTCTGGAAAGTATCGGGCACGGCGCCGAACCGGTAAAAATCAAATAATCGGGATTATAGTTTGTTGACAGAAACGATCTTCTGTCATAGAATCCGGGGGTGAGATGAGAAAAATTATTTTAGTAATACTGATTACGCTGATCGCCGAAAACGCATTCGGGCTGATATTTGGAATTCGCTATTCCAATCTCAACGAACCTGTACTGCAGGGTACCGATTTCGCCGGTGATCGCGGACGATTCGGGGCGTTTATCGGTTTACGGGAGAAGAATAACGTGGTTTTCCTGGGCCTCGATTACGACCGTCACAAAACCGAAAGGGGCGATACCACTTCTTATGGCCGCCGGTTTACAGCCAATATCGGTTACCGTTACCAGCTATTTTCGTCGGCGAAAACCAACGCCACCAAGATTAGTCCATATATAGGCATGCATTTTTACAAAAGCTTTGCGAAGGTGGAGGCGGATACGTCGGTGATGACCTCCCGGGAGCGCACTTATTTGAGAGATATGCTCAATGATTCCGGCGGATGGTTGTCGTTCGGCGCTGATTACTATTTCGCGCCCACCTTTTCGTTGGGGGCCGAGGCGGGTGTGCGATACGCCAAAGCGAAATCGAAGGCTTACGGCTACGAGATAAAAACCACCGATTATACCTCGTTTGTGGCGATTTTATTGAGTTTTTACTGGCAGTAGTTGTCGATAAACATATTTTCCTTTAAAAACCGGGAGGACAGATATTCCCGTCTGTCCTTTTCTTGTGGTTGGCGTACCTCCCCGTGCGCCAATCTTATGTTGGCAGACGAGGACGTCTACCAACCACAAGCGGGGTGCTCCCGACATCAAAGCGTCAAATCCCGGGGGGATTTGACCTACGGCAG
>CBFCYP010000104.1:0-12177 GCA_965602185.1 uncultured bacterium
TGTCATAACTCTGGGCAAAGCTGTTTAAATAAATCGGGCACAGTAATATCAGCCCCATCATAGCGATAATAATTTTTTTACTCATTTTAATCCCCCATTTTAAATTTTTTCTTGGAATGACCTATACTTGCGCACAACGCTTATTTGAGATATTCCATATCATAAGCAACCTCCCTATGGACCTACAGGTTCTGTTAATTGCCTCCAGCCAGTGCTGTCCCAGCATATTACATTCAAATTGCCGTAGCCCACTTTTATGTAGGTATAGATTATACTATCGCCATCCGGCGAAAAATCGGCAAAATCGGCATATGCCAGAAATCTCCTGAGATCGTTTTGCTGCATATCATAGGTGTATAAATAAAAGGATGCGCCGGGAATAACCGCAGAAGCGGTTACTCTCTTGTTGCCAAAATGGGCATTAATTTTTTCAAAACGAGTAATGCCGCAAGACGAACCATCTACAACTAATCTCCGATTTTGGCCTCTGGCATCGGAAATGCAGATCGATCCAACGGGTAAATCAGAATCAAGGTTTAAGTATAGAATTGAATCTGGTGAAAACCAGACGGGAAAATCGCCCCAGGGAATTATCAGGCGATATTCCGAGCCATCATGATTCAAAGTATATATGCCGCTGGTCGGCCCGCCCCGTAATACGCATGCTATTTTTGACCCGTCCGGCGACCAGACGGGGTAATAATATTCGCTACCCCGAAGCAATGTATCCACGGCACCATCGGCGTACGAAATCTTAAATAGCAGGCTACGTTCATTAGCTATAACCCATTGACCGTCCGGTGACCAGTCGAGATTTATAACTCGGCGCGATAAGAAAATTCTTATCCTGTTACTACAATCCGGATCCATCACATAAATCCCCGAGGGATAGACGGTATCGGCGGTATCGATAGCTCCATGCATATAGGCTATTTTATTGTTTATCTGATTCCAGGAAGCACTCCAATCGAGAACGGCCGTATGGGGCCCCGGCGGATCATGAGACACGATGTCACCGTTTGTTGTTTTTTTATTGCAGGCGGCAAGCAGAAATAAACCGAAAAACGATATTGCCATAAACCTTATTACATGGCACCGGCCAAAAGCCAACATAGTCAACCCCCATTATTAGTGATGCCCAAATTTTGATACTATTTAAAATATACCCTATACTCATGTCAAGCGAAAAAACATAAAAAGGGTATATATAAAAATCTTAATCACTTAGCAAATATGTTTCCGTAATCCCATTATCCCGATTCGACAGCCAAGCCGCCAGACAGAGATTCATGATAGCGCAACTGAACAACAAAGACAGGAGTAAAGACAAGACCAGGATTTATTATCAATATCATGCTTTCCAAACATCTTCCCGACTATAAAATAAAAAATAATAGTTTTTATTTAAAGGACATAAAAAAGCCCCGACCTTCGCCGGGGCTTTTTTATGTCTCTGCCTGATCTAATTACTTGATCAACAGCATTTTTCTGGAGGCGCGGTAGTCGCCGGCCTCGATGGTGTAGAAGTATATGCCGGATGATACATTGTCGCCGGAGGCATCGTTACCATCCCAGACAATCGACTTGAATCCCGCCGTCTGGTACTCATCCACCAGTCTTACAACCCGCTGTCCCAGGACGTTGAATATATCAATTCTGACTTCGGAATCGGCGGGCAGGCCGTAAGAGACCGTGGTAAATGGGTTGAAGGGATTGGGATAGTTTTGAGATATGAAGAATTCTCTCGGGACAGCCTGGTTTTCATCACCAATACCTGTTACAAAATCAGTAGAACCGTAAGCCTTATCGGAGTCGATGGATTCAGCGTCGCCGTAGCCGCCGGAATACACGGCTGTTACAACGTACCAGTAGGTGTCATTGTCGGGAATAGTATTGTCAGTATAATTCGTATTGGCAACGGGATCGGTGTTCAATTTAGCATAATCGTCATTTTCCCAGTTGGCGCGATAAATGTTATATCCCACCAGGTCGGGATGCGAGACCGCGTTCCAGGTAAGCTCGATCCTGTCACCGAGCCCTTCGGAAGCGTCGAGGTTACCGGGGATATCGCACTGCGTCATGCTGAAATCGACGTCCTCGGTGATGGCGTTAACCAGAACGTTCACTCCGCTGATTGTCATGGGGAACCACCCGCGAATCGTTGCGGAAACATCGACAGCGCCGGGCGGTACGTTCCTTATCCAGTAAGAGCCATCCTCCGCCGTAATACGATATCTTCCACCGGACGTGGTGACGTGAACTCCTTCGTTGGTTCCCACGAAGTTCAGGTCAACCAAACCTTTGATACCGCCGTGTCCGGTGTTGGTGGTTATCTTAATCGCTTTTTCATTGCCGAGCGTTGCGGCGCCCGGTTCGTAGAAGTTGTCGAATGAGTATTCGAGCCCTCTCAACTCGTCCCAGCTTTCAAATCCGACCGAAGAGTAGTTCTCCTGGCTGTCGTTGTTGACTATATTTTTATATTGGTAAATGATCTCCGAGTCGCCGGTTAAGGTAGAATGATACTGCGGGTCGGTTATTATCATCTGAAAAGTCTCGGTAGCGCTCGTATTTCTATGGCTCATCAGATGCCACTGGATTATGAAACGGTGATTATCGCTGTCGTACCAGGTATAAACTCCATTGACGCTCCCGTAATAGGAAAGATCGTCCCAGAACGGCGAGATCTGTCCGCGCGCGTTGCCGGGATCGGGAATGGGCCAGTTGAAGAAATTGAACCAGTAATTTCCGCCCATGTCGAATGGGACTGTATCCAGGGCGGCAAAACCGTTGGTGCAGACGATCATGGCGCCGTAAGATTCGCCGTAATACACGAAATCGAACGGCAGAATAATGACGTTCGATCCGTCGTCGGTGCCGCCGATAAAGCTCATCCTGGTTCCGGGATTCGGCGCAATCTCGATCCAGCTGTATGTGGGAGCAGGATCGTAGCCGGTATCCGTATTATCAAACATGTAATAGCCATAAGCGTCGGGTCCGGTGGGATCCGATGTTAAAACCTGTCCGACAGTCACCGTGAAAGGGATATCGGTAGTATAACCGGCCGCCGTTTCTGTGCGAAGTATGAGATTTATGGTGTGGCCGTCAAAGGTCCCCGGTTCCGACGTAATTATAAGCGGATTATTGGAATTATCGGCGGAACCGCCGGAAGAGATGTCCCCGAATGAACAGCTTGATGCCGGCAAAAACGTATAATCGTCTATTGTCATGACTGATCCTACGACATTCAACGCTCCCAGGGGTCCGCTGTTTTGAATCGTGAGCACCATATCGATGGTCTCTCCCGGATCCAGACGTCCGTTACCGCCAGGAAAAGTCACCGCGCTGACCCGGAATTTGGGAGCCTCCACAGTTATTTCTATCGAAGAATCCCAGGTATTATTGCCCGAATCGGTAGCCGTAATTTTTAAATGCGCTATATTTCCATCCTGCGACTCGGGTCTGATTTTTACTACAAAAGGAGATAAAGAGGTTACGGTCTGGCCGGGGGCGATATCGCCGAAATCGCTCTCGGAGCTATAAATAACCGAATGCCCGTCATCGATGGATTCGAGAATCGCGGTAACTCCGGTGGCGGTCTGATCGGTTCCGAAATTCTCAAGGTCTATGGATAATTCAATGGTCTCGCCGGGATTCGCGATGCCGTCGCCGTTGCCGGACGAGTAACCGCTGTTGTCGTCATCAATTGCGTGAGAATCATAACCCACAATAGTATTTCCGCTGACCACCTCTATAACGCCCTGATATGGAAACAGGTTACGGCCCGAAACCGTCAACATCATATCGCCGGTGGAAGGCGGAGAAAATGTCAGAGTCGCGTCGCCGTTGGCATCGGTCTTCTCCGCTACCCAGAGCTCCTCCTCGCCGCCGCTCTCTTTGTATAATGTAACATAAGCGCCCTCGACGGGATGCTCGGCGTTGTCCATGACGTTTACTGAAACATGATTTAATCCTACATCGATTTGACCGGGACGAATAACGGTCAGCATGATCGGATATTTGGTCCTGACCGATATTTCCGGGTCACCCAGCATATTGTAGGTGTGGAAATATTTCTCCACCGTACCGCCGGGAGAATTATAGCGGGGAAAAGTGTTGTATTGCTGAATCTTTCCCCGAACGGCCGCTGGTGCGAAATGATAGTTGTTCTCTTTAAATATTCCCCAATAGTAACCGGTCATAAGAGGGTTGTTCCAACGAGTATGAGTACTGCCGTCAGTCGATCCCCAGGCGGCAGGTCCTCCCTTATAGGAAGTTGTTGACGATCCCATACGGAACCATTTCTCGCCAAAACATTCATTTGAACCGAAATTGCAGGTTCCGCATACGATTGATGCCATAATTCCCAATTTGTTATGGTTCTGAATCTGGCTTAAATTGCCCGTGTTGAAACTGGGCGAATACCATCCCGACGAGCCCGCCCAGCCCCGGTAGCTTATAAAGCAGGGTCCTTCATTGAAATATCCCAAAAGATAAGGATCGGATTGGCCCGAAGACCAGCGGAAAGATGTATCAACATCGGTGAAACCATACTCCAGAAGAAGAGATCTTACCCAGAGTACCGTCAATCTTGGAGTAGTAGCTAAAACATTACCGGCTACCGAAAGACCTCTTTGCCAGTGATGTGGATCCTCCATATAAGGATTGGTTTCATAATCCATCGCTTTGGCGAGAGCTACCCTAAGCTGACTCATATTGTCCACCGAAAAACGCGCTATCGCCAGATCAGGCATGTAATCGGTGCCCTCAACCTCGGCGTAATTATGATCGGATGCGTAATAACTGTAGGGATAATCCGGAATCCCCGTGTAACTGGTGTTATCTTCGTCGCCCACAATCATCACGTATTCCGGGGGCACCGCCCAGGTATCATAGGCATTCTTGATATAGTAGTATACCTGACTCTGAGTCGGATTGCCGCCCGGGGCGATCTCCGTCGTGGGAGCTACATGAACGTAGTAGCCCTTCCGGTGTTTCCAGTTGGCGAAGGTTTTTAAAGTATCTGCAAACATATCTTTAGCCAGAATCAATATACCGCCGCGTCTTACATCAAGAGTGGAATATAGATCTTCAAAATTCGGTATTATCGACTGATAGATGGGCAAAAATGCCTCGGAAATAAACTCATTCCGACGGATCTTGGGGTTAATGACATTCTCGCCATCATAAGAAAGATTTATGGAAATATTCCGGTAAATCTTGAGCTGTTTTTTGGCGGGATTGTATTGAACCGGGTACATAACCACCTGCGCCATCCTCACATCCCTCAAAATCACGGGATCTTTGACCTCCGCTATATCACCGGGATAAAACTCATCACTCCGGTAAAATTCGCTGTTAATGGTAAAGGGCGGAATGTCCTCCCCGGATTCAGGTGTGGGCGGTTGGGTGGGCGCTATTTCAACATCGTTGATAATCTCAAAACTCTCGTATTCCACCGTAAAATCGATCCCCGCCATATCGGGAATGGCGATATTGGTGGTGATGGCGGGAAGATCGGGCATGCCGTCCTCGGCGATCTCCGCTTCAAAAAGGTATTCAGCCGTGGGAAGCTGGACTTTATTATAATTAGTGTTGTTTAAACTTACAGGTGTGATCTCAACGGCCGGTATATCCAGGCTGACCTCGGCCCGGTCGATGCCTTTCCGCTTGACGTCGAAAGATGCGGATTCATTATCGATATCCGATGTAATCCTGATAGATTCGGCCGACAAAAGGGTGCCAGCGGCAATAAAAACAAAAAGCGCCGCAACTGCAGTAAGTTTTAACACGTTTCTCATAAAACCTCCACCTAAAGTTATCCCCAAAACATTTTTTTCTACTCAACGACCAGATTTTCAAATATCATCAAACCTTCATCGCGATCGCAGATATAAATATAGTTCGAATCGGCGTAGATGCCGTAAGCATAGGGCGTATCATAAGCGGCTACGAAATGCGCCGAATCCGGCACCGAAGCATCTATCACCTTCAATCCCCCCGAACCGTCAGCGATGAAAGCATAATCGCCCACAACATGCACGTCCTTGGTTCTTCCGGATGTGTTGATTTGAGATGCTATTGTCGGATTAGATTTATCGGTAGCATCAACGACATAGATCCCGGCCCGATCGGCCGCGACGTAAATATAATCATTTTTAGCATAGACGGAAAGGGATGATCCTTCGAGGTCCAGATTTGAGAGCAGGAATGGATTGTAAATATCGCTAAGATCAATGATCATAAGGCCGACAGCGTCACAGGCAATATATGCATAGGCCGTATCGGCGAAGACGCCCTTGGCGTCCGCCGGCAGGTCTATCGGATTCCATACCCACGGGCCCGTATGCGGCGGGGAATCGGGTTCGTATAATATTTGGTAAAGTGCCAGACCTGCAAGGTTAAATCCGGATGCCGATCTGACAGTAAAAATATAAAGCGTATCCTGAATAAAAACCCCCGAAATGTCCTCGATATTCTGGGTTCCGAAGGAGCCGTTATTTATGGGGCTTACATCAAAAGTATTGAGAACCTGTACGCTCCCGTCAAGATCGGCAACAAACGCGTACGGGACAGAATCCTGCGGATTGATATAAACGCCCATGGCGTAGTCATCATCAATAGTATCTATATTCTGTATGATCGACGGGTTTTCTTTGTCTAAAGTGTTAACAATCGTCAGGTCGGCGGCGCCGTCGGCGATATAAGCCGTGTCATTTCTCACAACCACGTCCCTCGCGGTTCCGACCGTAGTGATACTGCTCTTAAATGTAATATAAAAAATGTTATCGGTTTTATAGAAGGTCCAGATGTCGGCGTCGGACCAGTCGCCCGGAACATTGTCCTGATTTACGCCTCTAACCCGCCAATAAAAAGATCCGTTGTCCAGCGGATTGACAGCGGCGTACACCGTATCGGATATCTCTATATCGATAGACTTATTTATGAAACTGCTTAATGTCGAAACCTGGAGCCGGTAACGCACGGCTTCGCCTATTCCGTGCCATACAAAGGTGGGATTATTATCGTGAATAAGAGTATCGTTTACCGGATATATCAGCTCCACCGGCGGCGGAATTTCTCTGTATCTGATAATAACCTTTTCTTCCCCACAACCGGAAATTACAACTAACAATCCAAACAAAAAAGCGATAATTGAAAAAATACTGAAAATCTTCATAGTTCCCCTCATCTTATTGCCGCCCATCTTATTCATTCCAAATCTCAAAGACTAAAAAACTCGGGATCTGGAAAAACACCGATCCCTTAAAATTGACTTGATTTTTCCCGAAGCGGTGAATTACCCGAATAAAACCTCAAAAAAATAAATATTCCCTGACCTAATATAAGTATTGCCCGAGAATTGTCAAGGTTGAATTACGTTCTAACATCATGCATAAAAACAGGATATTATATCTTATTTGTTCCGGAAATTCGGTTATACAGATCAATTATTACTGGGAAAAATCGCTCCTGAATTGGGCAGCTCACCCATAACTTTAATCTCACGGGATGTCCATTATGGTTAAGTCTCAGGAATTTAATTTCTTGTTTGCCGGCCGACTGTTTTACTCGAGATCATGAACATATTTTTATTCACCCTTGGTTTATCGAGATGGCTTTATCGATTGCCGATTATTGGCCGTTTTAGTTCTTGACGGTGATCGATCCCCGTTATATGAAAATATCCGATTTTTTTAAGAAAAGATTCGGAATCCAGGTTTTCACCAATTACCAGGAAATACGGCGATGAAGGGCGATTTTTCTCGGTTTACGTTTGATAAACATAAGAACTATATAGGATTACTACGACAGCAGGGGCATGTGCTCCTGGACGCGGATTGGAATGAACAGTCATTCCTATGGATAGAGAATTTCCGCCAGCTGACCCGCGATATTATGGGTGATTTCGCTATCCCTTTGAATTCCAACGAAATAGCCGAAAACAATTCAGCGGCCCTGAAAATATCCAGGTTTTCGATAGACTCCCGCGGTGTGATAGATTTCAAAATTTCCAGGGGACTCGCTTATATTGCGGGATACCCGTTTATTCTGGTAAAAGATACCACCTTCAGAAATCAATCCGATTTTCCCGAACCGATTACCCCCGAAGTTAAGGGGGATATTCTTGTTTATATTGAAGTCTGGCAGAAGACCGTAAACTATATAGATGATGGTTTTATTCGGGAACCGATTCTTGGCGGACCCGATACCTGCCTGCGGGCCAGACTGGTGGGGCAGATTAAGGCTGTCTCTTCGGAGGGTATTAATAATTGCGATGACGCCATGGAATATCTTGAAAGTCTTTATCCGGGAAACGGTTCGACCTTAACAGCAAAGATAGATTATTCCGGGCGGCAGATACCCTTGAGTTTCGGGGAAATAGAAGCGAGCGGGGGCTATACTGTTCAGAATCTTCATATGCGGCTCGAATTACATCGCGGGGTCGTATCGAACGGAGGATTTTCCAGGGGTTTAAAATGGTCCGATGAGAACTGCGCCACGGTAGTGCCGATGCATAATGTTGTAGATCCCAATTCAGTCCTGATCGAGGAACCGGAAGCAGTTTCGGGGTCATCCCTGAATAAGGGAGACTGGGTGGAAATCGGCAATACGATTACGGAACTGCACAGGCAGGGCGGGCAAATTGCTCGAATCAAAGATATTAAGCATGTAGATGAAGGCCACCTGGTTGAACTGGATTCCAATATTCATCCCCTGCTTGCTCGATTTAGGACGGGCACCAGGTCCGGATCAAATATCGAATTAGCGCCCAGGCTCAGAAGATGGTCCGGCTATTTATCGCGGGTATCGCCGGAAAAACCAATTAACCTGGGCAGAGGTATCAAGGCCACTTTCCATGCGCCGGGCAAGAATATAGAAATTATCCCGGGAGATTACTGGACCTTTGCCATCAGGGATAGAGATTATAACAGGAGGTATTTCCCTCAAAAATCCCCGCCCGATGGAGTGCGGATTTATCGCCATCCTCTGGCTGTAATAAAACAAACGGGGGAAAACGAATTCGGCGAATCGATCGATTGTCGTAAATTCTTTAAGCCCTTAACTTCGTTGAAGTTATAATAAAAATCGATAATTTAAATAATAAATGGAAGATCGGAAATGGATAAGAGCAAAATTAGGAATCCGGCTGCTCCCGCAACTACTGCGCTGTTTATTTTATTATTGGTCTCGTCGTATAATTTTGTTTTCGCGGGCGAATCGGCAAAACTGACCATACTGCATACAAACGATATGCACGGTCGCTATCTCCCGTCGAAGGCGACCTGGCTCGATCGGGAGCCCGATATAGGGGGATTTGAAGCCTTGTCATATTATGTCAAACGGGAACGCGATCGGGCCGGCTATTCCCTTCTGCTGGACGCCGGCGATTTTATGACCGGCTCGATGATTTGCGACATCGAGTATATGGGTGCTTACGGGGGCGCCCTGGTGGCCATGATGAACCGGATAGGATATGATGCAATGATACCGGGAAACCATGAGTTCGATATTTCAGTTACGAATTTCAGGGCTCTGGAAAATATAGCGGAGTTTCCGGTTTTTTGTGCTAACATGGCGAAGGGAGATGAACCATTGACCGAAAAAGCCTACCATATATATGATGTCGATAGGCTGAAGGTGGGCGTTATCGGAATAACCTACTATCAGATGAAAGGTATGGTCTCGGATCCGAATCTCGAAGATTACGATTCAATCGAACCGAAAAGCATAGTCGACTCGCTGATCGCCGAGATCGACTCCGTAACCGACATCATAATTGTGTTGTCTCATATGGGTTTGGATTACGACCGTCATCTAGCTCAAACTACCAAGGGATTGGATTTAATCGTCGGTGGGCACAGCCACACTGAACTCCAGAATCCGGAAACCGTTAACGGCGTGTTGATAGTCCAGGCCGGATCGGAATGTCGGTTTCTGGGACGAATTGATCTGAGCGTTGAAGACGACAGCGTTGTCGATTATTATGGCGAGCTTATCCCCATGCTGACAGAAAATATTCAGCCCGATTCCGAGGTTTCAGCGATGGTCTCGCGTTTCAGCTCGGAGATAGACGATCTCTACGGGAGAGTCATTGGAAAACTTAAGGACAGATGGGAAAATGTGAGCGGAAAAGAAACAATCATCGGCGATTGGGTAACGGACATTTTAAGGAAACGGCTGTATACGGATTTGGCGATTATCAACAGCGGCGCCATAAGGAAAAATCTCGATCCGGGTGATATTACTATCAGAGATATACTTGAAATGCTGCCTTTTGATAATGAGATAGTTACATTCGTTTGCTCGGGCTGGCAACTCCGATCGATTGCCGAGCAAAATATCGGTTATCAGGCCGAAGGATATATTTTTCCGCTGCAGATATCGGGGATGACCTGCTCCTGGCGGAAGACCGACTCCGGAAACAAAATTGTTGAGCTTTTGGTCAACGGCGAACCGGTTGATATCAATCGGCTATATACCGTTGCCTCGCTCGATTATGTGGTCATTTATAACTCGGTCAGGTACTTCGGCTTTAAAGTAAAGGCGTATATACAGACCAGTTATAGACTGCCTGATCTGGTAATTAAGGAAATTGAGAAAACGGGGATTTCCGAAAGCAAAACCAGAGATAGGTTTAAAGAAATAGACCGATAGCAATAAAAGTAAAGAAAGCTAAACAAATTCGGATCCGGAATCTGTAACCTTATATTTTCATAATTAATATAATTTTTGGGTAGCTCAGGCAATCCTGCCCGAAAAAAAATTTCATAAATTTTGAATAATTATGTATATTGTCACGAGCCTGTCAGATTGCAGGTTTGACTTAGAGATCTAATTAATAATTGGGAACGTAATTTGATTTTAGTATGTTAATAGTTTGAGTTATGAAGCTTAGAGTAAAATCCATCCCTTTATTAGCCTGATCCCGGGAGGTAGACATATGCGTTATCGGTCGATCGTAGCATCCTTTGTTTTATTCTTGATTTGTATACCTGTAGCCGAAAGCGAAAATATTATTTTGAGCGACGGTTCGTCGGGGGTTGTCGTTCTTGAGCAGCAACAGAATCGCACCGTATTAAGTCTGAAGGTTTCTGATATCAATCTTGAAGAGGTTGAATCGGCGGGGCGGAGAGTTTCCAGGTTATCGCTGCCGGAGGAGTTCGGAATGTCCGCCGGGGCTGCCCTGGGATCGGGCCATGTAATGCTTCCGACCATTACCAGAAATATCGCGGTGCCTTTCGATTCGGAACCGGTTTTAAGGGTTACCCAAACATCTTATAAAGAATTAGGTGATATTACCCTGGCTCAGGCCACCGAAGAGGAGATTGAGTCTTATTATAAGGAAGATCATGCCTTCTCATTACACTCGCGGGATGAGATTGTCTCGGCGGAGATCGCGGGAGTGATGAGAGATATAAAGATTTACTCTATTACCGTGGCCCCGGTTAAGTATGATCCGGAAAACTCCACGCTGGGTATATATCACGATATCGAGATTGAGGTTGAGCATGCCGGTTCGAAACTTACGCGATTTGACAATCAGATATCCGAGGCGTTCGCGCCTATCTACCGTTCGATTCTGGATAATCCCGCCATTTTCGATCCTATCGAAATTACCCGCGGAGCCTACTGGATTATTTATCCCGATGGTTTCGCCGGTCATATTCAGCCCTTTGCCGAATGGAAACACCGGAAGGGATTTAGCGTGGAGATGATAGCCAAAAGCGATATAGGCACCAACCCTTCTTATCTGACCATAAAAAACTATATAGTCAATAGATACGATTCCTGTCTTGTAAAGCCAGATTATATCGCTATCTTCGGCGATGTTACCATGCCTTCGAGCCAGGGCATTCCCACCAGGAACTATTCCTCTCCCCACAGCCCAGGAGATATCGATTCCGACAATTATTACACATTCATCGAGGGAAACGATTATTTCCCCGAAATTTTAATAGGCAGGATATCTATAGATTATGTTAATGAGCTGAGCAGTTATCTGACCAAGTTTTTCTCCTATGAACGGACTCCTTACATTGATGATACCAACTGGTATTTGCGCGCCACGGTGGTATCCGGCGGGGATGACGGCTATTTTATCAGCCCGAGGATAACGAAGCTATGGTGCGGCGAGCGAATGACCGACGCCGGATTTATAAATATCGACACTCTTTT
>CBFCYP010000105.1:0-12073 GCA_965602185.1 uncultured bacterium
TCCCCGGCGATCATGCCGCGGGGGCCAACCATGTCGGCGGCCAGGTCGCCGGCGTAGCCGTGAATGTAGCATCCCAGCACGGCGGCGTCGATATCCATCAGCCCCTGCGCCAGGAAGCCGCCGATCAGGCCGGTCAAGACGTCGCCCGAACCGGCGGTGGCCATGCCGTCGTTGCCGGTGGAGTTGATCCAGGCCTGCCCCGACGGGGCCGCTATAACCGAAGGCGCCCCCTTCAGTATACATACCAGGTTGAACTCGGCGGCGAACTCCAGGGCGATATCGATCCTGTTATTTTCTATATGCTCGATACTCTTCCCGGTCAAACGCGACATCTCCCCCGGATGCGGCGATATAACCAGCGGCGCGGAGTGGTCACGAAGTATATCCATATTTTTGGCCAGTATATTCAAGGCGTCGGCATCGAACACCGCCGGTTTGTCGAGCTTGGTTAAGAGGCGAAATATCAGGTCGCGGGTCTCGTGATAGGTGCCGATACCGGGGCCCACGGCGATAGCGTCCGCCCATTTCACCATCTCGCGGACCTCGCCCATCCCCCGCAACGCGAAACAGCGGCGTTTGCGCACTTCCGGAAGAGGTTTGGTCATCACCTCGGTGAGCTTGGTCTCCAGTATATCATTCAGTCCCGACGGGCATCCCAGTATGACCAGCCCGGTGCCGGAACGAAGCCCCGCCTCGGCGGTCATGGCCGCCGCGCCGGTCAGGCCGGTCGATCCCGCCAGCACGAACAGCTTGCCGAAATCCCCCTTGTGCGAATCGGGCGCGCGATGGGGCAGAAGCTCGACGGCCTCGTCCTCCATGAGGTGAAACAGCTCGATCTCCGCCTCCTCGATCAACTCCTCCGGGAGACCGATATCGGCGGTCATGAGATACCCGCAGTATCCCTTGCCGGGATAAACCGCCTGCCCGTACTTGGGCAGCCCGAACGTCACCGTTATGTCGGCCATGACCGTGGGATCGGAGACCTCGCCGGTAGAGCCGTCCAGGCCGCTGGGAGCATCCACCGCCGCCACGAACGCCGGATGATCGTTGATCTTTCGTATTATACCCGCGTAAGGTTCCCCCATATCGCCGGAGAAACCTGTCCCGAAGATGGCGTCGATAATCAGCGTCGTCGATTCGGTGATTTCGAAATCTTCCGCTTCCTTTATCTCATGAACGGTTAAACCAATCTCTTCAGCGCGGATCAGGTTGGCACGGGCGTCTCCTTTGACACCTTCTCTTTCGCCGATCAGGCAAAGCTCGATTATGGTATTATACTCGTAAAGCTTTCGCGCCACCACGAACCCGTCACCGCCGTTGTTTCCCTTGCCGCATACGATAGTGACCGCCTTCCCCGACGGATCCCCAAACTGCTCCAGTATGGCCTCCACCACGGAGCCCCCGGCGTTCTCCATCAACTCCAGGCCGGGGATGCCGAGATCGTCGATAGCCCTTCGGTCGATATTCTGCATCTGTTTCGGTGTACAGAGTTTCATGGAGTCTATTTTAGGCAAACCCGCCAGTTAAGTCAATGGGAATGAAGAGGCAGATAACGTAACTGCCGGATCGACGGGCGGCCTGCTTTTGCCGCAGGCATAAGCATGGATTTGAAGCGCTAGGCCGGAAGCCCTGCGCTTCCACGCCTTTTAATACTTGCGAAAGAATTTATAATGGACTATATTGATTAAGGTTGTGTTCAGTTTACATATCTTGAGGTTACGGATATTGAACTGAAATATGGAGGGTTCGATTTAAATTAACCTGTATGGAATATATTAAGTTATGGATTTTGAAAAAGATAAAGAGTTTATAACTAAATTCTGCCATTCTACGGTGGAGCAGGGGGCTTTTGTTATTTTCTGGATTAATTCCGATGGGAATATATCCCGGGTTAATGAAGCCGCCTGCAGGTTTCTGGGATATTCGGAGAGTAAATTAATCGCCTTAACTGCCAACGACATAATCGATGATCTTAAGAAGAGTGATTGGATAGAGTTGCTCGCGGATTTGAAGGAGTCGAAAAAGAGGCTTTTCGAATCGAACATGATAAAAAAAGACGGTTCTATTCTCCCGGTCGAGATCGATGCCAGCTATTTCAAATTTGAAGATGATGAATACATATGTTTTTTCGTTCACGATATCATCGAGCGGAGACGCGTAGGACAGTTACTTCGTAAAAGCGAATCAAATCTTGCGGAAGCACAGCGATTAGCTCATCTGGGGAGCTGGGATTGGAATATTGAGACCAATGAATTGTTCTGGTCTGACGAGATTTACCGGATATTCGGGTTGACTCCCAACGAGTTTGGCGCAACCTATGAGGCATTTTTGGCATCTGTACATCCCGACGACAGGGAGTATGTGATGAAATCTGTCGATGAAGCGCTGCAGGACAACAAGCCGTATGACATTGAGCATCGCGTGGTTCAGAGAAAGGGGGATATCCGCGTGGTGAACGAACGTGCCGAGGTTACCTTCAACAGCGAGGGCGGTGCGATAAGGATGATCGGAACGGTGCAGGATATTACCGATCGGAAACAGGCAGAGGAAGCCCTGCGGAATGCTTTGAAGGAGGTTCAGAAGCTTAAATCCAGGCTGCAGGCGGAGAATATTTACCTGCAGGAAGAGATTAAGGTCGGCCATAATTTTGATGATATTATCAGTCGAAATGAAAAACTAAAAAGTATGCTACGGAAAGTCGAGCAAGTGGCCTCCACTACCGCGAATGTACTGGTACTGGGGGAAACAGGCACCGGAAAAGAACTGGTGGCTCGCGCCATCCACAATATCAGCGACCGGAGAGATCGACCGTTGGTCAAGGTGAACTGCGCCGCGCTGCCAGCGAATCTTATCGAGAGCGAACTGTTCGGCCATGAAAAAGGGGCATTCACCGGAGCCCTCTCCCGCAAAATAGGCAGATTCGAATTGGCTGATAAGGGGACGATTTTCCTGGACGAGATCGCCGATCTGCCCCTGGATCTGCAGTCAAAGCTTTTGAGAGTCCTGCAGGAGGGGGAGTTCGAGCGGTTGGGGAATCCGGCCACCATTAAAGTCGATGTCCGGGTTATCGCCGCGACAAATCGCGATTTGGAGAAAGATGTAAAAAGCAATTCTTTTCGCGAGGACCTCTATTATCGTCTCAACGTCTTTCCCATCAAAGTCCCGCCTCTCAGGGATCGCAAGGATGATATCCCGTTGCTGGTAAAATACTTCACCAAAAAATACAGCGCCAAGATAGGCAAGAAAATCGAAACTATACCGGCTAAGGTCATGGAGAATTTACAGACCTATGATTGGCCGGGTAACGTTAGAGAATTGGAGAACGTGATCGAACGCGCCACTATTCTTTCAAATGACGAGACTCTCCGGGTTGACGATTTTCCCTCCGGCTCTTTTGACAAAGGGGATGAAGTACAGGTCTACTCGGGCAGCCTCGAACGGGTGGAAAAGGATCACATTCTCAAAATATTAAAGGAATGTAACTGGATTATTGACGGTGAGCGAGGCGCCGCCAGACGATTGAGCATTCCCGCCAGCACCCTTCGCGACCGCATGAAAAAGCTGGATATAAAAAGACCGAAATAACACCGTCCGGGTAATTTCCTGTTGTAAAAATCCTTATATTGTAAATCCTGTCAAACATGGCTTTCCGGATCCACGGACTCCCGCGATA
Source organism: uncultured bacterium (assembly GCA_965602185.1). GTDB lineage: Bacteria > Zixibacteria > MSB-5A5 > UBA10806 > UBA10806. The sequence goes on from CBFCYP010000105.1 coordinate 3,674, forward strand.
ATTTAGAAAAAATCGTGGAGTTCCACGGCATACCGTGGAAATAAATACCCCGCAGTTATATTTCGGATATCGCCAGCTTATTATAACCTTATGTTTTATAAAAGATTATATAAAATGTCCCGGAGCATCGACGATTTGGCACAAAGTTTGACCTATAGTAAATCAATTATGAAAGGCAACCTAATGAAAGACTTAAAAATGAAAAATAAAACAAAATGCGAAAGCTTTTCCGAGGTCACTTTTCAGGATGAGGTTCTCAACTGTAAACAGCCCGTGCTGGCGGTATTCGAGGCGGACTGGTCCGGAACATGCGAAATCATGATCCCGATTCTGGAAGACCTTTGCAATGAATTCAAGGGAAGGGTGAAGATCGGGATTATAGATATCGACAGTAACAGCAAATTAACTGAAGACTACCGCATCAATAATATCCCGGCGTTAATCTTTTTTAATAACGGAGAAATAGTAGATCACATAATCGGTTCGGTACCGAAGCATATAATAGCGGCCAAACTAAACCATATGGTGCCATCAAATATTAAATAAGAAAAGGAATTGTCATGTTAGCAGTAAAAGACCACCATGAATCCGAAGGATACCTCCCCGGTTACATATCAAATGACACCATGCAACCCGCAAATATGCCGGTAAAGACGGACCGGAGAAAGAAGGAACAATTCGAAGAATTGTTCATACCGCTTATCGACAGGTTGTACAACATGGCGTTGAGGATAACGCGCAATCCTGATGATGCCGAGGATCTTGTTCAGGAGACCTACCTTAAAGCATATAGATTTTTTGATAATTTCGAAACAAACACGAACGCCAAGGCGTGGATAATGACGATTATGATGAATACGTTTCGCACTAAATATAGAAAATCACAGAAAGAGCCCACTGCCGTCGACTTTGACGCGGTTGAAAATTATTTGTCGGCCAACGCGCATGATACATTGAGAAAACCAGCCAATAAATCGGAGTCACGTAATATCGAGAATATCACGGAATACATGCGATCCGTTGTATCGGATGATATATTAAACGCCCTGGAATCCGTTCCCGTGCGATTTCGTATGCCGGTGTTACTGTCGGATGCCGAACAATTTAATTATCAGGAAATATCGGAAATATTGGGAGTCAATATCGGCACCGTAAAATCGAGGATTTTCAGGGGACGAAAACTGCTGAAGAAAAACCTCTATGAATTTGCCGTACAACGCGGAATATACAGAAAGTCCTGACCTGGTTGATGACAACGCCCCGGAAGTAGCGAGTGAAGCGTATTTCTGCAAGCTTCAGGCCGGCAATTACGAAATTATAAGAAAGATGACGCTTTTAAAATAATCTCCCACAAAACCATTTAACGAATTAAACCTGATTGCGGCCGGAACGACCAGATCCGGCCGTTTTTTTGTAGGTCATTTGCGTTTTGCATATTATTATGACGGGCGGATAAAGATATGGATTATTATGGCGCGCAACATAGAGATAAAAGCGAAAGCCCGGGATTTTCAGAGGCAAACGTCGATCGCCGAAAGCCTTGGTAGCGATAAGGTTCAGCATCTATTTCAGGAAGACACCTTTTTTTGTGTCCCTTCCGGCAGACTGAAGCTAAGAGAATTTGGCGATGGTACCGGAGAGTTAATTCGATATGAACGGGCGGATTCCGTTAGACCCACAGAATGCCAATATCTCCGTTATCCAACTGATAATCCCGCAATATTGAAAGAAGCGCTGACAAAGGCCCTCGGAGTAAGAGCCGTTGTTCGTAAAAAACGAGCCGTGTATTTAGTCGGCCAGACCCGGATTCACTTTGATGAGGTGGAAGATCTGGGGATGTTCATAGAACTTGAAGTAGTGCTGAGACAGGGTGAAGAAGCCGATTTGGGCATTGCAATCGCAAAAGACCTGATGAAGAAACTCGGGATTTATAAACAGGATTTAATTGAGCCGGCCTATGTTGATCTTTTGGAGAAACGCGGGGCGCAATAATCGTAGTTCGAGTTCCGATACCAGGTTAATGCAAAAGAACCCCGGTTTTCTTTAACAAACGCCGTAGAATTAACTCTCCCTTTTTCCTTGACGATACCGCAAATAATTGTATATTGCGGTTCTGTTTAGAATGAGGATAGAATGAAAAGAACGTTTCAACCGTCGAATAGAAAACGAAAAAACGACCACGGTTTCCGTAAACGGATGTCGACCAAGGCCGGTCGGGCAGTCATCAAACGCCGTCGCGCCAGGGGCCGCTCCAAGCTTTCCGTATCCGACGAATAGCATCCTGCGGGATACGTCTTGAACAACGCCGGCGTAAAAGGTGACAGATCGTTCGGAAAATCCGTCCGCCTTAAGGGAAGGACTGATTTTCTTGAGACGATCAGGGGAAGGGAATCGCAAAAATTCCAGGGCAACTGTTGCAGCATCTCTGTTGCCGGCTCAAATAAGGGCTCAACCAGGTTCGGTATCTCCATTTCCCGCAAGGTGGGCGGAGCGGTCAAACGGAACAGGTTGAAAAGAGTAATAAGGGAATATCTACGAAACAATAAGTCTCTCTGGCCCGGCGGCAAAATGGTGGTAATCTCACTTTCAAATCCCGTAGAAGACGAAAAAGAGATGACATCGGAGATCGGGAAGATGTTGACGGGTATTGATGAATAAAACTCTCGGAAAAATCCTATCAACCGCGGTTAAGATCTATCAATTGACTCTGGGTGCGGCGTTCGCCGGCCGATGCCGGTTTTACCCCTCCTGCTCGGAGTATGCCCGTCAATCGTTTATAAAATACGGTATATTCGGAGGAACGGTCAAATCCGCCTGGCGGCTTTTACGCTGCAATCCCTGGAATCCGGGCGGTTACGACCCGAGCTAAATTATGGATAAAAGATCGATAATAGGCTTTGTAGTTATATTTGCCATAATATTGATATTCTCCAAATATGTTTTACCGCCACCGCCACAACAACCCTCACCTACAAGTGAGGACTCGACAGGTCTCGTACAGCAAACAGATACAATTTTGGAGCAAACCGAGAAAATTCCCACGCAAGTCCCCTTTATGACAGCCCTCGATACTGCCAAAATGGCAGATATGACAGAAGGTGAATTAGAACCCGAAAGGGAGATACGTATTGATACGGAAAATCTTAAGATTTTGCTGTCTTCCAAGGGTGGAACCGTTAAGCAGGTGGTACTGAAAGATCATATTAGATACGATGGCGCGAATGTCGCCCTGATCGGGGAATATACCGATCCCGTATGGGCGACGCATGGAGCCCTTACCCTGGGGTATCGCGATCAGTTTTCGGCAGTCAATGATGTTAATTTCAGGATCGAAGGTGGAGATCTTTTTCTAACCGAATCCAATCCGGAGGGCAGTGTAAAATTTACATATTATGCCCCGGACGGTTCGGCGGTAATAAAAAAGTACAGTTTCTTTTACGATAAATATGTTTTCGATCTTGATATAGATATCGGAATGCCGGGGAGTTTGGGAATGAGCGATGGGGTAACCCTGGGCTGGTTTACTCCGTTGGAACCATCGGAGAAAAAATTCAGTCACGATAAAGACCGTCTGGGCGGATTTTTCAACGGCGGCGTTAATTTCGATTATCGCGATGATCTTGAGGACGGCAAACTTCGGGATATATCCTCCGGCGTAACCGATTGGGTGGCTACCCGCACCAAGTATTTCTCAGCGATTATTATCTCAAAGGATATCCCGGGCGAGGAGGTCATTGTCCTCGGTGATGAAATAATCCGTCCCGATCCGGAGAGAAAACAGTTCAAATGGGAGCAGTATGGAGTTGGAATAACCTATAACAATCCTCCCGATAACCTGTCGCTGAGATTTTCCATCTACACCGGCCCCAACGATTACGATTTATTGAAGAGTATGGGCAAAAACCTCTCCTCCCTGGTTTATATGGGATGGAAATTTTTCAGGCCGTTTGCCATTTTTATACACTGGATTTTTGCCAGCCTTTACTCAATTATACCCAATTACGGTTGGGTTATTGTAGTGTTTTCGTTTTTAATGAAGATAGTTTTCTGGCCGCTCTCTCACAAAAGCGCCAAATCCATGCACAAGATGAAACAGATGCAGCCGGTAATCCAGGAGTTGAAAGGCAAGTACAAGGACGATCCCGCGAAGCTGCAGAAGGAAACCATGAAAGCTTACAAGGAGTATGGTGTCAATCCCTTCGGCTCCTGTCTTCCCATGCTGGTGCAGCTTCCGATATTCTGGGCCATGTTTGCGGTGCTTTCCAACTCTATTGAACTCCGGGGAGCCCCGTTTATCTTCTGGATAACAGATCTCTCCCAGCCCGATCCAACCGGTGAATTTCTCTATGTCGGGATATTACCTATCATCATGGGTATCGCCATGTTCGTTCAGCAGAAGATGACCATCACCGATCCCAAGCAGAAGATGATGGTATATATTTTACCGGTGGTTTTCACTTTCTTATTCTCCAAATGGGCGTCGGGGCTGGTACTCTACTGGACAGTATTCAGCATCATGGGTATCGGCGAGCAGTGGTTTGTTAAACTAAAATTGGATGAGAGCAAAGCGGGGACGTAACGTCTTTCGAAAATATCAATTTTCATAAGGCCGCATGTCGGCCTTTTTTATTTGAGGATTAAACCTATCTGTCAGTAGCCGTAGGCGGTCGGTTTATCCGGCCGCACCTGTGCTATGATTCCCGAAACAGCCCATCATGTTAAAACCGCCACCAGGTTGTCATCCCGGACTTGAACCGGGATCCATATCGGCCACCTTCACGTATTCCCGATGGAGATTTGAGGAATGACAGTTTCTGTGCCCCACACCCCGGTACGGGATACTTGTGTTACCTATTTTAGTAACACCATAGACCTGCTGATCTTTGTATTTTCTGTCGTTAATGTATAAAAATAAACTCCTGAGCCGGCATCGTCCATATCTAGCGTAACACTGTGGTTGCCCGCTTCTTTATACCCGCTCACCGGCCGATCAACCTCCCGCCCCAGGATATCATAGATGGCGAGGGAGACCTCGCCGGATTCCGGCAGGGCGAACTCTATTGTGGTGGCGCTGTTGAAGGGGTTGGGGTAGTTTTGCTTCAGCACGTAATTTTTGGGCATAACGTCTGCGCCATCTCGTAAACCTGTTACATTGTCAACGAAGTTATAGTTTTTGGTGTGCAGGTTATCGTGGGACTGCATGGGCCATTGATCCGGCGGGCCGGTGGAATCGGGGAAGACATATATCTCTACGAAACTAGTATCTACGGGATAAGCGGGAAGGAGCGCTTTGGCGCTGTGAACGGCCATATACATTCTGTGACTGGCGCTGTCGTACGCAAAAGTCGGAGGCCGGGAGAATATTTCCCCTTCCAACTCAATAGGGAATCCCGGCAAGGATTGCCCGTAATGATCGGCGCCGAGCATATAACTATATCCCCAGTAGAATATCGAATCATGCCCGATTGAATCATAATAAAGTCTGTTATTATCCCAGAATATTTCGCAATCCCGATCGCCGTCGATATCCACCAGGATAATATCCGAGTAAGCTCTTGCGGGATATCCCTCGGGATCGCTAAAAGCGACGGGCCAGCCCGGAAGGTCGAATCCATCAGCGTCCAGGAAATATATAAAAATTCCGGCTGTAAAACCGAATTCGAGGCTACCGTTGTTATCTATATCTCCAATTGTCGGCGAATTCCAGGGGAACCGACCATTAATAAAATAGGGCCAGCCGGTTTTTATGTCGCCGGTATGTTCATATATGGCTGCAAAACCGCTGTTATTTCCTGGATTGTTGGCATCTCCGGTTATCAAAATTTCCAGGAAACCGTCCTGGTCGATATCTGCGAGATTGGGCCCGAACCAGGGTTGAAAATACCACTCATCATCGAATATATGAATGGGAAATCCCTGCTGAGTCGTGCCATCGTATCTATATGCATAAATATCTTGCTGGCCTTTAAGCAGATATTCCAAATAACCATCCTGATCCAAATCGCCAACGCTTCCCCCTCCTCCTATCGACCCACTCGCCCATTGCGGCCGCGGGATCGGCCAGCCCGGTTCGATTTCGCCCTGCATGTTTATGCAGTATATCAGGTCGTCAATGATATCGAAGAAGATAATTTCATATTCGCCATCGTTGTCGAAATCAGCCAGATTAGGAGGAGCGATTTTACTGTATATCTGCGGGAAATTACCGAAACTGGAACCGTCATGGTTGAAAACGTGAAGTTCCATATACATATAATGGTTGTTGCCGTCTCTCCTGGTGCCGTTTATTATTATCTCTATTTCGCCGTCATGATCGATATCGGCAATTAAGGGAGTCTGGCTCATGAGGACAGTATTAAAATATAACGGCCAGCCGGGGAAAAAGGACTTGTCGAAATGGAAATTGTCGAGTTCGTAGGTAACCGAAGTGCCGAAAAAAATCATCGAGGAATCCACCGTATTCTTCATTTGAATTGCAGGAATATTATTCTTGGGCCCTTGTCCATACGGGGTCTTGAATGGCCAGTTTTCGACGCCATTTGGAGCCTGCGCATATAGGCTTGATGATACCAGGAAATAACATAAAATACCGAAAATCCATCTCATAACTTGCCTCCCTGTAATTTAAACAACAAGGGGACGCCGCAAACGCGGCGCCCCAAAAAGCAAAATATCAACTTCCACCGCCACCGGGCCCATAAGCCGTCAAATCGACTTGTTGCTTTGCGTATTGGTGGTATACTTGTTGAATAGTGCCTGTTTCACAATCCGAATCGTCCCATAAATCAAGCCAAATCTTGTAATCACCAGGTGGATAGGTTTTCTCGGCCATGATTTCCGTATCGTACCAGCCCTGGTTGTTCCTGCAGACAAGATAATAACCATCCGGCGTGCCGCTGGGTAATTCCTGAATGAAAACGCGGTCTGGATAAGCCCCGTCACTGCAGTCACAATTGCTGTAGGTGACATACCCATAGAAACCATGTTGTTCCGGATCATCAGCGCTGGAGTGATTGAAAACAAAAACAACCGCCAAAACAACAGCTAAAATGGCCGTGCCGGTTAAAATATATCTTTTCATTACTTCCTCCTGGCTTATCTTCAATTAAAATTTAACCCATATTCCAATTTTGTCAATACAAAAATTCGCTTACGCGGCGGTCCGCGCGCCCTTTCTGCAAACAACATGGATGGGGGGGGGCGACGATCGTTTCGCTACGGCCATCAGTATTTTGGTAATCATAACACTACCCAAATCCGGCTAATGCGCGGTTGCCATACCGACGATGAAAAATTCAGGTGTTAATCGACTTTATCAGGATTTAATATAAGAAAATTGTTGATTTTTTTATTGTCAAGAAAAATCGTAAAACTAAATTTTTTGTGTTTCGGGAACTATGATTCCCCAAACGCCTGACTCGCATGTCAGAATTTATTCTTACCGTGAAAAATGCGGTCGCAATAAATTGCGGCACACGTCCTCGCCCCTTGCAGGCCGACTACGGCCTGCTTTATATTTCCTCCCTCTCCTTCCTGATCATCTTCATTCTCTCCTCGAGACGATCCTCATCACAGCCGAACCTGGACGCTACCCTTCGCACCAACTCCACTGCCGCCTCCTGCTCGCCGGGTATGACATCATCGGCCCCCAGCTTCAGCAGGTTTTCGATATCGAGAATATAATCGGTTCGCACGGTAACATGCAGATCGGGCGAGATGCTTTTAGCCGCTTTTATGGCCCGTTCCGCCGCCCGGGGATCATTGACCGCTACCACCAGCTCGCGGGCGCGTGCCGCTCCCACTCGTTCCAATACATCCCTGCTGGTAACGTCACCGAAATAAATCGGCTCGCCGTCGCGACAGGCATCCCGTACGGTGTTAATATTCAACTCCAGAATCATATATTTTATGTTATTTTCTTTAAGAACCTTGGCCAACTGTTTTCCGGCGAATCCAAATCCCCCGATGATGACATGATTCTCCCAGCCCTTCGTATCGGTTGTCGCCTCCTCAGCGGTCTTGATATTCATGGCGCGATAGAACAGGGGCAGTTTCCCAAGCCCGGCGGAGAGATGAGGCCCCGCCGCGATCGCCAGTGGAGTTAATAACATTGAAATCGTCGCGGCCGCCAGCAGGTTTCCCATCAACGGTTCCGGTACCAGGTTATAGACCGCCGCCGCCCCGAAGAGTACAAAGGAGAACTCTCCTACCTGGGCCAGCGCCACCGAGGCGAGTATCACCGCCCTGGTTCTTAGCCGCATTAGCAGCCCGGTGATAAAGACTATGATCATTTTGCCTATTATTATCGCCGCAAGAAGTAACAATATCGGCAAGGCATTCATCACGATCTCGCCGGGATCGAGAAGCATCCCGACCGAGATAAAAAAGAGGCTGGTGAAC
>CBFCYP010000106.1:0-12005 GCA_965602185.1 uncultured bacterium
CGTTCATTAGTTCCGCCCAGCGGGGACCTTCCGCCGCGGAAACCCATTCGAGCCGAACACGTTTTTCATCAAGTCCCAGAGTCTTAACCAAGGCCTTCGTTTTTTCGAACTGCTCCACGGCCTTGTAATTGCCGAAAATATAATGACAATCGCCGAAATGACATCCGGAGACCAGCACGCCGTCGGCTCCGAGCTTTAAAGCCTTAATAACAAAACCGGGAGTGACTCTTCCCGAACACATGGTGCGGATTATTCTGAAATTCGGATTATGCTGCAGCCTGTTGACCCCGGCGTTATCCGCTCCGGCGTAGCTGCACCAGTTGCAGGCAAAAGCCACGATATTGGGCACGAAATCTTTTGTCTTTGTTTTTTTGGTCTGCTTTTTAGTCGCTGTCTTCGTTGGCATATATCAGGACTCCTCTAAAAGCAAAGCGTCAAGCATGGAGTTTATCTGGCTTTCGGTGAAATGATGAGCGTCGATAGCCCCCGTGGGGCAGATGCTGGCGCAGGTTCCGCACCCCTTGCACAAGGCCTGGTTAATCTCCGCGGCCTTCAAACCGGGAGCAATATCGACCAGAGACGGCGCATGGTATTCGCAGACTTTAACACATTCTCCGCAAGCTCTGCACAGGTATTGCTCGACATAACAGGTTATAGGATCGAGTGAAGCGCTGTCGCGAGAAATCACGGATGCCACCTTGGCGGCGGTGGCCGATCCCTGCGCCACCGAATCCGAGATATCCTTGGGTCCACTGGCGCAACCGGCAAGATAGACTCCCTCGGTGGTGGTTTCCACGGGTCCGAGCTTGGCATGCCTCTCCATGAAAAAGCCATCTTCACCGAAAGGAACTTTCAGGATATCATGAAGTTTTTTGAAGCTCTCCTCCGTGGGAACCATACCACAGGCCAGAACAACACAGTCGGTGTCTATTACTAATGTTCGGTTCAAGGCCAGTTCGAGAATTTCAACATGATCTGCTGTTCCGTTTTTACCCTTAACCACGGGCAATCGCTCAGACGTATACCTGATAAACTTAACGCCTTTCGCCCGAGCCTGCCGATATTGCTCTTCCGCTTTCGAACCTACAGTGCGCATGTCGCGATGAAGCACAACCACGTTTACGCCGTTTTCTCTTAGTTTGATGGCCTGCTTTATGGTAGTCGGACAGCAATACCGGGAACATCCCGGGTTTTTCTCGGGATCTCTCGAACCGACACACTGGATGAAAACAACCGTCTCGGGGATTTTGCCCGATATCTTTATCTCATCTTTAGATTCTCTTAATATATCTTCCAGTTTCTGATTGGTAATTACGTTCTCATATTTATTATAGCCAAATTCCTGATCCGGAATATAAACATCGGAGCCAACAGCCATCACGATTGTGCCCACATCGAAATTGCTCTCAGTGGTGTTAACATTGAAATTGCCGAAATACCCGGTAATGGAATTGACCTCGGCGGACAACATTACGTTGATATGGCTTTTATTGAGTCTGTCTATCAGGGATTCCAGCAGCTCCGTGGCCGAAATATCCGCGGGATAGATTCGGGTTAACCTGTTCAATCGCCCGCCCAGGCGGCTATCCTTTTCAATAAGATGGACTTTGAATCCCTGGGCGTCGAGATTGAGGGCGGCGGTCATTCCGGCGATGCCCCCGCCTATAATCATGGCGCTTTGCTTTACGGGGATATCGGTTTTATAAAGAGGTTTCAGGTGACGGGCTTTGGCCACGCCCATCCTGAGCAGGTCTTTTGCCTTATTGGTGGCGATCTCCGGCACCCGGCTGTGAACCCAGGAACATTGATCGCGTACGTTCACCATTTCGAAAAGATAGGGATTCAATCCGACCAGTTCGCAACTCTCGCGGAAAATCGGATCGTGGGTGCGGGGCGTGCAGGCGGCGGCGATAACGCGAGTCAGGTTGTTTTCCTTTATCTTTTCCTGCATCATTCGCTGTCCTTCGTCGGAACAAAGGAACAGGTTTTCTTCGACATAGACGACGTTCGGTATTTTTTTAACATAATCCTTAAGCTCGTCTATGCCGAGAACACCGGCTATGTTTATTCCGCAATGGCATAGAAATACGCCCACTCTTGGAGCGCCCGAAACATCAATCTCCTCAACTTCCTTCGGTTTTTCCTCCAGGAGCATTTTGGCGGCATGCTTTTCTGCTTCCGCGGCGGCACCCGATCCCTGAGAGACCGAATCTGAAATATCATTGATACCGGCCGCGCATCCACAGACATAAATCCCTTCTCTGGTTGTATATAAGGGAGAACCGTTGTTGCCGTTAGTTTTGAAAAACCTGTTTTCATCCAACTCGATTCCCATAGTTTCGGCCAGCCTGATATTCGATTCGTTGGCGACGGCGCCGGCCGAGAGGACAGCCATATCGGCTTTATATCTCATCACCTCACCGGTTTCGCCGTTTTCCACGGAGACAATCAAATCCTTTGTTTCCGGATCTTCGATAATTTTCGACGGCCTGCCGCGGACATATTTAAGTTCCGGCATTTCGAAAGAACGCTGGTAAAATTCCTCGAATCCCTTACCGGCGGCCCGCATATCGATATAAAAAACTGCAAGCTCCTTCAATCCCGGGGCATGCTGTTTTACCAGCATACAATCCTTGACCGCGTTCATGCAGCAAAAACGGGAGCAGTATTTACAACCGGCCTCTCCTCCCTCTCCCCGGGAACCGACGCACTGTATGAAAGCGATATTTTTCGGCGGCTTATGGTCCGATGGCCTTACGATATGCCCCTGAACGGGCCCCGAAGCGTTGAGGACACGCTCGAGTTCCATATTTGTCAATACATTATCATATAAACCATACCCGTAACTCGCGATCGCCGAAGCGTCATAGACATCAAAACCGGTGGCTACGATTATTGCGCCAAGATCGATTTCCAGATTCTCGCCCGGATCGTCGAAATCGATGGCGTCTCTATCACAGCTGTCAACACAATTCTGGCAGACCAGGAATTCGTCATTCAGGCAATGTTCTCTGTCGATTATATAAGTATTGGGCACGGCCTGAGCGAAAGGAGTATATATCGCCTTGCGCGCTCCCATGCCGACATCAAATTCGTTAGGCAGAACCACCGGGCAGTCCTCTACGCATTGACCGCAGCCGGTGCATAAAGCCTCGCTTACGTATCGAGGGTGCCTCCTGATGGTGGCACGGAAATTACCGGCTTCGCCCTTAAGGCTTACTATCTCGGAGTTGGTCAGGATCTCGATATTGGAATGCCGACCGGCATCCAGCATACGCGGCCCGAGTATTCATATGGAGCAATCCATGGTGGGGAAGGTCTTATCGAGCTGTGCCATCCTTCCCCCTATGGAGGGCGATTTCTCCACCAGATAAGTCTTTACGCCTGCGGCGGCGAGATCCAACGCCGCCTGAATACCGGAGATACCTCCACCAATAACCGCCACGCCTTTACCCTTTTTCCCCCCGGCGAGTATGCTATCGTCACTGGTTTTGGAAGTTTTTTTTCTCATAATAAAATTCTACGCCGTTGCTATCGCTTCCTTTTTTAAACTTAAACCGTATTCAAATCCCTTGTCGAACGCTTTGAGGTTCAATTCTTCGGTGCCCGCGGGAACTGACGTTTCCACTCCCTTTCGCAAGGCTTCCTTAGGCAAAATACCGGAAACAGCCCCGAAAAATCCCAGCATGACAATATTCAAAACAATTTTGCGTCCCAGCTCCTCGGCCACCCTGGTTGCCGGCACCCCGAATGTCTTAACCTTTGAACCGTGCTTTTCGAGTTTGACCAGATCTTTCTCATAGACAATTATGCAGTTGTCGGCGATATTTTCCTTGTGCGTAAGATACCCGTCTTTAGACATCGCTATCAATATTTCGGGCACCGTTACGTAAGGATATAATACCCGCTCATCGGAAATTATGACCTGCGCACTGCAGGCGCTGCCTCGGGCTTCCGGTCCAAAACTCTGGGTTAAGGTACTGAACTGGTCGTTATATATTGAAGCCGCCTTGCCAATTATATAGCCGCATAGAATTACGCCCTGTCCACCGAATCCTGTAATCCTGATCTCAGTAACTGCCATCACTACCTCCGTAGGGCTTGTATTTATCGCCGAAGACATGCTTATTCGCGTCGTTCAGACATTCGATATAGGTCGGCTTCTCGACATCAATAAACTTGCCTACGACGATCTTGGATTGGAAATCGATATCAGCGTCCTTCGGGTCTATGCCATGTTTTATCACGCTGTTATCATGGTAAAACTTCATCAAATCCAAACCGGTGCCGAGCTTGTTCAATCTGGCATACAACGTAGAGCAAGGCGCTATAACCTCGACAAATGAAAATCCCGGTCTGGTTATGGCCTCTTTGAACGCGTTGGTCATTCTACGTATATGCAAAGCGGTCCACCTGGCCACATAAGTGGCGCCCGACGATGCTGCCAGCCTGGGAAGATTAAAGGGATGCTCATAACTTCCGTATGGTGATGTTGAGGATTTTGCGGTCACGGGTGTCGTCGGGGCAACCTGACCGCCCGTCATGGCATAGATGAAATTATTGACACATATAACCGTTATATCCATGTTTCGGCGCGCTGTATGGATGAAATGATTTCCGCCGATGGAAATCAGGTCTCCATCACCTGAAAAGACAATGACCTTCATGTCCGGCCGGGCAATCTTCAGACCGACGGCGAACGGCAAAGCCCTGCCGTGAGTGGTATGAAATGAATCGAGCTTCAAATAACCTGCCACCCTGCCGGTGCAGCCTATTCCCGAAACGACGGCGATTTTATTTGTATCCAGTTCAAGTTGATTTATGGCTGAGGCCAGTGCTGTGACGGTTGTACCGAGCCCGCATGTGGAACACCAGATATGCGGCATTCGGTCCATCCTGAGGAGACCTTCCATGGGATGTTCTTTGATTTCGTGAGCAGTATCCTGAACCTGTTTCGTGCTCATTTTACGGCCTCCTTTATGATTTGATAAATGTCTTCAGGCTTGTGAACCGTCCCGCCGGCATGACCCGCCAGATAGGTTTTGCATTTGCCTCGGGCGATCCTGTCCATTTCCAGGAAGACCTGCCCGTAATTCATTTCCACCATAATCAATGCCTTGACTTTTTGCGCAAGCTCGGCGATACGTTTTTCGGGGAAAGGCCATACGGTTACCATTTTTATCTGACCGACCTTGATACCCTCTTTTCGCGCCCTGGCTATGGCCGGTTGCATAACCCGGGAGGAGATTCCGTATGAAAGCATTACTATTTCGGCGTCGTCGGTGTCCTTTTCCTCGATCCAGATGATATCATCGACATTTTTATTAATTTTATCAATAAGATGCCTGACTTTGAGCTTCTGCGCCTCGGCGCTGATTACGGGATAGCCCCTGTAATCGTGAGTCAATCCGGTGACATGAAATTTATACCCTTTGCCAACCGGCAGCATCGGCGCGATATCGCCGTCAGTGGATTCGAATGGCCAGGCCTCGCCCGGTTTTTTATCGGTGTATCTTCGTTCAACCAACTCTATCTCTTCAGCCGGCGGGATAATGACTTTTTCGGTCATATGCCCGACACATTCATCGGTCATCACCAGAACCGGCATCCGGTACTTTTCTGAGAGATTGAATGCATGTATGGTCAACTCGAATGATTCCTGCGGCGAATCCGGGGCCAGGGCGATAACTTCATAATCGCCATGAGATCCCCATCTGGCCTGCATCATGTCTGCCTGACCCGGTAAGGTCGGAAGCCCGGTTGAGGGGCCTCCCCTCTGAACGTTAACAAGTACCGTGGGTGTCTCCAGCATGATTCCCAAACCGAAATTTTCCATCATCAGGGAAAAGCCGGGTCCGGAGGTGCAGGTCATCGTTTTCATGCCGCCCCAGGAGGCGCCCAGGATAGCATTCATGCTGGCGAGCTCGTCCTCCATTTGAATGAAGACGCCGCCCAGAAGGGGAATCCGACGGGCAAAACGTTCCGCAATCTCAGTGGATGGGGTGATGGGATATCCCGCGAAAAACTTGCATCCCGCAGCTATAGCACCCTCGGCGGAGGCATGATTTCCGTCGAGATAATTCGCTCCCGTAAGAATATTTCTGGGATCAGCTTTCACTTAGCCACCTCCTTTTCATCCTCGACCCTTGTACAGTAGATCGCAAAATCGGGGCAAAGCATCTCACAAAGATCGCAATTAACACAGTTCTCGGGTCTCACGGCCACCGGCGGATGATATCCTTTGCTGTTGAATTCGTCGGATATCTCGAGCACATCCCTGGGGCAGTACTCAACGCAAAAGCCGCATCCCTTGCATCGCTCCTTTATAATATGAAGTTCTCCCCTGGGAATTTTCAGCTTATCGATATCCAGGGGAGTTCGCCAGTATTTCATAATTGATCTCCGTTTTCATCCCAACATTTATAGATTATATTTTTGTAGTCTACTCTAAAAGTAAGAAGGTAATCTCGCGGCAAACCGAATGGATATTCCCCTTCAGAGGTTTTCGAATTCATGAGCGGATAAATCCGCCGTTGTTTTTGTCGCTCGCTTGTCACTATCTTACCTCTGATTCTTACCGCTTCCTTTTGCTTTTTTAACAGATCAAATCATTGCGCCGGATTGTTCCATTTTTATATCGCCAAAATAATTTTATCTCGATCACTCGAAATTCAACTTGATATTTGATACCCTCTTATTCTTTTCCATCCTTTAAAGTGTATTTAAATACCTTTGATTTTCAGTTCAGAATATTTAGAAACTTATATTCCTTAATTTAAGGGGCCACCTTTTCCATTATTTTATCCAGCCTGACCTTGTGTAAATGCAGCCCCACTTCCCTGGGGTCGTACCCCTGCGCGATCGCCAGAAGTTGAAAATAATAGACGATCGGGATTTCGAATTTCCTGCCATATTTTCTTTCCAGAAGAATCTGCCCCACGTCGAACTCGTCGAAACATGTAGGACATATAAGCCCCATACAATCGGCGTCATGACTCTGGATATTTTCCAGAATGTCCATTACCATTTTATCCGGTATGGAATCGGTGGTGCAGGCTCTTCCGCAACAGAGCAGGGTTTTATCGTGATGAATCGGTTCGGCGCCGATCGCTTTTAGAAGATTTTCCAGTATCGTCGGTCTGTCCGGATCATCGACACGCATTACCCGTGACGGTTTAAGCAGATGACATCCGTAATGCACGGCAACCCTTAAATTATGGAGAGGCCTGGTAACCGTCTCAGTTATTCTATCCATACCGAAATCATCGCGCAATACCGTTACCGCATGCCTGACATTTACCGTACCCTTGAATTCCCTGCCGATCTTTTTCAGGTTTTTGTTGATTTCATCCTTCAGACCCGAGTCCTCCTTAAGAGCCAGGTTTACCTCCGATAACGTCGCCGTGCATCCTGAACAGGTGGTAATAATATCGTGCCCCACGTCTTCGGCCAGCGATATGTTGCGGGCGGCGACAGTGTACCAGTCCATCTTGTTGCTGGCGTGAAAGTAGATCGGGTCCGGGCAACAACTGAAACCGTCCACGTCCACCAGCTCCATGCCCACCTTGACCACGCTCTTACGCACCGCCGCCTCAAACTGAGGATATTTGGTGGTCATCATGCAGCCGAAAAACGGAGTGTACTTCATTTCAATCCAGCCCGATCATTTTCTTTAATTCCTCAACCGGCACATCCTTCACAGGAGCCAAGCCGAACTCCTCCCGGCGCCTCTCCACCAGCGATGACATCTTGGTGGTAATACCCGACGCCATCACCGATCCGTAGACCTTGCCCACAAACTGCGGGGCTTTCCCCTCCCTGACACAGATATTCTTCAGGGCGATTATCACATCAATAGGACGAACGTCCTGGGGACAGCGCTCGGAACAGGTATAGCAGTTGGTGCAGTCCCAGATTTCGGATTCGGCGCTAATGAGCTCGTTTTCAAAGCCCAGTATAGCCTTTAGAAGAATTAATCTCGGATTAAAGACTTCAGAATAATTGCCCGCGGGGCAATCGGCCACGCAGGCACCACATTGATAACAATAGTTATGCCGAAAACCCTCGGCAACACTATTCAGTTTTTCGCGAAATGCAAAATTCAGCCCGGTTTTTCCAGTCCGAACCGATTGCATCTCAGAACCCATTACCATACTCCAAGTAAGATGCGATCAAAGTTGTCGTACAATGGTGACGATCTTTAATTGTCAATACCCTAACGATAATAATGTCAAAATTGCCAAAAGTCAACACTTTTTGTAATTAAAATCGGCAGGTTAAGTCGAAAATTTACAACATATTATGAGTGGATCTATTTCAATTCGTTGAGACGACTTTGATAAAAAAATCTCAAACTAAAGCATTCGAAACCTACCCCCGGCCCGATTCGAACGGGCGGTTTTCGGTTTAGGAAACTAAATATCAATAAAGCCTACGGTCGATCTGAAATTAATGGATTGATTAATGTGGATTCGGCCAGATTAATTGTACGTTTTTTCTACAGAGAATCCTGACCAGAGGATAAATGAGAGATTGACGAAAATCTGCGAAGTCTCAAGTTCTGGAGAAGATAGCCAGTTTTATCATCTTTGTATTGACAAAATTCATATGTTGATTATTTTAATATTTAGAGAGCGCTTCATAAGCATCTTAGAACCACAACATTTGAAAAATAGAAGGGCAAACCAGGACCTGTTCGGCGGTGTCGAGGCATAAAGTGAAATGTCTTAAATTCGCTGTTGTTCCGATAAGATGCGCCGCCAGGATCCCGGCTGTGGCCGAAATTTGATATTGCAGACAAATTAGTAAGGCTAAAAACGTTAAAAATAGGGAGAATCAAATGAACAAAATAGTTATAAGTTTTGGTATCGCGTTTTTTTAACCGCCATAAGCTTCGCTCAATCTCCCCAGGTCATTTCCACTTCGCCGACGCAAAACGAACTCAATGTCTCTTCTGCCACACTTATAACCGTCACTTTCGATACTGATATGGATAGTACGACCATTAACAGCAATACTTTCGTTGTAAATTCCCGGAGCACGGGGCTACATCCGGGCTCAATTACCTATGACAGCCTATCGAAAACAGCCACCCTGAACCCGATCGCTGATTTCGATATTGGAGAGGTTGTAACCGCGACTCTAACTTCGGGAATCCTATCATCTCTGGGTATGCCTTTATTAGGTGGCTACACGTGGTCTTTCTCGATAATTGTAAATGGCGGTTCGGGCACGTTCGATCCCCACATGGTTTATACCGCCGGAGACGGTCCCTGGTCGATCTTTGCGGCTGAGCTTGACGGGGATGGTGATATCGACCTGGCTACGGCCAACAGCAATTCCTACGACGTTTCTATACTGCCAAACAATGGAGATGGCACCTACTCTCCTCATTCCATATTCCCGGTGGACGACGATCCCTGGTCGATTTTTGCAGCCGACTATGACGGCGACGGCGATCTCGATATAGCCACCGCCAATATGTCCGTAGATAACGTCTCGGTTCTTCTTAATAACGGAAACGGAACGTTCGCGCCCCATACGGTATATCCGATATTCGAGATCCCAGTCAGCGTCTTTTCCGCCGACCTCGATAACGATGGCGATCTGGATCTGGTGACCTCTAATTTGAGCACCGATAATGTCTCTGTGCTGATGAACAACGGGAACGGAACCTTTTTACCCCAAGTGACATATCTCGTTGGCGTCGATTATGGGCCGGTATCGGTATGCGCCGCTGATCTCGATAATGACGGCGACCTCGACCTGGCAACCTCGGGTTATTACACTGACTCTATTTCTGTAATATTTAACAACGGTAACGGTGTCTTCGGCTCCTATACGATATATACCGCCGGCGATCTGCCGATGACGATAATCGCGGCGGATCTGGATGCCGATGGCGACCTCGACCTGGTTACAGCGAATACATATTCGAGTAACGTATCGATCTTTGAAAACAACGGAAACGGTACCTTCGCTTCTCATATGGTTTATACGGTCGGATCGGGTCCGTGGGTGGTCTTCGCCTGCGACCTTGACGCCGACAGCGATCTCGACCTGGCTACGAGCAATGAATTTTCCGATGACATCTCGGTGATACTGAATAACGGGGACGCGACTTTTACCCCTCATTCGGACTATCCCGCAGGCGAGGCACCGTATTCGATATTTTCCGCCGATCTCGACGGCGACGGCGATCTTGACCTGGCGACGGCGAATTATCTAACAGATAATGTTTCGGTGTTTTTGAATACTAATTCCGGTTGCGATTATGTGGTTGGCGATGTTAACGGCAGCGACAGTTATAACGGGCTCGATATAACTTACGGAGTCGCTTTCTTTAAAGGCGGCAGCGACCCCATATGCCCCGATTGCCCAATCGGCGATTGCAATACCTGGCATTATTGCGGCGATGTGAATGGCAGTTGTTCATACAATGGGCTCGATATAACCTATGGAGTGGCATATTTCAAAGGTGGCGATAACCCGATTTTCTGCCCGGACTGTCCTCCGGACGAATAACCGGCAAAAAAGACAGTGTCGGGTCAGGCGACTACACCACGAATAATCTTACCTACCTGTTCTCCAGCTCCGTGATCCTTCTTTCCAGCTGGCTAATGAGATCTTTGAGTTCGCGATTCTCCTGTATGAGTTCCTTAACGCCAGCCAGTGCGACGCCGGCAACATCGCCGGCAGCAAGATATCGGTTTTCTCTTTGCCCATCAGATTCTCTGATTATCCCCACATCGAAGGCCGCTACGAAATCCTCGGCAACGGGCCCGATATGTTTTTCATCAGAGTCCTTGAAAATCCATGAATCGACCTGCAGACTGGAAATCTTGGATAATAACTGCGGGCTATCAAATGCCTGGAAATTTTCTTTGAACGCCCGGCTTGAACCGTTGGTCCATACGCCACCGTCAGTTAAATACGCGCCATTACCGTTGGTTGCGTCGGTTCCAACATGAATAGGATAGAGAATACCCAGATGCGGCTGCACACCATCATGGTCATCGCGGTTTATTCCGAGCCGACCATGGGATGTCCCATCGAATAAAATAACCCGGTATGAATTATTTACATAAACTTGATTTCCAAAAGCCATCGAATAGTCGGCCAGTGACGTCAAGGTATCCATGTAGCCTCCGGGAATAACGGAATAATCACCTGCGTTACTGTTTTTGTATCCCCCGCCGACTGTACTATAGTTATCGCTGGCAGTGTTATTATATCCTCCGCCGATTGTACTCACAAGGCCGCTGGCAGTGTTGCGCGCCCCTCCACCTATAGCTGAAGCGGTACCTGACGCGGAGTTGGAATCGGCGGCAGATGTTCCACCTCCACCACTCACAACGGAAAATTGCCCGCGAGCATAATTGTTAGCACCGCCACCTATCCAAGCGTAGTTGCCAATTGCATTATTGCGAAAACCACCACTAACACCTGCATATTGTCCATTAGCATGGCTTTGCTCTCCTCCGGCTACGATACTACTTCTTCCGATAGTACCGTTTAATCTCCCCCCACCAATAGCACTGTAATCGCCGGAAGCCGTATTATAATTTCCACCACCGACTGTGGCCGCCGTGCTGGCAGCATCATTATAACCGCCACCGCCTACTGTACTACTATTACCTGTTGCGGTGTTATTATTTCCACCCCCGACAGTGCTATAGAAACTGCTGGCGGTGTTGCCGGTTCCACCGCTGACTGTGCTATAGGAATTGCTGGCAGTGTTGCCGTTTCCACCGCTGACAGTGCTATAGGAATTGCTGGCAGTGTTGCCAGTTCCTCCGCCGACTGTACTTACAGCGCCGCTGGCCGTGTTTTCTTCGCCCCCGCCAACAGTGCTATAGTTAGCACTGGCGGAGTTGACAAATCCCCCGCCAACTGCGCTCCAATCACCGTTGGCGATATTGTAAGATCCCCCACCGACCGTGCTAATAGGGCCGCTGGCGCTGTTAGCTTCTCCCCCGCTAATTGTGGCTTGAATATGGCTAGCG
>CBFCYP010000107.1:0-11592 GCA_965602185.1 uncultured bacterium
TTGTTGTCAATACATATGGCTACGCCGGGGACGGCCTGGCCTGGGATGACCAGGGCCGCCTTTACACGTCCGAATGGTCATCGAATAGCTGTCACAGGTATGACACGTTATTTTCTCATCCGCCGGAGACGGTATCATCAGGTCATGATGGCCCGGCAGATATATACATTAATCGGAGGGATAATATCCTGTGCGTGCCCAATTTCTACCGCAATGATGTCGATTTCGTGGAGATATATCCGACTTCAGCGGATGATGTAGCCATTCCTGACCGATATAATTCGCTGTCCAATTATCCCAACCCGTTTAACGCCGGTACGACGATTAAATATTCTCTTGAAAATGACGGCCCGGTTACGATTCAGGTTTTCGATTTAATGGGCCGCAGGATCGAAACGCTGGTGAATACCATGCAAATTGCCGGCCAGCACAGCATAACCTGGAATGCCGACGGCAATTCCTCCGGGACGTACTTTTACAGCATAAAAGCGGGCGAATTCTCCGGGACCCGCAAGATGACGCTGGTGAAGTAGGGAGAGCCGTCAGTTTGGACTGCAGCACTTTTGCATATAGCGTAAATTATACAAAAATTGTTGACATATTTAGTAATCCGGCTATATTTATAACATAAAGATATATGTTGGCGGCCAAAAGAGACAAATTCTAGTGTAAAAAGGGAGATAAGTCATGTCAGTACCAAAAACAAAAACTATTATATATGCCGTTGCTTTTATTACGATACTTTATTCCTGTTTAGGAGCGCAGGTAACCGTGTATAACAATTTCGGCCCCGGTCATGATGGCTGGGATTATAACTTCGGCCTGGGATGGACCGTTGCCGGGGACAGTGTCGCCGGCCAATATGGTGTCGAACAGGCCATGGAATTCCAATCCACCGCCGATGGTTTGGTGACTGATATCTGGGTGGCGTTTTTCTACGTTCCATACAGTTCGCCTCCGGATACGGTTACAATCAGGCTTACCGGTAATCCCGACGGCATGCCTCCCGTTCCCGAAGACGTTATGGAAGAATGGACTATTACCGAATTCGAATCATGGGATCAGTGGAGCCCCCCGATTCACCTTCAGGGAAATAACGTCTCCATGCTGCAGGACGGCGAATCTTACTGGTTATGGGCGATTGGCGGCGAAACGACCTGGTGTGGGTGGTGTATAAATATTGATCCGAATCTTACATGCCCACATACATTGCGCCGCGAGGGCGAAGATTGGCTGCCTATTGATGTGGAAACGGCCAGCGCGTTTCGTATTGATGTCGATCCTGCGATTGATATAAAGCCATTTGATAATAATATTCCCCAAAATTACTCACTTTCTCAAAATTACCCGAATCCGTTTAACTCACGGACTATGATAGAATACAGCCTTCCGGATGCAGGGCCCGTTTCCATAAATATATATGATTTCCTCGGGCGACGGATCGAAACGCTGGTGAATACCATGCAGAGTATCGGTGAGCACAGCGTAACCTGGGATGCCGATGGTTATTCCTCCGGAACCTACTTCTACAGCATAAAAGCGGGAGATTTTTCCGAGACCCGGAAGATGACGCTGGTGAAATAAGGGCGTTTCCGCCAGACAATTATAAATTATAGATATAAAAATAGCTCAACACATCGATTATCTGGGCTATATAGCTCCATAATGGTATTGACAGGGCCGAAGTCATTGCGGTATAAAAATCTGAAAAACTAAAAGGAGGAAGTATGAAAAAGAGAACGGTTATGGGCTGTATGGCAGCGATTCTGGTAATCTTGCTTTTGTCAACATCGTTTGCCGCGGAGATCGGGAACGGGCTCGACCTGGGCGGGCAGATGCGCTGGAGAATTGAGTACGACGGCAAAGACTTCGACTACGGCACCGCCATGAACGAGATGTCGCTTTTGAGGACTCGAGTTAATCTGAAAGTCACCGCCATCGAGGATGCGGTTGTTTATTTCCAGATGCAGGACTCCCGTAACCTGGGAGTGAATTCCGCCGAATTAACCAACGATACCAATCTCGGTGTTCATCAAGGCTATTTAAAACTCAAGAATCTTTTCGCGGAAAATTTGTCTCTCCAGCTGGGAAGATTTGAGGCTCCCTACGGCCGTCACAGGTTGATGGGCAATGTCGGCTGGAGCAATGTGGGGCGTTCATTCGACGGTATTCGCCTGAAAACGCAAGGAGATGCCTTCAAGGCGGATTTCTTTATTTTGAAGGTGATAGAGCGTTCGTTCGACACTCCTCCCAACCACAGGGATTGGAAGCTGTACGGAATATACGGGACTTTCCTTCAGGATCGTCTGGATGTTTTCGTGCTTTATGATTGGGATTCCCGGAAAATCGGCAATGATTACGCCCTGGCGAGGTATACTTTCGGCGGGCTTTTCAAGCAGAAACTCAAATCAGGTCTTGGATATGTGTTCGATGCCGCCTTGCAGGTCGGAAACCGGGCGGCTAATGATATCTCGGCCTACATGATTGCCGGCGATCTCTACTATTCCCCGAAGCACAAAATTATGTTCATTTATTCACAGGTGAGCAAAATAGGAATCGGTTTTGATATCACGTCAGGAGACGATGATCTGACTGACGACAAAAATAAATGGTTCGACAACCTTTACTATACAGGGCACAAATTCCGCGGGTATATGGATTATTTCATCGCCAACAGAACCGACGGCCTGATGGATATAATTCTGCGCGGCACTATTGAACCTGACGAGAAATGGAGCATCGATATCGATATTCATCATTTTCAAACCATGGAAGATCACGTCGACGCCTCCGATACATCCGCGACCCCCGGGATGTCGAAAGCTATCGGCCAGGAAATCGATATCACCTTCAAGCGTCCGATCCAGGAGGGCCTTGGATTTCAGGGCGGCGTTTCGGCGTTTTTTGCTTCCGATGAGTGGATTTACGAAGCCGATCCGTCTTTCTGGATTTATCTCATGCTGACGGCAGGATTTTAGGATGTACCGGATTCGAGAGATAGCGGGTTTTTAAACATTGATGGAGGTAAAGAGGAGCATGAAAACATCAAATTTTTTAATGGCCGCCATTTTTATCATACTGGGATTTGCGCTGTCTTCGGCGGATGAATGTACGGACTGCCATAAAGACAATATGCCGGCTTTGTTTCAGCAGTGGGAGATGTCGAAACATGCCTTGAATGAAATCAGCTGTATTGATTGCCATGGTGCGGATAAAACGGACGTTGATGCGTTCGAGCACGAGGGAGTAACCATCGCCACGCTGGTTACTCCGAAAGACTGCGGTGTGTGTCATGAAACCGAGGCGCGGGAGGTGGAAAATTCATATCATGCCACCGCGGGATTAATTCTGGAATCCCAGGACGCCTATCTGGCGCATGTAGCAGGGGGGCACCCGGCCGCGGTTACGGGTTGTGAGAGCTGTCATGGGACCAAGGTCATAATAGATGCCAGTTCTCCCAATAAACTCTCCAGGAAGAATTGGCCGAATTCAGGTATTGGTCGATTGAATCCCGACGGCTCCAAGGGCTCATGCAATGCTTGCCATACCCGTCACGCCTTTTCCAAAGCCCAGGCCCGCCAGCCGGAAGCTTGTTCCAAATGCCATCTCGGTCCCGACCATCCCCAGAAGGAAGTGTATGAGGAATCCAAGCATGGGAACGCTTATTTCACCAATATCGATAAAATGAATCTCGACTCCGACAGTTGGGTTGTGGGCAAGGATTATTACGAAGCGCCTACCTGCGCCACCTGCCATATGTCGGCTACACCGACCATGAAGCTCAATCACGACGTGGGTACGAGGTTAAGCTGGACTTTAAGGCCGCCCATATCGAAACATAAAGATAACTGGCAGGAAAAGCGGGAAAGGATGTTGACGGTATGCACCAACTGCCACGGGAGGACATTTGCCGAGGGACATTTCTACCAGTTTGACGGGCTGGTGAATCTTTACGACGGGAAATTCGCCAAACCTGCTACCGATATTATGAATATCGTCAGGGAGCAGAAGCTGCTGGAAAATCCCGCCAGCTTCGCCAACAAGATCGAGTGGACCTACTGGGAACTGTGGCATCACGAGGGACGGCGCGCGCGTCACGGTGCCTCTATGATGGGTCCCGATTATACCTGGTGGCACGGTATTTACGAAGTGGCTCAGCATTTCTATTTCAAACTGATTCCGGAAGCCCGTGAGTTTAATAATCCAACGGTCGACGCCTACCTGGACAACCTGATGCAGAACGATCCCATGCACGCTTGGCTGAGCAAGCAGACGGCGGATTTGAAAGGGGCCATACGGTCCGGGGAGATACAGAAGATTTATAAGGATCTGTTCAAGGCCGAATAAGCGAATTGACGATCATTATTATTGAGGGAGCTTTGGCTCCCTTTTTTTATTTGCAGGCTTGCCATCTCAGGGCGCCTTTCAATTAATGCATATCGAATGCAGGTATGTGATTACAATTTCACCATCGATACAATATACTGAAGTAATAAGCATTACCGAAAAAAGCTTGCTCGACAGAGAGTATTTTGTGTAATATATATAAGAATGTCTGTTCGGCAGGGGCAATTAAGTAGTGATGGAAAGGAGTTTCGATATGGGCAAATCGAAGGACCGTCCCAAAAAAGACAAGAAAAAACCTAAAAAAGAAAAAAAGAAAAAAGTAGTTTAGTCTTTTAAGCTTTTTTAGTTGTCAATAATATAATTACCATTGATTGATTCATATTTGTTTGGTGAAATAGTGATTCTACAATATGATTGCAGATAAAGCGTCAGGTAAGGAAAATATAAATTTTGACGATATTTTAAATCCCCGTGATATCAATCAGGCGGACAATTCTGGCACGGCACCAGGCCAGGCCCGCCTTTGAGAAAGCTGACCAGGTAGGTGACATCCAGACCGTTAAAAGAACATGAGTTGTTAACATCACCGGCAACGTGCCAGCTGTTTCCAGGAGTACACTGACATATATATGGTGGTAGACCTCCACCTTTGAAATAGCTTACCATAAAAACAACGTCCAGCCCGTTTGTTTCTCCTGAGTTGTTAATGTCACCTGTAACATAATCGCAGCTGGAGGGACTGCTGTATATCCTGAAGGCGCCGTCAGACAGATCCTCGGCGGTATTAGACGCGGCGTCATGTGCGATGATCTTTATAAAAGCGTTGTCGGTTGTATCTTCTGGAATGTTCCATAAATATGAACCGTCATTAGTCTCTCCGGAGGAGATCAGATTATACGGACCTCCGATTCCGTTCGGTGAATAGAAGATATCGATAGAGGTTACCCGACATTATCGGTGGCGCTCCATAATATTATTTGATTGGAATACGCCGCCCAATTCTCACCGCCGTTGGGCGAGATAGTCGTAACCGTCGGTGGTTTTGTATCAGGACCGGCGCCTTATGCAAATTTATTCTGGCACCGGTCTTTCGGCATGTCTAATTTTGCCCGACGCTTTCGTATTTAAAACCGTATCGCTTTAGAAGCTCCGGAGCAAGAATATTTCTGGCGTCGACAATATTTTTATTTTTCATATGATCTCTGATACGTCCCCAATCCAGAAGCTGGAAATCGGCCCATTCAGTTAAAATAAGTATACAGTCGGCATCCTCCGCCGTCTTGTAAGGATCGTCCACTCTGACGACTCCCGAAAGGAGGCTTTCCGCAATGCTGTCGGCGGCAGGATCATAAGCGGTTATTTCCGCTCCGGTTTCCAGCAGTTTCATTAATATGGGCATGGCAGGAGATTCCCTGAGATCGCTGGTGTTGGCTTTAAAAGTCAATCCGAGCACACCGATTTTAGTACCTTTTAAATCCCCCACCAGGCTTTTCACTTTTGAGAAAACGTGTTCGAATTGATAAAGATTCGCCCGGCTGACGGCTTTGGGAATAAATAGAGAAACTCCCAACGAATCGGCCAGGCCGATAAATTCCTGGAGGTCTTTGGGCAGGCAGGATCCGCCCCAGCCGGGGCCGGGATTCAGGAATTCCTTCCCGATTCTGGGATCGGCTCCAATAACCCTGGCAACCTCAAGGACATTGATACCGACGCTATCGCAAAGGCGCGCGAGTTCGTTTATAAAACCGATCTTAACAGCAAGAAATACGTTGGAAGCGTACTTTATCATCTCGGCGGTTTCATTATTGGTCGCGAATACCGGTACCGGTTTGGTCATACCCATTTTATAAATGCGGGAAATCTCCTCTATGGCAGCCTCGGAGCTTCCGCCGATGACAATTCGGTGAGGATTGAAGAAATCATGAACAGCTCCGCCTTCGCGAAGAAATTCCGGATTGTTTATCACGTCAATATCAACCCGGTTACCGTTCTGTGAGAAGAATTTCTTAATCGTATTAGCGGTGCCGACCGGGACAGTGCTTTTTATAACCAGAATCTGCCCCGGCTTCATGTTTTTTGAAAGAATAGAGATAATCTTATGCAGCGCGGAGAGATCGGCGCGACCGCCATTGGATGACGGCGTTCCAACTGTCAAAAATACAGCCTTTTTCCCCTCAACACCTTTCGCCGGATCGGATTCAAAAACCAACCGACCGCTTGATAACCCATTTTTAACCAGATTTTCCAGGTCTTGTTCAAAAAAGGGAAGCCGTCCCGATCTTAACAAAGAAAGGCGCTTCTGATCTTTGTCAACACATACTACCTGGTGACCGAATCTGGCAAAACCAGCAGCCGTCACGATACCTACGAAGCCAGCTCCGATAACACATATCTTCGTTCCTTGCATGGGACCTGATGGAGGAACGATATCTTCCATAGGGCGTCGCAAAATATTTTTTTCAGAATTCCTTGAATCCCGATCCGGATTTTTCATTTCTTTTACCCTCTTGATCTATTAAGGCTTCGGCAACGATTTCTCCACCAGTCATAAAATAATTAAATAACATACAAACGGCAATAAAAGCCGCAAGGATTAACCGACATTTCACATAATAGCATAAGTTATCAATAACCAAGCCATCACGATTCTATGTTTAATCAATTCTAACTTGTTATAATTCAATAAATAAGATGCTGCAATTGGGAATTTGAGTGAAGATTCATGGTTCATATGAACAAATCCGAAAGTTAATCGGCCGATTCGCTTAATTCCAGCATGGATGTCAAACTGAAAAAGCCGACTGAGAGCAGTAGGATTATCAATACAGCATATATGAGAAGGGGTCGTGTTCTGATTTTCATGTCGACATCAATTCCTCGATTTTCCGTTATTACTTCGCGGCTTTTTAGGCCTAAATATCCCGGGCTTCATATTTTTTGGCCCAGAGCGAATAGAAAAATATCCCCAGGGCGGACGCGAACCCGATAGCCGCGAAGGGATACCAGAGTTGGTAGGGATTGTATGTTTTCCAGAGCAGGTTGGTGGCGTCGACGGCGTTTATATTCAGATATTCCTGCAGTTTTATCATGGCCTCGGGGCGGGTTATATTTTCGGTGATGTTATAATTTTCCGCAAGATAGCGTATGGCAAGATTAGCCTTGTCGCCCATTTTATCGTAAATGTTGCCTGCCATGAACGAACCGTAGGCCCATCCTATGGCCACGGGGATATTGGCGTATCCCATATATAACGCCTTTTCGCCTTCCGGCGCTATTACGCCGAGATACTCATTCATCTTGGGGGAGGCCAGCATTTCCCCGAGTGAAAAACAGAGTATACCCAGAATGCACATATAACCGGCCATAGAGAATCCCGCCACAATCAGCCCGACGGAGGAGACGGTAATTCCCATAAGGATGGAATGCACCCGTCTCATCCTCGCTACCATCCAGGAGATAACGACAACCAAAAGAATAATCAGGCCGGCGTTGGCGTTAATCAGCCATTCCTGGGTAATCTGTGTTCCCCGCGCCGTTTCCACGGTAAACATGGCGGGCAGATGGAATGTCTGAACTATCATGGAGGAATCGACCCAGTCGACGATGAAATTGGGAAGCAGATCGAATAGCTGCATGAACATAAGCCAAAAACCGGACATGATCAGGATAAATACCGCCAGCCTCGGTTTACATATATTCTTGAACGTAATCCTGGCTATTTTTATGATCCCGCCGCTCTGATCTCCTCCGGCAGGTATCTCCTTGTAGGTGAAAAGCATGAGAAAATTAAGCGAGACAATGACGGCGCATCCATAGAAGACCGTCGGCCAGGACCAGCCGTACAGAAAATGCGCCAGCGGCGGTCCCAGGAATCCGCCGATATTCACCAGCATATAGAAGGTACCCCACCCTATCGAGGAGTTTTTCTTATCGAGAGTTTTGACCAGCGTGCCCTGGACACCCGGTTTGAAAATAGCGGTTCCCGCGGCCAGGACGCAGCATCCTATAAGAAACGGCCAGAATTCCCTCTGGGTGGCCATCATCAAATATCCAACTATCTTAATGGCTATGGAGACGGCGATAGTTTTTTTGTAACCATACCTGTCGGCGAAACCTCCCGAGAAAACCGGTACCAGCGACTGTACCAGAGCCCAGATCATGAATATGTAACCCTTCTCGATCTGTGTGAAATGAAGACCGTTAATTTCGTCGGCCTGGGCAATATAAATCGGGATAACGACCCTGACCCCGTAATAAGCCAGCCGCTCCAGCATCTCCATGGCGTTGACCATCCAGAACGCTCTCTTGAAGCCGCGTAGCTGGGTAATAAGGCCTTCTTTCGAAGGAGGCTGAACCGGTGTCGGATTTGTCATTGTGATCCCTTGACGGAAATTTTGTTTGTGAAAGTAAAATAATTAGCTGAGATAGTCAACCGAACTTATCGGAATTTCTGTGACGCCGGCAGCGGCCTCTGCTTCGGCGGCAAGCCGATGTTCTACCCCGATTGCCCCCCCAATACCGGCGACGCTTATTAGGCTATTGATAAAAACTGAATATATCCTTATTATTGCCCCGGTTTGTCAGGAGAGTTGTTCGCAAAGTCCGTTTGAGCATTTGAATTTGGAGATGAATAAATGAAACTTCTGAGTGTCGGTTCGGTCGCCATAGATTCGGTCGAGACCCCGTTTGGGAAAGCTGAAAAGGTTCTGGGGGGTTCAGCTATTTACGCTTCAATCGCCGCGTCGTATTTTACATCGTCGGGTATAGTGGGTGTTGTTGGATATGATTTTGAGCGTAAGCATATCAATCTCCTTAAACGAAAGGGGATCGATCTGGAGGGACTTCAGATAGATCATTCCGGAAAGACATTTTACTGGTCGGGCTATTACGAGGGAGACATGAACGCCGCCCATACCCGGGTTACGGATCTTAATGTATTCGAATCTTTCAACCCGGTGATCCCGAAATCGTACCGCGATACTCCCTTTATTCTGTTGGAGAATATTCATCCCGCCCTGCAGCTCGATGTTCTGTCGCAGGTCAAGAGCCCGAGACTCGCGATGTGCGATACCATGAACTACTGGATCAAATCGGAGCCGGAATTGCTTGAGAAGGTATTCCGTAAAGTAGGAGTTATCTGCATTAACGAGGATGAAGCCCGCATGTTTTGCGGCACATCATCGCTACCCGCCGCGGCGAATCAGCTGCTGAAGTTCGGCCCCGAATACATAATTATAAAAAAGGGCATACATGGGGTTGCGCTGTTCGGCAAGAAGAGCTTTTTCGCCCTGCCCAGCATACCGCTTTCGAAGGTAAAGGATCCCACCGGGGCGGGGGATACTTTCGCAGGCGGAACCATCGGGTACCTGGCTCGATCGAGACGCTTAAATGAGGACACTTTTCGCCGGGCGCTGGTTGCCGGCACGGTGATGGCATCGTATTGCGTGGAGGATTTCAGCTGCCGCCGGACGGCGAGGTTGAAACCGGCGGAGATATCCAAAAGGGCGAAGCAGCTAAGAGAGTATTCCCGCATCCCGGCGTTCAGGATATCCTGATACAAACTGTAAACTATGTCATAAGATCATACATCTTAGATCAGCCCCTACGGGTCTATAATAATAATTTTGTAGATAGGGTACCAATACCCTCATTCCCTGCGGATAAGCCCGGTGAACTTGGCCGCCAGCAATGTGGTAAACACCCACCCCATAATAATGTGAATCCAATAATAAGTCGTAAACGCGCCATAAGGCTCCCAGTATTCATGTGGTTGGCAGACGTCCCCGTCTGCCAACACGGTGTTGGCGCACCGAGAGATACGCCAACCACCACTCCCCCCTTAATAGGCGACTCTTTCCAGAGTCGCATGCGTATGCCGCAGGCGGCCGTGATCCGACGGTTTCGGCGGTCAGGTCACGGCCTGCGGCCTACGACCTGACCGAACGGGAACTTGTTGAAAGATCTTGACGGAATAATAGTTGCAATTGTATTATATTATAGAATAGATAATTTGCGGAAGGACAATATTGCGAAATTATGAGATTTTAGCCCCATATCTTTCGTCAAAAGGGATTCGTTAAAGAGATGATGAATAATATTACTGAAGGGGTAATAGGTGACAAATGAAAAAATAAATGAAACCAATATAACTGGAATAAGTGCTAGAATACCAAAAATACCTTCCCGAACAATCAATATCTCTTTTCTAAAAAGGCTATATAATATATTGGATAAAGCGATCATAGAGGCCGGAAAAATTGCTAGTGGCGAACTACAGCAAATACCAGGGCAGTCTATCGATGACTATAATAAGCTAAAAGAATCCGTTCAAGATTCATACGTGCTGGAAGTTGTTCTTATCTATGGTTCTAGGCAATACTCAAAAGGAAAATTCCTGGTGGCCCAAAATGAAGAAATATTAGATGAGTCAAATCTATCAGCGGCGCTGACTAATATCATATTCACCAACATTGAGCCTTTTCAACGCAAATTTAATATGTTGCCAACACATTCAGTTCGACTGGAATTGGATTTTGATAGGGGTCCTATTTTCGATTTAACTGTCAGCCCTTCTAAGGCAACGGAACACCTAAATGCATTTGAAATAAAGGGATCTGACGATAACTGGGTGGCGGGTACGGAAGACGCGGTGCTTGATCTATTCAGAGAAGGTAGTAATAAATGGTCATGGTTTCATAAGAAAAATATTTACGATATTATTTTATGGCCGATAATCCTTCCATTATCTTTTTTGTATCTTTATCGAATACAAATGCTCTTTGGCAATTATATTGCATCTTTTAACACTACATTACAGGTATTTATTTATATATATTTCATTATTGTCGTTCTCCTTATTTTTAGAATTTTATTCAACTTCGCAAGGTGGCTATTTCCATATATGGAATTAAAAGGAACGGGGAAAAGACGACCTGCAATCCTAAGGTGGTTCTTGGGATCGATATGTCTTGCGATTATTATTGACTCTTTAAAGAATATCATTTTAAAAATTATCGCCAAACTGATTTAGTATAGTGACGATTTTTTATAGGGATGGCGTGCTTTTGCCGAAAGCATAAGCATTCATGCCTAGATACCAAGCGCCGTCTTACAACCAATAGGCGTCGGTCAGGAAGGGGTTCCTGACCGCGCAGGGAGCTTATCCCCCCTTGCGTTTTTAGCCGAAATTGCGCATATTACCGCCCGTTGCGCCCCCAACGGATTAACCGGCCGGGGCTTCGAGGA
>CBFCYP010000108.1:0-11563 GCA_965602185.1 uncultured bacterium
GTAAAAATCCTGATCACCGGCTCGCCCGGTTGCGGCAAGACCACGCTGATCAAGCGAATCGCCGAAAACATTTCATATCCGGTTAACGGATTCTTCACCGCCGAGATCCGTAAAGGCGGTACCAGGGTCGGTTTCGAGGTGGAATCGTTCGGGGGAGAAAAAGCGGTTCTGTCTCATGTCGATATCCGCTCCAAAAACCGGGTGGGCAAGTACGGGGTCGATATCGAAGCGTTCGAAAAAATTGCTCTGCCGGAAATCGAAAAGGCGATTAACGGCAAAAACCTGCTTATAATCGATGAGATCGGCAAGATGGAGCTCTATTCGGCCCGATTCAGGGAGCTAATCCTAACCGTATTCAAAAGCGAGATTCCCATAATAGCGACAATCCTGTATAAACCACACCCTTTCTGCGATGGATTGAAATCGATTGATAATGTCGAAATTGTGCAGCTTAGAAGGGATAATTACGAATCCTTATTGAAAGAAATTTTAATAAAACTACAATAATCACGATTTTTCGGAAATCGTGTAAAAAATACTCATATAAGGATTGACATCGAATAGCGTCATAATGTAACTTAATAATATGAAATTCAAACCGGAAGTTTTAATTGTTGACGATGATCGGGCGGTTATCGATTCGTTGTCATCATTATACAAGGATAACGGATATGTCCCGACCGGGGCATTAACCGGCAACACCGCTTTAGAACTGTCATCCGGCGATCGCTTCGACCTGATAATCCTCGATATAGGGTTGCCGGACGTCGACGGGGTCGAAGTTTTAAAAATGCTGAAAGCTCAGAGGATTACCGCGCCGGTAATAATAGTCTCGGGGCAGGCTACCATAAAGGACGCCATCGATGCCACCAGGCTGGGAGCGTTTAATATAATCGAAAAGCCCCCTGATCCCGAGAAATTATTGATCGATTCCGGTATCGCCATAAAGCAAAAATCGATGCAGCTGGAGCTGGCCGGTCTCCGGCGGTCGCTCCTTTCCCAGAACGAGCTGGTAGGGCAATCAAGTATCATAAGATCATTGAAAGAGAAATTGAGGCGCGTCGCTGACACCGACAGCAGGGTATATATACTCGGAGAGCCGGGGGCGGGTAAGGAGATGGCGGCCCGGTTCATTCATTTCTCCTCACCCAGGATGACGGGGCCATTTATGGCGGTAAACTGCGCGGCGATTCCCGGAGAGCTTTTCGAGTCGGAGCTGTTCGGCCATGAAAGAGGGGCCTTCACCGGCGCGGTGGAAAGGCAGATCGGCAAGCTGGAATCAGCCGACGGCGGCACGCTTTTCCTCGACGAGGTGGGCGAGCTCAAGCCGGAACACCAGGCCAAGCTGTTACGGGCAATAGAGACATCGGCGATCCAGAGGCTGGGATCATCGAAGGATATCAAAATTGATGTGCGGATCATGTCGGCGTCCAATAAAGATCTTCAGCAGTTGACCCGCGAGGGTAAATTCCGGGAGGATCTGTATTTTAGATTAAATGTCATCCCGGTATACGTACCGCCCTTACGAGATCGGATCGATGATATTCCCCTGTTGGCGAGGCATTTCCTCGACGATCTGGGCTACGGCCGTCTGCGGATCGAGCCGGGCGGGATGACCCGCTTGGAGGCATACCACTGGCCGGGCAATGTGCGGGAGTTGAAAAATATAATCGAGAGAACCGCCGCGCTAAGTTACGGCGACACCATCACCGAGCAGGATATATCAGACGCCCTCTCCGATATGCAGGGTGGCCGCGATTATTCCCGGCAGGGGCCGGTCCCCAAGGCGTTATCGTTAAGAGAACATACAACCCGCTACGAGCGGAATTTATTACAGGACGTTCTACTCGACTGTGACGGCAATATCACCAGGGCCGCAAAGATGCTCAAGATGGATCGGGGCAATCTCTCCAAGAAGCTCAAAGGCTACGGGCTGACGGGGAAGTGAACTTTTATATACTGCCAAAAAACTACATTTTCCGGGGAATAAAATCGGCCTATAATTGTATATGTCTATAAGGTTGGCCGCCTATGTATAATAATCTAATTTTAAATATCGAATCTCCTCAGCATATTTTAGAGCCGCCGACAGGACGGTGTTATTGAGGTAACTTTATTCTCTCCTTATGGTACAGTACCTTGGTTTTCATCTGGTATTGTCAACCCGGAGGTCAGGCTTTCCCGGGGCCTGGCCTCCTGTTTTAAATTACAATTAGCCAGCGAACCATATTTATATTATATTCGCTCCCATGAAAATAGAATCGAGGAGAATGGGAATGATAAAGAAAACACCGTTTTACGATAAGCATCAGAAACTGGGGGCAAAAATCGTGGAGTTTGCGGGATACTACATGCCGCTGCAATATCGATCGATGACGGAGGAGCATAAAAGAGTCAGGAAAACAGTGGGGCTTTTCGATCTCTCGCATATGGGGGAGTTTTATGTAAGAGGGGAAGGCGCCCGGCAGTTTGTGCAGAATGCGGTCACCAATGATATCACGCCCCTTGAAATCGGGCAGGTGCTTTATACCTGTATGTGTTATCCCGACGGCGGTATTGTGGACGATCTGCTGGTTTACAATCTCGGCGATAATTATATGCTGGTGGTCAACGCCTCCAACATCGACAAGGATTTCGCGCATCTGAAATCGCTTATCAAATCGGATGATGTTAAGCTGACAAACCTTTCCGATGAAACCGCGCTCCTGGCGATCCAGGGTCCCGACGCCCAGAAGGTACTGGCGAAGAGGACCGATTACGACCTGGAATCTATGCCTTTCTACTGGTCCGCAACCGCGAATGTCGCCGGGGTGGAGATGATATTCTCCCGTACCGGTTACACCGGCGAGGACGGCTTCGAGTTGTATTTACCTCCGCAATATGCGGAGAAGGTCTGGGATGCCGCCATGGACGCCGCCAGGGAATTCGATGGCGAGCCTATCGGATTGGGCGCGCGCGACTCGCTGCGTCTCGAAATGAAGTACGCTCTTTATGGTAACGATATTGATCAGACCACCAATCCCCTCGAAGCCGGCCTGGGCTGGACGGTGAAGCTTGATAAATCCGATTTTGTCGGCAAGGAGGCCATAGCGAAAGTTAAGACCGAGGGCCTAAAAAGAAGGCTGGTGGCGTTCGAGTTAAAAGAAAAAGGTATTCCCCGTCAGCATTACCCCATAGTCTGCGGTGGTAAAAAGGTAGGAGAGGTAACGTCGGGGATGTTCTCTCCCATGCTGGAGAAGGGCGTCGGCGCCGGTTATATCGATAAGCCTTATGATAAAACCGGCAACGAAATCGGAATCGATATCAGGGGAAAAATAATCACAGCCGAGATCGTCAAGCCGCCGTTTTATAAAGAGGGGACGCGGCGGTAATTAAAATGTTATCTACGTGTTAATGGTGCCCCACCTACCAGGTGGGGTTAATTTTCCCCTTTTATTCGGTTTCACCCACCCGTTGGGTGGGGCATCGCGCCGCCGTTCGGTCACTGACCTGGCAGATTACTTTAATAACAGCATCCGCTTTATTTCAGAATAATCCTTCGCCCGCAGCCGATAGAAATATAATCCCGACGACATATCATCGGCGTTCCAAACGGTATTATATGAGCCTGGCGACCGGAAACCATTAACCAGAGTCTCGACTTTGCGGCCCAGGATATCGAAGACCCCTATAACCACCGGCGACGCGATGGGAATGTCATATTCGATTGTGGTTCGCGCGTTGAACGGGTTGGGATAATTCTGCCCCAAAAGAAATTCTGATGGAAAACTCGGTTGTTCAAGCGTGCCTGTCTCCCTGTCGAGGTGCAGGATCATCAGCGAATAATAATCGGCGACAAAGATATAATCTCCATTGATTTTGAGATCAACGGCTTCGCCCGGCGTGTCGTAGCTCGCCACGATGACCGGTGTTCCCGTATCGGAGATATCGACCACCTGGACGCCCGCGCTGTCGTCGGCGACTATGGCGTAGTCTCCCGAAACCACAACATCTTTCGCGTAATCTTCCGTATCAATCGTAAATCTCAATACTGGGTTTAGAGGATTACTGACATCAATAATTTGCACGCCGTGGTATCCATCGGCGACATAGGCAAAATCGCCATCAACAAATACTCCTACAGCGTAGTTAGGCGCATCACAGTTTCCTACCAGGAGCGGATTGGAGATATCACTTATATCAACTACGAAAAGCCCGTAATCCCGGTTGGCAATATATGCGTAATCGCCCTGAACATATACCTCATAAGTATGTCCGGGAAGTTGAAGTTGAGAGGCAAAAGTAGGATTTGATGGATTCGAGATATTTACTATTACCAAACCGTCGCTGAAATCTGATATGAAAGCGTAGGCGCCCGATATAAAAACAGACCATATTCCCTGTATGAAATATGAACCTGCACGTACCGGCGCTGAGGGGACACTGATATCGATAATAACCAGGCTATCGGATGAGGAAGCATAGGCATACTCGCCCTGAAGTTGGATAACGCCGATAAAGCCTGTAGTTTCGTCATTGGCTAATATACCGGGATTGTAAATATCGGAAATATCTACTGTCCATAGTCCATCATGCGCGCCCACAAAGGCGACGCTGTCTCCAACATCAACGGCCCTTATATATCCCGGCGCGTCATATTGTCCGACAAGCTGCGGATTCTGGGGATCGGAGACGTTTAGTGTTAGAAGTTCCGGTTCGACACCAGCCAAATAGCAATAAGGATAATCAACTGATAAGTCAAGGTAGCCAACGTTACGATAATAGCTTCCCGCAAGGGTCGGTGAGGCCGGATTAGAAATATCAATTATTAGAAGATCTATACCAAATTCGGGAGCGGAAATAACATAGGCGTAATCGCCTTCTACGTAAACCCTAAAATAGGCGCCGATTGACCAATAATCTCCCACCAGGAAAGGATTACCGGGGTCGGAAATATCGACAATGAAAAGAACGCCCGGCATTATATCCCCCCAGCCCATGGCGAGATATGCGTATTCATCTCGAATATAAATTGAATTATTGAAACCTGTTGAATCAAAAATACCCACCGTATTAGGATTCAGAATGTCGGATATATCTAAGATTATTAACTCACAAGTCGAGGTAGCCACATAAGCATAGTTACCCGAGACAGTTACATAATGGTCATAACCGGGCGTGTCATATTGCGTAACTAAATTCAAATTCGAAGGATTGGAAATATCTATTACGTATAATCCCTGATAATAATGCGATAGGAAAAGGTATTCACCGAATAAGGCGATAGAACTGCCGCCATTCCCCATATTAAGGCTATCAAGTTGTGACGGATGAGATGGCGAGGAAATATCGAAAGATCTTAGGATAGTTCTATTCCCGTATGGATATGAATTAATTTGCTCCGCCAGAAAAGCGTAATCGCCCGAAACGGCCACATCGCGAACTCTGCCTTCTAAGGGATAACCCCCGATAAACGATGGATTCTCCGGATCGTCAATAGAAAGTATTTGAAAAGATCTGTGTGCTCCGCAATACGCATACGATCCGGCAACATAGATTGAATTATACTGGCCGGAGTAAAGAGCGGAGGAAACATATTCTATATCCTGGGCGTAGGCATTTGCCATTAAGAGAATTAAGGCGGTAATAATCAGCTTTTTCATTCCATCCTCCGGGATGCTATTCAAATATATCCAATATTCATGAATTTGTCAATGAATATCCATTTTTCAAGCTCCCATCCCTCAAAGATCTCGGGCTACTCTTTATACAAATTCGGCCCGGAGAATATTCCCCTCTGCTCCGTCTGCCAGGGGAGGTTATTTTTTCTCCTTTTATCTAATTTCACCCACCTGTTGGGTGGGGCACCGATATCCTCTTCTGCAGACGGTTTTTTCAAACAGCCGAACAAACTTCATCTAATTCGGCGAAAACCGAAACCAAACCGCCGGTTTTTGGTTTTATGTAGTATGCTGATTAAGAAATGTGTTTGGAAACGTTTTGATATTATGACAGGAGGTTTTTATGCCGATTCGTAACGCTACGGCTGTATGGCACGGCAATCTGTTCGAGGGCAAAGGCGACATGAAGTTCGGAAGCGGCGCTTTCGAGGGACAGTATTCGTTCAAATCCAGGTTCGAGGAGGGGACCGGAACCAACCCCGAGGAATTGATAGGGGCGGCCCATGCCGGATGTTTCTCCATGGCTTTTTCCGCCACCCTGGCCGAAAAGGGATTCAAACCGGAAATGGTGCAGACCGAGGCCAATGTTCACCTGGATAAAGTCGGTGATGGTTTCACCATTACCACCGTCGTATTAAATATGGAAGCCCAGGTTCCGGATATTGACGAGGATAAATTTCAGAGCCTGGCCGAGGACGCCAGGAAGAACTGCCCGGTATCGAGAGCGCTGGCAGGCGTGGAGATCAAGTTGAACGCGAAATTGGTCTAAGGACCGATTTCGCCTCCCGGCTTCTTGACCCCGCGTTTTAGCCCGCATTTTACGACAGAATCGATTTTTTTGTGGCGTCGCCTGACGGGGGTGGCAATCCCCCCGCCAAAGGCGGGGTTTGGGATTGAACTTCCATCGCTCCCAAATCGAGTTTGGGAGCGCCACCCAAATAAGGCATCGAAGTCCGCGGCTGGAGAGCCGCGGCTATTAGGAAAATATAAAACATAAAAAACCAAATAATAGCCTCGACTTTCCAGTCGAGGTAGCTGGCCAATAAGCCCTTTATGTGTTTCGGGAACTGCGATTCCCGAAACATGAGGTCTGTTATTTTGTTGGCTGCCTTGATCATAAAAATTAAGGCTGCGGGAATCATAGTTCCCGCAGCACAACAAGTGATTAGGTTGATTAACAGGCAAAAAAAATCCCCGACCTGAGGTCGGGGAGAGGGGGTTAACGTTACCGCGGCGTTTCGCGGGTGGTCCCATCGATGATGTCCCGCCGCGCCGGGCAAAGAATCGAACACGTCATTGCGAGGACGACGCCGCAGGCGGAGGACGAAGCAATCTCCTTCATCCTCACGGCTACCGCATTTGGAATATTCATAAGGTTGTCCATTTATAAAGCGTATGAGATCGCTTCGTCGGCCTTCGGCCTTCTCGCGCTGACGTAAGAAGTTACCGGGCAAAAAAAATCCCGACATCTCTGCCGGGGAAACAGTTCCGCCGTCTTTCGGAAACCCCGCCAAAGGCGGGGCCTTCGGCGTGGCCAGTGGGAGCCCGATTTCCTGTGGCGTCGGATCGCCCGATCCGACGCTTCCCGCACGGTATTTCGCGGGCGTAACTGTAGCTATTTTCTGTCTTTCCGCCATATCCTCCGTAAAAAACCTCGACTATTTTAGAGATGAGCCGGGATTTGTCAAGGATTTTTTTGGGGGGGAGGATGGATAATTGTTGACAGGGGGGTGGGTGATTGTGGGAATTTTGGCGCCAAGGCAATTATTCAGATATTAAAAAAGGCCACCCTGTTTATTTTTATCCCCTGTCGATTTTGTTTTTGAATTAATGCCAAAATGAATATCCAACTTGCGTAATATTTTCTTTGGTATGATATTTCGCATTTCCGGGAGTCGCAAATGCGACCTTGCTATCCTTTGATGGTGCCTGCGGTTTTCAAGACATCGCCACGCAGGATTATTGCCCCAATTGCCGTATTCGACATCGCTGCCACAATTCCAACATTTAATTCTTCCGCCTTCAAGGGGTGGTTGATCAATGCTGCGCGTATAACATCCATCCTCAATACATCTCCAATAAAATGGCTCATCTCTTCCTTCGCTGGCAATCATTTCATTATTGCATATTGGACACAGCGGACGAGAATTTTCAAATTCATTTACAAGCTCATTAAGACATATTGTGTTTGCATAATCTTTTACCACCCTTTTACTAACTCGACGCTCCATAACTTCTTGAGTGTCACGAAAACTTAGAGGATTAAGAGACCCAGACCATAAAATCTCGTCGTCTATAAAAATTAACTTTTCATGCATGCCACGCTTGTGAATTACTATTGCGCCCCAATCCTCCAATGTTCCTTCAAGCATTCTATATTGATATAGCTCGGATTTTTTCCTATCGCTATGCGCTTTGGTCACAATATATAATAGTAATCCTCTTTCAATTGCTGACCGTATTTGGGGCTCAAGCTGCCCGATTTTATCTTGAGTGATGAATGGCGAATAAATGATTATACGTGCTTTAGATTTCGCAAAGTCATTTCGAATTATAGAATAGAATTTATCCTGTTTTACAACTATTCTCTTTTCATCTGCCTCGATGTCTCCCCCGAATATCTTCGATTGAATTTGTGCAGACCTGGATAAAAAGCCTTTTGATATTATTTCTTTCGCATCAACGACAGGATAATTTTCTATTAAAAAGGGGATTAGTTCGGACCCCATGAATGCTTTTTTGGAATGTTGCATTATATATTGAAAATCGCCAATTATAATAAGCCGCCTACGCGCCCTTGTTAATGCGACATTCAAAAGTCTCTTGGTAGAATGATCATATTCTTGCATGAACATTGCGACACGCCAATGTGGTTCGTCATTTACTAAATCAAAAACCACAATATCAGCTTCGGATCCTTGAAAACTATGAGCAGTACCTGACGAAACATCGCTTACAATATTTTCTTCATCGATAAGAATTCTTAATAATTGTGCATGCGGTCTATATGGACATACGATAAGAATCCTATGCCGATCGTTATCAGGTAATTTTTGCCTGTCTTCAAGTAACAGTTTTTTGGCGACATCTATACATAAAGTAGCGGATAGGAAATTAAGCCTACTTGATCGACGGCCTCCAGGAACGCTGGTAACCCACGCTCCTAATGAGTTAGTATCTATTAATAAAACCGGTTTGTCATAACCCCAATTGAAATCATACCAATTACCAAGAGAGCAATCATTTAATGTCTTTCTATCGCTTTCCAATAGATAATCATAAAAGAAGCTATTAGGAATTTCGCAAATCGATGGATGCATTCGATATTGTTTTCTTAGTTTAATAAAATACAGTGGCGAATTGCGTAGATCAGACAGTCCGGAAATCTCGAAAATATCATTGCCTAACCATTGCAAAGCTAATTTATGGTCTGACTGTACGATAGGAGGCAATTGATAAAAATCCCCGACGACAATCACATTTGCGTCAGCTAGACCCGCGGCAATCCATAATGCAGGAATAGGTGCCATTGAAGCCTCGTCCAATATTACAGTATCAAACCTCCTGCTTTGAATTGAATCGCGTAGATAAGCTCTGGTTAATGTAGTTGCAACAATTTTGGCTTTGGAAATTATTATATCTTCTACTCTTTTAAGATCTTCTTCTATAGAATTAATCTTTGTTTCAATTTCACGGATTTCAATTTCCAATTTACTCTTTTTTAGTAGCAATTCTTTTATATCAAAATCCGCGATTTTGTTTTTTGCGTTTTTCATACCTGCTTCAAGGCGTTTTAACATATTTTCGGCAGTATGACCTGATATTTCTATTAATCCCCATTCCCTTAATAATTCTAGTCGGTTTTTAAACAGCGACTCGAGATCCGCACGGTTTTTTAGACATTTTCTATTTAAGTCCAATATCGTATCTTTCAATCGCAATTTATCAAATTCGTGGGCTTCAGCTTTTTTTATTACATTATCGGGCGGCGTTGAATATTTTTCTTCAAAAATATTTATAGTTGCCATTAGTGTATTTTTTTCGGAAAGAGCTTTTTCGTATTCAGCCTTGATTTTGATTAGCTTTGAATTAACATCGTATACTGTTTTGCGTATACCGTCGACGACCTCCCGTTGAAAATCTGGGGAAGGCAATTTGCGCCATTGCCTAAGTAGCCATCCTTTTGATGAACTTTCTTTATATAAGGCTATTGCGGCTTTTAGATCAGCATTGGCTTTCTCTAGGTCTTTATTAGTCTCTAAATCGAGCGTTTCGTACTCCGATATTTTATTGTTAATTGCGTTTAGGCTTTTAATATTTTCCTTTGTTAGCTGGGCTTCTTTGATGGCGATATTCCATTTTTCAGTATCCTTCCTCATTTTTGCATAATTTTTTTCTAGTTGTATAAGACCACCTTCTTGGCCTTTTAAGGCTTCTAAATCTGCTGACATAGAATAAAGGTCTCTCTCAGCCTCAATAACCCATTCATAAATATCAAGTAAATGGGAAACGCGGCTAATTTCCCTTATGGCAGTTTTATGTTCGTCCTTTAATTCGGCTAATAGGGCATTTAATTTTCCAGTTTGCCTTTCAACATGAGTTGAAAGCAATAGTTGTTTACGATTTTCATATCGCCGATCCACCGTATCGCCCACACGGATTATATACCCTTGCTCAAGTACATTATCATCAAGAAAATCAGCAATTCGCCATAATGCTTCATCGACTGCTATATTTGTGTGAGAAACAACTAGCAATGATCTATTGTTATAAAAAAACTGTTGGCCGATACTTCCTATTGTACGCGTCTTTCCAGTTCCTGGGGGTCCCCAGATGAATGTAGAGTTTCTACCAAGACTAGATTCAACAGCAGCTATTTGATCCTCATTACATTCTGGTAAATCAACCTCAACGGGTTCTCCAGAACTTGAACCGCTCAATATTCGGTCACCAGATGGGTTGGGCTGCCCATCTTTGTCTTGGATTCGTTCGATTAGCTTTCTCATCAGATGTACCAGATTGCTTTGCAGGCGGGCAGTCGGAACGAATAAGCCTAAATCAATCGGAACACTTAATGTAATAGTCAATCCGTCGATAGATATTACAGATATTTCAAGAGGTTTATAATTCGGCACATAGAGATCGCCGGGTGTGTCTCCAGGCAGATTTAGAACATTTTCAATTTCAAAAACATATTGATAGCTGCTGCCAAGGTGCGCAATACGTTTGCCATTAACCAAAGGCACAGCTGTACTAGCCGCATTTTTGCGAACAGCATTAATTTCTTCCCTTAGGGCAATACAGAATTCGCTCAATAACTCGCTTGACAGTACTGATGGCTCGCTATTATTGAATTCCTTCATACGAATTTTATCCAACGTTAGCCGTCTTACTAACGGACAGCTTACTTTTTGGTTATTGGTTCGTAATCATTAATCTATATAAATTTAATAAGTTATGTCCATAAATCAACTAATAAAACCAGAATTAGATAATCCATTTGTTGAGGACTTTAATCTTATTTTTAGAATGAAAGTCTAGAATTACACATTTTTCCCCCCCGTCCCACATCTAAACATAATCCCTTGGCAGAAACAGGCGCCCTCAACCCGCGCGCCCTTTCTTCCGATATTCTCATAAAAGGCTTGATTTTTTGACAATTTTAGACGATAATAAGGTGTGCCGGGTGAAGGCCAATTTGAGAAACTAACACTTGACTAATGAGGGACGCACCCGGGTATTGAGCTTACGCCATGACCTCCGGGTTCCGGGGAGAGCGAACGCGAAACGTGCTCGGTGGCAGTAAAATCCTTTATCGTAGCACAAAAGGTGTGTCTTTTCAAATTCGCTTCATCCGGCCTTAAATTTGAATCCCGTTTCGATCCCCGAGACGGGATTTTTTT
>CBFCYP010000109.1:0-11521 GCA_965602185.1 uncultured bacterium
CAGAGAATTAATCTCCCCTCGCCGATTGATGTTGGCAA
Source organism: uncultured bacterium (assembly GCA_965602185.1). GTDB lineage: Bacteria > Zixibacteria > MSB-5A5 > UBA10806 > UBA10806. Next base: position 39 of record CBFCYP010000109.1, read on the forward strand.
TTCCGATTTTCACATTGCGGTGGAATACGCCCAGGCCCCTCCGCCTTACACGGGGCTCGATAATAACGGGGGCACGGGAAGATCGAGTCATAAAGCGCCAGGAGGAGAATGGACCGTTATCGCGGCTCATGATCTGAATATAAGAGCCTACGTGAATTATTATACTAACGATAACGATCCTCCGATAATCGAATGCCTGCCGCGAGTTCTGGGATTTTCAGTAGAACAATCGTATGAGATTATCGCGGAAATTACTGATATTAGCGGCGTGATGTCGGCCTCCGTTTTTTATTCTCCGGACAGCCTGAATTATGTTGAAATCGTAATGATCAATGTTTCGGGCGATACCTGGTCCGCCGAAATTCCGTCCCAGCCCATAGGCTCGACCGTCTATTATTATGTTTCCGCTACCGACAACTCCCAGAATCAAAATACGGCAATGTTTCCTGAAGGCGGTCCGGAAAATCCTTTCACGCTCCAGATCGTCGACGGCCATGAAATATCTTATGACGACGGCACCCCGGAATCGTTCTGGATAGTGGGAAGCGCCTGGGACAACAATAAATTCGGGATGAGGATAACCCCCCTTGAATATCCTATTAGAATAACCGGGTTACGTGTTATGGTGGATAATACCGCGTCTTTCAATATCACCATAAATGAGGACGATTCCGGTGTTCCGGGAGTGTTGATTACGGGTCCTTTTGAGGTTTCTCGGAACGCCGAAGATTGGGCGATTCTATTTATCCCGGAAGTGCAGCAGCCTCAGATTAACATGGGCGATTTCTGGATAGTCTTTCACTGGAGCATAAACAGCCCCGGATCGCCGGGAGTCGGGATCGACACCTTTTCTCCCGATAACCGTTCCAAACGTTATACTGATACCACCGGTTGGATTCCGGTTAACAGCGCCGATTTTATCATGAGAGCTTTCGGCGTAAGTATGACATCGGTAATCTCCGATGATCCCGACGCGAAAAAAACGCCGTCGGATTTCAAACTTCTGGGCAATTTTCCCAATCCGTTTAACTCGTCAACCGAAATTCGATTCCTGGCGTCAGCTTCCGGATACGCCAATTTGGAAATTTTCGATTTAACCGGCCGTAAAGTAAGAACCGTTATCGACGGGAATATTGACGCCGGGGAGAATATAGTATCCTGGGACGGTTCTGACGATTATGGCAATCCGGTATCATCGGGAGTCTATTTTTACAGGCTGAGAGCCGGAAATAACTCTCAGGTTGAGAAAATGGTTCTTATAAAGTAATAATTCCCCCTGATTATTCTGAAATTTAAATATAATCCCTACAGCAATTATATGCAACATCGTGCATAATAAAATATCGAAATTCCCTTCTTTTGTGTTATAGACCGCGTGTCTCTTTTCTTAATTAACCATATTTCAACAAGTTACCTATATCGGTATTCGGACAGAAACGGAATTTAGAAACGGCATTCCTTTTGATCATCTATGCGGGAGAATGGGAGGATTATTGGAAATTAAAAACTATTTTAAAATAGTATATTTGATCGCGGGCATTTTGATTTATTCCAATATTGCCCAGGCGGATTCGGTTTTCTTTCGATTGAAAACGACCGGGCCATCACTTTCCGCGTACGCGAAAGCCGGAGATAAAATTTCCGGGCATAAAGATGTTATCGAGAATCTGAGGGCACGCGCGACGGAATCGCAGTCCGGTCTTATCGCGCGGCTCGAACAGCTGAAATCGAAGGGTTTGATTGAATCCTATAGAAGATTCTGGATCGCCAACGTGGTTTATGTCTCCGGAAGTCCCGAGGTCTTGAATGAATTAAGCTCCAGGCCCGATGTCGAGATTACATTTGAAAATACACCTGTCGCTTTGATTGAGCCTGTGGCGGTGGATGACGCCGCAGCATCAACGACAGGCGTTGAATCCGGCATAAGAATCGTGAAAGCGCCGGAGATCTGGAAAATCGGGCTTGACGGAGCGGGCAGCCTGGTCTGCAATTTCGATACCGGCGTTTACGGCAATCATCCCGCTTTAATGTCGAAATATAAAGGCAACAATGGCGGAACGGCATCTGAATGCTGGTTCGACCCTTACACCAATACCACTTATCCTATAGATAATAACGGTCACGGCACCCACACCATGGGGACCATGGTCGGGTCAAGCGGCGGCGACACCATAGGGGTGGCGCCCGGGGCTCAATGGATCGCGGCGGGAGTGGTGGATAGAGGCGGTGGTATCGTTAGAACCATAGCTGATATTCTGCTGGCGTTCGAATGGGCGGCCGATCCCGACGGCGATCCCTCGACAACCGATGATGTCCCCGACGTTATTAACAACTCCTGGGGTATTCCTCTCGGATATTATTCCGCCTGTGACCGGACATTCTGGGACGCGGTGGATAATCTCGAGGCCGCGGGAATCGTTTGCCTTTTTGCCGCGGGGAATGAAGGGCCGTATCCGAGTACGATCAGGACACCCGCCGACAGGATAGCTACCGATTACAACTGTTTCTCCGTGGGGGCGATTAATCCCGGCGATCCGCTTTTAAGCGTCGCCGCGTTCTCCAGCCGGGGACCGTCCGGATGTGACGGCGTTACCATCAAACCGGAAGTTACCGCGCCGGGCGTCAGCATAAGATCCGCCAGCCGGACCGGGGGATACGTTTCCATGTCGGGCACGTCAATGGCTACTCCGCACGTTTCCGGGGCGGTGGCGATTCTAAGGCAGTTCAATCCCAGCGCCACGCCGGCGCAGATCAAAGAGGCCTTGATGTTTTCGGCGAGGGATTTGGGAACGCAGGGCGAGGATAATAATTACGGCTGGGGAGTCATCGATATAAGAAAAGCCCTCTACTTCATGCCGCCGCCGGTTGGCATATTCCCGGTTGTTGTTTCGGTCGATATATCGGGCGACGGAATTGCCGATCCGGGCGAGACTTTCGGGCTCGACCTGGTTCTGGAAAATCTCGGACGCCCGGCGAGCAATATAAACGTGGGCCTCGCCTCTCTTCATCCCGACGCCCAGGTTCTAAGCGGCAGTATCGATGTCGGGTTCTTCGATCATATCGACACCATAACGGTCGGGTCGTGGAACATATCGGTGGGGCCGGGTTTTGTCGAGGGGGACCGGATACCGTTCAGAATATCGTTTACTTACGGCGGTCAAATCAAAACCGTAGATTTTTATATTACCATCGGCGGAGATATTTATCCCGGTACGGCCAACCACGACAACGGCTCATTATCGTTTGGATTTTCAAACATCGGGCAGTTCGGCCTGGGTGACGGTTCGGCGAATCCCATGGGAGCGGCCGGGTTCCGTTTCCCGACGACCGGCCCGGATTTTCTCAGGAACGGTTCATTGATACTGGCGACCGATTCATACCGGGTATCCGACGGCGCATATTCCGCCAATTTATATAAAACCGATAACGATTTCGAGCCTCTTCCGGGTGGATATCCGCGGATAATCGAGCCGGGTCTCTATTCCGACCAGGACGGTTTGGCGTCCTACTCCGACAACGCCGCGGAATTCCCCATAGGATTATCCGTAACGCAGAGGAGTTTCTGCTTCACGGGCTCGAACGCTTATCCGTTCGTAATCACCGAGTTTACCATTACGAATAACTCCGGAGATGATATTCCCGCATTATATATAGGTATCTTCTGCGACTGGGATCTGCCGCTATCGTCGGGAAGCGACGATATAGTCGGTTATATCGATTACGAGTCGCTGGGGTACGTGGGCGATTTATCCTCCGGAATATCGGTGGGAATAAAGGCGATAACCTCGCCGGCATCATCATACGCCGCTATTGACAATTATCTGGATCTGACCGACGGATTTACCAACGCCGAGAAATTCAACCTGATGACGTCGGGGTTCCAGAACGTCTCCTACGGCGCGCCGGGGAATTATTCGCATCTATTGACGGTGGGGCCTTACCAGATACCGAACGGCCAGTCGGAGGCGGCGGCGTTCTCGTTTGTGGCCGGGAATAACCTGAATGAGCTTATCGCCAACGCCAGCATGTCGTTTTTGATGTATCCCAATTTTACCGGGGTGACATCGGAACAACCGGTTCCGGAATCGTATGAGGTTTTAACCAATTACCCCAATCCGTTCAATGGAAGTACTGTAATAAAACTTTCGAGCCCTCTGACAGAAAATCAGTCGGTGGAGATTTACGATATCGCGGGGCGGCTGGTGAAAAGCATCCCGTTGGGCGGTAGCGACAGCGTGGTGTGGGATGGTTCGGATCGGTCGGGCAGCGATGTTTCCGCGGGGATATATTTCGCCAGGGTTACGGGAAATAATACAGTTGTAAGAAAGATGTTGTATTTGAAATAACCGATATATGCGTCCTTCATTGTGCCGGGCCCCCGTGCGAAGGCAGGGGGCTTTTTATTTTTGTAGGGACAGAACATCGTTCTGTCCTTTAGGATCGATCTTAGATCGACGCTTACGGTTTTTTATAGGAGTCCGTTTTAAACGGCCTCTTTATCTAAGAACTACTTTAAATATATAACTCTTTCTATATCTCTCAACTGGCTGTTTTCGCTGGTGATGAAATATATCCCCGATGATATCTGTCTGCCGTTTCTGTCATCAGCGATCCAAATATATGAAGATTGGCCTTTAGAATAGCTATACTCTTTGATAATTCTCCCAAGTATATCATAGATTACAATAGTACCGGGCATTATTGAATTGACAGTTATTTGCAAACTCGAATTAAAGGGATTGGGATAGGCGGTTAAAACAGACGTGGTCGGCAGTTGGGCCTCTCTCTCTTCATTTATCGATGTAATCAGGCTGTTTTGAAGGTAATACAATTCCCTCACAACCTCCGGCGTATCTCCAGCCAATATGCAATGAAGAGTTATATTTTCTGCGCTATAATTATAAAACAGCACGGGAGCAAATTCCTGCATTTGAATCGTAGGGTTAATTACTGTAGGAGCCGACCAGCTCTGACCCCAGTCAGACGATTCTGAATAGACGATCTTATGGTTAAAACACCCTTCAGGTAAATCGTCGAGCCAAATGGCATAAATCCTGTTATCAATAATCAAACAGCTTGAGCGAGATCCCGTTTGAGTGTAAGTAAGCCTGATCTCGGGATTCCAGGTCTCACCATTGTCCCGGCTCACTCTTCCCAGAATATCCCCCGTAAACCCGCAGGCGCTCCCGTATTTGTAATCATACCATAGGACAATAATATTCCCGTTCCCATCGCCATATGCCGAGGGTTTTTGACTATGTCGATAATCAGGCGATGGCTCTAAGGTTGATATCCCTCTTCTATCCGACCATGTCGCGCCGAAGTCGTCGCTGTATCGGTTGTAGATCTCATAGCCGTAAGGTTGGTCACCGTCTATCATTTCGTAAAATACATTAATCCTGCCCATTGTATAGCATATAATCGGCCAAGTGCTCACGCTCCCATTCGCGCTGTCAGCTGTTCCACCAAACCAGGTAGCTCCAGTGTCGAAACTGGCATAAACAACGAGTTTTCGAGCGACAGCACAGGTCATGAAAAGAGTGTAACCCTTAGCAATAATGCGGGTATACATCAAATAAGAGCTATTATTGTCGAATATTATATGTCGCTCCCCCCAAGATATGCCACCATCGCTACTGGAGAAATGAAATATATGGGATCGATTACTCGGTAACCGCCCCTTCCATACGAAATGCAAAAGGCCGTTGGAATAGGCTATATCTGGTTGTGTCGAACCGCCGTAAAAAGTATCGGCGGGGGCAACAGGGTTGGCCCAGGTATTACCATCATCGGTTGACCTTATATAGTAGGCCTTATCGGCTGTTGCAACCACATGCAAGGTATCTCCCACTGCAACAACCCTGGGCATATCAAGCCCAAGTGTATTTGGCAAGTGTAGCGGTTCGGTCCACTGGGCGTGTGTAGTCGAAACTACAAGAACCGAAATCGTTAATATCATGCCTAAATATCTATACATTTTCTCCCCGGTTGCCTAAATCAACTCCAATTATACTAAATATAACAAATGAATTCATATTTTCAATCCAAATAATTTCGATTGTAGGGACAGAACATCGTTTTGTCCATATTCGGGTCGATCTTAGATCGACCCCCACGGTTCATTAATATTATTGTGTTTCGGGAACTATGATTCCCGAAACAAAGAATATCATAATAATAGCCCGGACTTTCCATTCCGGGGGCGGCTCTGGAAAGAGCCGCCTATTAAGCACGAACGTAATAAAGCTGCGGGAATCGTAGTTCCCGCAGCACAAGGAAAATTATGAGGGGCCGGATTACCCGTCAGCACAAGTATAAATAACAATAATCATCGGGAACCATCGATCGGTAATAAGCGTTTTAGAAAATGAGCACAGTGGAAAGAGTTTTACACCGCCGGGCGGACAGACCCCGTTCCGGCGGTTTCATTATGCGGAACGATTCAAATGAAAAGAGAGCTATCGCCAAAAAAACTGATTCCCGTATTTTTTTTATCCCTGGTTTTCGTTATAATAATCATAAAAAAAGATTGGACCTCGGCAATGAATAATGAAAAAATAGAAAAGACAGTTTATAAAAACCGTCTTTCCAACGAGAAAAGCCCCTACCTGCTTCAGCATGCCGACAACCCGGTGGACTGGTATCCCTGGGGCGAGGAGGCGTTCGAGAAAGCTAAATCCGAAAACAAGCCGATTTTCCTCTCCATCGGCTATTCCACCTGTCACTGGTGCCATGTGATGGAGCGTGAGTCTTTCGAAGATCCCGAGGTGGCGAAGTTAATGAACGACGCTTTCGTATGTATCAAGGTCGACCGGGAGGAACGTCCCGATATCGATAATATCTATATGAAGGCGGCACGTCTTTCCACCGGCGGCGGGGGCTGGCCATTAACCGTTATTATGACTCCCGACCGGAAACCGTTTTTCACGGGGACGTATATCCCCAAAGATAATCGATATGGCAACCTGGGAATGATGGAGCTTACTCCAAAAATCAAGGAGATCTGGTCTTTACAGAAGGACGAGGTACTTCAGTCCGCCGAACGATTCGTTGAGGCTCTGCAAAAAGCCACCCAACATATTTCGGGCGATGCCCTGGATGAAAAAACTTTGGATTCCGCCTTCGAGCAGTTTGAATCCAGTTTCGATTCCCGTTTTGGCGGATTCGGGCAGGCGCCGAAATTTCCCACACCCCATAACCTCATGTTTCTTCTTCGCTACTGGAAGCGTTCCAATAATCCCAAGGCTCTCGAGATGGTGGAAAAGACTCTTCAGGCAATGCGAAGGGGCGGCATCTATGATCACCTGGGCTACGGCTTTCATCGTTACTCGACCGACCCGCAGTGGCTGCTTCCGCATTTTGAGAAGATGCTATATGATCAGGCTTTGCTTGCCATGGCATATCTTGAAACCTGGCAGGCCACCGGCAATGACGAATACGCCCGCACGGCGCGGGAGATATTCGAATATGTTTTAAGGGATATGACCGATACCGAAGGCGGCTTCTATTCCGCCGAGGACGCCGATAGTGAAGGGGAAGAGGGCAAGTTCTATGTCTGGACGGTTGAGGAAATTAAGGGGCTCTTGGGACAGGAGGACGCTGATATATTCAGAAAGGTTTTTGGCTTTGAGGAGGACGGCAATTTCGGGGAGCAGGCCACCGGAAGAAAGACGGGCGACAATATTGTTCACATGGAGAAATCGAGGGCTGAACTTGCCACAGAGATGAATATTAATGAAGAAAAACTCGCGGCGAAAATGGAGGCCGCGCGAAAAATACTATTCGATATTCGCGAAAAGAGAATTCATCCCCATAAAGATGATAAAATACTCACCGACTGGAACGGGCTTATGATTACCGCGTTGGCAATGGGCGGCCGAGTTCTCGATGACTCCAAATATGAGGACGCGGCCCGCAAGGCGGCTGATTTTATATTAACCGGAATGCGCGATTCTGATGAGGGATTATACCATAGATATCGTGATGGCGAAGCGGCTATAAACGCTCATCTGGATGATTACGCGTTTATTATCTGGGGATTGATTGAATTATATCAGACCGGCTTCGAAATAAAATATCTGAAGGCCGCGCTCGAACTGAATAATGACATGCTGGATCTATTCCGTGATGAGCAATCGGGCGGTTTATTCTTCAGCCAGAATGATTCACATGATCTTATCGTAAGGCAGAAAGAGATATACGACGGCGCGACACCGTCAGGAAATTCTGTCGCCGCCCATAACCTTTTACGTTTAGCGCGAATCACGGCGAATCCTGAGTTGGAAAAGAAATCTGAAGAGATCGCAGCTTTGTTTTCATCTGAGGTTAGAAGAGCGCCGTCGGGTTTTACAATGCTATTAAATGCTGTAAATTTCGGGATCGGCCCATCGTTTGAAATCGTTATTTCGGGTAAGGAGGGCTCAAACGATACGAAAAAAATGCTGAGAGTATTGAACTCCGAATTCATCCCGAACAAAGTGGTAATTTTTCGACCGGATGAGGAAGCGCCCGAAATCGCGCGAATTGCTGAATATACAATAAATCAAAAATCTTTAAACGGCAAAGCGACGGCCTATGTTTGCCAAAATTTCGCCTGCAGTCTTCCGACAACGGAATCCGATAAGATGCTTCGTCTTATTGATCAAACGGCAGAATAATAAGAATAGTAGCGTCGGGCCGCCCGAATGCCGGATGTAACGGATTGCTTATTAACATGTTGTAATTCAACAGGATAAATGAAAATCGCGCTTGACATTTGACATTATTTGGGTATAATGAAAAAAAGAAAACGTGGTTATTCCGGGAGGAAGAATGAAAATCAGATTGCTTGCCTTATTTTTTGCGATTTTGATGGTCAGTTCGGCCGCGGCAGTAAGTATTTCGCCGGAAATAGTCAGGGTCCTGCAGGCGAACGGCCAGCTGGACGAGATTGTGCTTCAGGATAAAATCGCCCGCGAGATGGGGGTATGGGAAGCGAATCCCGAGCCACTTCGATTCGGAGTTACGGACGATATCGACACCCTGCATTGTCTGATTATTCTGGCTGATTTTGACGATATGCCTCATGAAAACGGTCTTAATACCGTTCCCGAGGATTTCGATACGTTGCTTTTTTCGTGGGACTATACACCCATAGGCAGTATGACCGATTATTATTTTGAGACATCTTACGGGCAGGTACACCTTATCGGCGAAGTCACTCAATGGTATAGAATGCCGGAACTATACGCCTATTATGTAGATGGTCAGCGCGGTTTCGGAGATTACCCGCAAAACGCTCAAAGACTGACCGAGGATGCCGTCCTGACCGCCGATCCCGACGTGGATTTTTCTCTTTACGATAACGACGGCGACGGGCAGGTGGATGCCTTATTTGTGATTCATGCGGGGCCCGGTTATGAAGACACCGGAAACGTCAACTATATTCATTCTCATGCCTGGGTAACCAGTTATCATATTCCTGTAGACAGCGTTACCGTGCGCCGCTATTCAATGGAGCCGGAGGAGACCGGTTCAAACCAACTCATAACGATAGGTGTTTTTTGCCATGAATTCGGCCATGTTCTGGGCCTGCCGGATCTTTATGATTACGATTATGATTCCGACGGTGTGGGTATGTGGTCGATCATGGCCGGGGGATCGTGGGGCGGTGGTGGAGCGCGTCCCGTACATTTCGATGCCTGGTGTAAAACGCAACTCGGATGGATTACTCCCCAGGTTGTCCAGGAGGGAATGGATCAGGAGCGAATTGACGCCGTAGAGCATGATCCGGATATATACCAGCTCTTCGCCCTTGGTATTCCCACGTATGAATATTTCCTGGTTGAAAATCGCAGATGGATAAGTTTCGATATAAGTCTTCCCGGTGAGGGCTTATTGATATTTCATGTCGATGATTCGGTGCCGAACAACAATAATCAGGACCATTACATGGTTGCTGTGGAGCAAGCCGACGGTGAGTTCGATCTCGAGAACAATAACGGTTCCGATGCCGGCGATCCCTGGCCGGGTACGACCGATAACCGCACATTTGACGATTTCTCGGTTCCCAATGCCTGGTATTACCTTCTGGGGCCGTCCGAGGTTTCCGTCGCTAATATCTCCGATTCTGATTCCAGTATATACGCCGATCTGGCCATTGAATATAACCTCCCGCTTTACGAGTTGCTCGGCATAACATTCAGTGACATTGTAGGGAACAATAATGGGTATCCCGATCCCGGGGAAACGGTGGATTTAGTTTTCTTAACCCAGAATGTTCGGGCGCAGGTGGATGACCTGGTGGTTACCGCGAGTTGTTCCGAAAACGGAATAACCTTTATCGATTCCATCGCCAATATGGGTTCACAGCCTCTCAATACTCCTTTTGGTAATGATACCGATCCGTTTGTCTTTACCGTGGATCCGAATTTCTCCACGAGTTTTGTAGAGTTCACCCTGACATTTATAGCGATGGGGGGAGATTACCAGCAGGAGTTCCAGCATCGTATATTGGTGGGTCATCCCGATATCTTGCTCGTGGACGATGATGGCGGACTTCCCGAACATACCTATTATACTGAAGCCATGGAAACACTGGAATTACCGTATCATATATGGGATGTTTCTACTCAGGGATCTCCCGCATCAATACTGAACAGCTATTTGATTACCATTTGGTTTACCGGAGATACTCGCACCGAGCCGATGCCCGCGCAGGATGTCAACGGTTTGATAAACTATTTAAACTTCGGCGCGCGCCTTTTGATAACCAGCCAGGATTTTGTCCAGAGACTGACCGAACGCGGTGACGCCGAGGATATTATTCTTCTGGATGATTACCTGAAAGTTAATTATCAGGGACAGGAGAGCAATCATATGACCTTTGGCGTAGCCGGGACGCCTTTTGACGGTATGCAGGTACTGACAGCCGGCAACGGGGGAGCGGGCAACCAGTATTCCATGGATGCTCTAACCATGCTTTCCGGCGGGCAGGAGATGCTTGAATACGGGTCGGGTAATACCGCCGCGGTGGGCGTTACCGGGAATTACGCCGCCCTCACTATCGGTTTCGGTATCGAGGGGATTTATAACGGTTACCCCGGATATGATAACCGCGAGGACATTATCGACGCCGCATTGACTTTCCTCTGGGGCGCCACGGGGACGGATGATGTAACAACCATAATACCCGAGGAATTCGCTCTCGCGCGGAACTACCCCAATCCCTTCAACGCGGCGACTAATATATCTTTCAGCCTTCCGCAAGCCGGTGATGTGAAAGTAGTCATTTACGATCTTCTCGGCCGGGTTGTAGGTATTCCGCTTAATGAATTCAAAGAGGCGGGGAATCATTCTGTTATATGGAATGGCGATAAATACACCAGCGGCATCTATTTCTACCGCCTGGAGACGGCGGAGGGTTCCTACACCCGGCGGATGACGTTGTTGAAATAAAAATTAATATAAGATCAATCCCGCAGGGGCGAGGTAACCTTGCCCCT
>CBFCYP010000110.1:0-11450 GCA_965602185.1 uncultured bacterium
GTCGACAGGTCGTATCGTTCAATAATGTTCTGTTCCCCCCGTCCGATAATGAACCTGAATTGCTTCATTGCTTCATCCGGCATCCCTCGTTCGCCCAGGAATTTTCCCAAAAAATAATGTCCGGGTAGATAATCGGGGAAATTGACGGTGAGATTTATGGCGGCGTTAAACGCCTCTTGATTTTCTCCGAGCCTGCGCAGGGCGAGGATCTTATTAATGTATGCTTCCAGATATTGAGGAGACTGAGATATCGCCTCCTCGGCGTGCGCCAGGGCGGATCGAAAATCTCCCGAGAGTCTGTCCAGAACCGAGAGATTGTTGTGTGCCTGCGCGGACCGGTGACAGGAAGAAAGCTCCAGGACGAATTCCCTTCTGGCCTTCGCAAAATCATTTTCGCCGAAATATATTATGCCTCTGTTTAGGCGTGCGGAGGGCACGCATTCTTCCAGTTCCAAGGCGCGGGAGTACTCGTCCAGGGCATTCTGTTTTAGACCTTTTTTAAGGTAAACGTTGCCGAGAGAGAAATGAGACATGGCGAAGCTGTCGTGCCGCATATAAAAGAAATCTGTGTTGCACAGGGGTATCAGTATCGCCAGCGCGACAATCGTATAGATCAGTTTTTTGATTTTTTTATGTTTAAAATAATCACTGGCCTGAAAAACCGTGTACACCGATAAGATTATAAGAAAGGGTAAAACGGGGAGCCGAAACCTGCTGTTGACGAAAAATCCTATTACCGTGAGCATATAGATTATTATGAATAATCCCATGATATGATACCTGGCGTCTTTAAAAAAAATATGCCATAAGCCGATTATGGACAGGGGCGCTATTATGAATAGAAGAGGTGGAAGGATAAAGGTAACCGAAGCGAATTTTTTATAAAAATAGAGGTTCTGGTTATTTGATATCTCATATGAATTCCAGAAGTATGTTAGTTTTTTTATCATCAAATAGATCCATTCCGCCGGTTTATTCACTATAAATTTCAGAGCTTTCTTATAGTAAAATGCCGAAACCTCGGATTGCTTCATCTCCTTTCCGATTCTTCCGGTTTCGAGCTTTGCCAGATATTCGCAATCGCCGTACTGCCAGGTAGGGCCGAACTCCGGCATCATCGCGGTGGCGCCCGTGGCGTATTCGTTGTTGCCGATATAGAAGTTTATGCCGCCCTGCGACGCTATCAACACCGTATCATCGCCGACCAGGATGTTTCGGAGGGTCACAGGGGAAATTATCACGGCGCATCCGGCGGTTAGGATCAGAATCCTGGCAATTTTTTCTTTTATATCGAGTTTGAAAGCATAGAGGACCCAGATCGCAACCACCGGCAACATTACCAGAAAGTTGGGCCTGGTGATGGCTGCCAGTCCGAGTATAATACCGGTTAAGAGAAAACGTTTTAAACTTGGTTTTTCAAATGCTCTAAATAGAAACCAGATCAGAATAACGGCAAGTAGGACCAGGAGGGAGTCGAGCAAAAGTTCGTCTTCGAAATAAATGAAAACCCAGTAAAAAGCCGAGATCAGGCCGGATATAAATGCGGTTTTCCTATTGAAATATCGGTCGCTGAAGAGAAAAATAAGGGAGCAGGAAAACGCCCCTATGATATGCTGGATTATTTTTGCGGCGGTCAGCGACGGGCCGAATATTGCGTAAATCGCGCCGAGAAAATACGCATAGAGGGGAGCTCTGAAAAAGGGTCCCGTACCGAGAACGTTTCCCGAAGCAATCTGTTTCGCCCAGAGATCATGATATAAAGGATCGATGGTGGGCGTATCCCATCCGGGGTAATTTGATCGAACCTGCAAAAAATATATTATGCGCAGAGCCAGCGCTACCGCGAAAATCGCCAGCGCCCAGACATATTTTGAATCTATTTTGCGCATATGATTAATGATAGTATTACCTTGATTTCTCGGCAAGACAATTATAAGCGACATATGAATAAAGTGAAAACAATTGCCTATTTGCCGCATACCGCTTCATCGATAATATCCGGATTAGCCGATATGATTATCTGCCTATTTTGGTTTGATCTGACAATTGCATTGAAAATTATAAGCTTAGGGGAATTTCATGGAACGGCTGAGGTTTGGCAAATGTTTATATCTATAGGGATAAACGGCATAGATTTTGACTTGCTTTATTCTGGTAATTTATTTAATTTAATTAGTTAAACGTGAATTCTTAAGAGAGATTAAATAAAAAGAAAAAGGGAGAATCAGATGAGAATTGCAATTGCGTTGGCCGTATTGTTGTCACTTCCGGCGACATTGATGGCGATGGGTCTGGAGACCGCCTTTTTGCCTGATGGAACGGAATATCTCGTGGATCGGTTCATAGTGACGACGATGCCTGGCACGCCGCCTCTGGATACCGAGACTCTTGTTTCCGGAACCGTATTTACAGGCATAAGCTCGATTGATAATCTATGCGCCCGGCACAGGGTGGTAGAAATAGAGCCTTTTTACGACGGGCCGGTTACGGCGGCGGGATTAAAAGATATTGTACCCAGAATGTATATCCTTCATGTCGAGGACGGGAGCGATGTCTTATCAGCCTATACCGCGTTCAGAAGCAGCGCGGATATAGAATTTTCCGATCTTTACGATATCCCCCATCTTGATTATACTCCCAATGATCCCTCAATTAACGCGCAATGGCATCTCAGCAAAGTCGAAGCCTATAACGCCTGGGATGTTCTCAGGGGCGATACCACCAGGGTTGCCATTATTTCTATCTGCGATACCGGTATATACTGGATGCATCCCGACCTGGCTGCCAACATGTGGATTAATGGGCCTGAAGATATCAACGGGAACGGCACCATGGACGCGGGCGATTACAACGGCCTCGATGATGACGGAAACGGTTATGTTGATGACGTTATTGGCTGGGATAACGGCAATAACGATAATGATCCCAGAGAGGATTCTCCCACTCATGGTACCCATGTGGCCGGTTGCGTTTCGGAGGTTACCGACAACGGGCTCAACGGCGCCGGCCTGGGATTTTCGGCGAGAGTCATGGCCAACAAAGGAGCAAACTACGCCGGTCAATTAACAGCCGTATATCCGGCGATGATCTGGGCGGCGAATAATGGCGCGCATATCGTAAACTGTTCCTGGGGATCGGGTTATTACAGTTCCAATTATCAGAACATAATTAACGGCCTCTGGGCCGGCGGAGTTCTGGTGGTTGCCTCGGCGGGAAATGAGAATAGCTCGCAAATGCGTTACCCGGCGGGCTATAATCATGTTCTTTCCGTAGCGGCGACAAATCAGGCCGATATTAGAGCCTCATTTAGTACCTATGGTACCTGGGTTGACGTTTCCGCGCCGGGCGTCGGTATTTACGCCACCTGGTCAACCGGCAGCTTTATGGCCATGGATGGCACCTCTATGTCATCCCCTGTGACCGCGGGCCTGGCCGGTCTTTTAAAGGCAGCCAATCCCTCGGCGAGTCCTGATGACATATCGGATATTATTATCGCCTCTGCGGATAATATCGATGATATCAATCCGCAGTATGCGGGACAGCTGGGTTCCGGCAGGATTAACGCTTACTCGGCCCTGGCTTCGGCAAACACTCCGAATATTATTGAAAGAAACAGGACGTTGACCATCACGGATGATGACGGCGACGGCATTTTAAATCCCGGAGAGTCTTTCGAACTCGTTATGACCCTTGAAAATACCTGGGCCGATGCCGAAAATGTTGTGGTTACCTTGACTGGTAATGATGAAATAAGTTTCTCGGATGGATCTGCTAATTTTGGTAATATTGCTCACGGCGGAACCGCAGACAACTCCAGCGATCCCTTTGACGGGGCTGTTAGCGTCGATAATATACCCGGTCCCATAACCGTGAATATGAATATACAGGCTGACGGCGGGTATAACGTCGACGTTGATCTGGTGATTGAATCATCGCTTTATCTGCTCAATTTCCCGCTGGATATCCCCGGCAATATTGAGTCATCACCGTTGATCTTCGATGTTGATGGGGACGGCTCCAACGAAATAATAGTCGGCGCTTCCGATGATAACGTATACGTTATCGAAGCCGACGGCCAGAATTCGAATGGTTGGCCCAAGTCCGTATCAGGCGATGTCTTAACCGGTCCCGCGGTAGGAAACCTGGATGCCCTTGGAAGCTATGAAGTTGTAGCGATCTCCAAAAACGGTAATATCTGCGCCTGGAACTCCGCCGGCAATGTCCTTCCCGGTTTTCCGGTTAATATCGGCGGGATTTTTTATTCGGGCGTAATGCTTGCTGATATCGATGGCGATTACGATCTTGAGATTATTGCGGGCTCATTTACCAACAACAATATATATGTGCTGAATCACGATGGTTCGAACTTCCCCGGCTGGCCGGTAACCGGCGGCAACAGGTGGTATGGCTCGCCTTCATCCGGCGATCTTGACGGGGATGGCGATATGGAGATTATTTACGCCGGTTTTGATTCGCTGCTTCACGCCTATGATTCTGACGGTACCGAGATAACCGGTTTCCCGGTATCTCTTGACGATGTTGTCTGGGGTTCCGTAGCTGCGGGCAATCTGGATGGCGATCCCGATATGGAAATAGCCGTGGTGACCGGTTCGGCCAGCCTGTATGTGGTAAATCATGATGGAAGCATCGCTAATGGATATCCCGTATCCTCTTCCGGCATAATTAGATGCTCTCCAGCTCTGGCTGATATTAATGGCGATGGTGATCTGGAGGTTATCTTCGGCGCCAATGACGGAGACGTGCATGTGTTTGATGTGGCCAGCGGCTCCGAAATAACCGGATTCCCGCAAAGTACAAATGGTAGCATTGCAGCGACGCCTGTTGTGGGAGACATTACCGGAGACTCGCAGGCCGATATAATTGTGGGAACCGGAAGCGGTACCATTTTCGGATTCGCCAGCGACGGCTCCGGGCTCAGGAATTTTCCCATGGATGTTCCAACCGGCGGCCAGATAACGAGTACCGCCGCTTTGGGCGATCTCGATAGTGACGGCGATATGGAAATAATTTTTGGCGTTAGGTCCACCGAGCAGAATCTTATCGTTCTGGACTACAAGGAAGCAGCATCGGAAAACGATTTACAATGGCCTAATTTCGGGTGCGATATCTGGAGAAGTCATAATTATGCCGATATCGTAACTTCATCCGATGAACCCGCTTCGATGCCTTACAGCTTCGGGCTTTCTCAGAACTATCCCAATCCGTTCAACGCGCAGACTACCATAGAGTTCGCTCTGGGAGTTGCCGGCGAAATCGATTTATCGGTCTATGATCTGCTGGGACGCAAAATCGTGAACCTTAAATCGGGTATGCTAAACGCCGGTCGGCACAGCTTAATCTGGGACGGCGCCAACGGCGGCGGCAGGGTGGTTGCGTCCGGTATATATTTCTATCGGCTTGAAAGCCCTGAAGGTACCAGGACAATGAGGATGCTTCTTTTGAAGTAATCCTATTTTATAGCAAACAATTAAAGCCCCGGTGGGTTGAACTCCGGGGCTTTTTATTATTGAATAAATTCTCACATTTTATTAGAAAACTGAAAATCAACAAAATATTTAAAAATCCAATCCTTTTTTTAAAGAAATTACCCAATATTATGTGGGTTATTGTTAATAAATAAGCTAATATGTGGCACAGAATCTGCTTTAATTTCATGCAGTTAAGGCAGATTTATGAATATTTGATTGTAGTTTTGACTTGACAATATGAATGTAATTTTTAAATTACATAGAGGTGTTTTTGCCTCGTATTTGTGCCGTAATATCATTTGACTTTTAAGGAAAAGATTCGATCTTTGGGGGATTGAGAATAAATCAAAAGCCTCATCCAAAAATTGGGAGTTTTATATGAATGCGACTTACAGATTATTTATTGTGCCCCTCCTTTTTTTGCTGTCATTTAGCTTAAGTCATGCAGTTGACGGTATTCCCGGGATTGATTTTGTTGAGAATCAGATAGTATTTTCGGCGAAACCGGGGATCGAGCTTTCATTTCTTGATCTTGCGGAAAACCGGTTTGGAACGACAGGCAATGATAATATAGACATGATTGTCGCGCGCGAAAATATAACGAAGGTCGAGAGCTTTTACCCTTATCCTTTGAAGACCAGGGCGATGCGGGATATCGTCGGCAGAATGTACATTGCCACGGTTGGTAATTACCTGACTTTTGAATCGGCCATTGAATCGCTTAATAGCGATTCAAATATCGAGTTCGCCGAGCCGTATTATCTGAATTACGCCGACTATGTCCCCAACGATCCCATGATCTCATCCTGGTATCACCTCACTAATATTGAGGCCTATCTGGCCTGGGATATAATCAGGGGAGACTCCACGGATCGTTCTATTATCGGTATAGTCGATTCCGGCGTTTTTTATGATCATCCGGACCTGGAAGACAACATGTGGATTAACGGGCCGGAGGATATAAACGGCGACGGCAGGTTTACGGCGGCCGATCTGAACGGACTGGACGATGACGGCAACGGCAGAGTAGATGACGTGGTTGGATATGACCTGGCCATGAACGATCCCGATCCCGCCGAACCATATGCGGAACACGGCACTCATGTGGCCGGGTGCGCGACCATGGTTACGGACAACAATTACGGAGGAGCCGCCGTAGGCTGGGCGGCCAGGATTATGGCCGTAAAAGCCTCAACTGACTATAATCCCGGCAGTATGTCGCATGGTTACGCGGGGATTATCTACGCCGTGGAAAACGGATGTCATGTTATTAACTGCAGCTGGGGAAGAGGCGGAAATCCATCGCAGGGGGAACAGAATGTTATTAACGCCGCCTGGCAACAGGGCGCGGCCGTTGTAGCGTCCGCCGGAAACGATAATGTGTCGTCACCTCATTATCCCTCCGCATATGAGCATGTGCTCTCGGTTGCGTCTACCGGAGTAAATGACATAAAATCATCATTTTCTAATTACGGCTCGACGGTAGATATCTGCGCCCCGGGGGAAGGTATCTTTTCCACGTGGGACAGAAACTCCTTCGCCTCCCTTCAGGGTACATCCATGTCTTCTCCGATTGCAGCGGGGGTGGTCGCGCTGGTGAGAGCCGCCAATCCATCGTGGGATCCCGACCAGGCCATGACCAGGGTCATGAACACTGCCGATAACATCGATCACCTAAATCCGAACCACGCCGGGATGCTGGGATCGGGAAGGGTCAACGCCGCCGCCGCCGTGGGCATAGAGCTTATGCCCAGACTGGACATCGATGATTTTGATATTACATTAACGCTCGATGACGGCGACGGGATTTTAAATCCCTCCGAATCCTTTGATTTAACGCTAACGTTGATCAATACGTGGGCCGATGCCGTCGGCGTAACCGGCGTTCTGCGGTCCGACAACCAGTTTATCATTGAAGATTCGGTCTCGACCTTCGGGAATATTCCGGGGCAGGGCGGGACAGCTAACAACCTTTCGGATCCCTATAGCGTTCATGTGAACCCGGACGCCATCATCGGAACGCATGAACTGACTTTGCATGTAACGGATACTGACGGATATCAGAGAGATTTGAATATAACTGTCGATATCAGCCTTGAACAATTGGGTTTTCCGGGTAATGTTCCCGGTAATATCGAATCCCCGGCTATAATTTTCGATTTTGATTCGGACGGCGATAACGAAATTATAGTCTCGGCGGGAGATGGAAATTACTATGCGTTCGAGTCCGACGGCGGTCTTTCTCCGGGCTGGCCGCAAAACGTCGGTTCAACCGCGCCGGGAGGAGCGGCCATCGGCGACCTGGATGGAAACGGCGATTATGAAATCGTTGGCATTTCCAGGTCGGGCGATATTTACGCCTGGGATGAAGGCGGTAACGTGCTGGCGGGTTTCCCGTATAGTCTGTCATCGATCACTTATTGCACCCCTGTATTGGCCGACATCGACGGCAATGGAGATCTGGAAATAATAACCACCGGTTTCACCGGCAGCAAGGTATACGTTATAAACCATGACGGGACAGTTTTCGGCAGCTGGCCCTACGATGGTACAAATCCTTTCTATGGTTCCGCGGCCGCCGCAGATATCGACAATGATGATTTACCGGAAATCATCGCTTGCGGTTTTGATTCGCTTTTGCATGTGTGGAACAGCGATAAGACTTATGTAAATGGTTTTCCGGTTTCTATAGCTTCGACATCACAAACGTCGGCCGCGATCGCGGATATCGACGGCGATGGAAATCTCAATATAGTCGTAACCACGTTTTCGGGCAATGTGCATGTGCTGAATCATGACGGCACCAGTCTGGACGGATGGCCCATAAGCGCGGGAAGCATTATTAAATCGAGCCCCTCCCTTGCGGACGTTGAACCTAACGGTAATCTGGAGATACTATTCGGCAGCAGCGGGGGGATGCTTTATATCAAGAACTGGAACGGTACCGACCAGGGAGGATATCCCGTTGATATTGGCAGCTCTATAAACGGTTCGCCGGTTGTGGGTGATATTGACGGAGACGGCGGTAATGATATTATATTCGGAGCAGGTGACGGAGTGATTTATGCCCTGGCTTCGAACGGGCAGCCTCTTGGTAATTTCCCGATAATGACGCCCCTGGGCGCCCCGATCTCCGCGTCCGCCGCACTGGGCGATCTCGATTCTGACGGCGATGCTGAAATCGTCGTGGGAGTAAGGACGTCAGGAAACAACCTGGAGGTTATAGATTATAAGGATCCGTTAGGCAATCTCGATTTCCCCTGGCCGACGTTTGCCGCGGGTAATCACAGGAGCGGGTATTACGGCGATTTTGTAACCGCTATCGAAAATGATATCTACGACGCCATTCCCCACGAATTCCGCTTAATCTCGAATTATCCCAATCCGTTTAATATGAACACGCTGATCAGGTTTTCAATTCCATCCGGCGGCGATGTAAGTCTGGATATATTCGATCTGCTTGGCCGCAGGATAAGGTCTTTTGATATAAATAACTTAAACGCCGGCATCCATGAAATAAGCTGGGATGGGCGAAATCGTGACGGCGAAGCTCTTGCGTCCGGCATTTATTTTTATAAATTGGAATTCGGTAGGTTGTCGCAGACCAGAAGAATGACGTTAATTAAATAGGAAACCAGCGAAAAATTTAAGATTTGAGTAAGGAGGTGAATTTCAGAGAGAAAAATATTGTTAGAGTTAACCGTTTTTTGATTCAGGAGGATTGATGAAAAGAATTACGACTTTGTCAGTAGTGTTTTTGTTCTTAGCGGGCATAGCTACTGCAGCCACAAACAGCGGGACATCGGAACCGCTTCCCATAACGTTTGATACCGGCGGCCCGGACGCCTTCGGTTATTCCTGGGAAGACAATGATGGTGGCGGCGCACCCGTTTATTCGTGGATTGATATTACATCCATCGGTACCCAGGTGACGGGCCTCGCGGACGACAACAACGTTGGCCCTGTTAGCATGGGATTTAATTTCCCCTATTACTGGTATGAAGCTAACCGCATGTGGATCGGATCGAATGGCTATATTTCGTTCTCGTCCAGCTCCAACTTCGCCCATCCGTTTGCCGGAATTCCGACCCCAGGCCTTCCCAATGATCTGGTTGCTATTTTAACCGGAGACCTCGATTTCACCCAGGGTAACGGCGAATGCTGGTATTACACCAACAGCATTGACACGTTCATTATCTCGTATCTCCATGTAAGGGAGTTCGGTGATGCCAACAGCAGCCATACCTTCCAGTGCATTTTCTCGGCGGGCGATTCGACGATAAAGTTCCAGTATGGTCCCAATCAAGGTACTTTTCTGGATTCCAACTTGGAGCATCGTACAGTCATAGGAATAGAGAATGTAAACGGTCAGGTAGGCCTTGAGTATCTTCATGACAACCTTCCCGCTCTGAATATGTGGCATGAAAACCTCGCCCTCGTATTCCATCCGGTACCCGATCCCAATTTTATTGTTCACGATTTCGGCATGGTTGATGGATTGGCCGATGGTTCCGCCGGGCAGTTTATACCGGTAAACGAGGCGTTTACCGTCCGGGCCCTGGCGAAAAACTTCGGCAACCAGCCCGAGGATTCATTGAGAGTCCGCTGCCAGATTCGCCTGTCCTTTTCAACCGTCTATGATGAAGACTACTGGATTTCGCATCTCGATCCCGGCGAGGAAATGTGGATAACATATCCGCAAGATTTTACGCCGGTGTTTGCTGATACTGTGTATCGCGTTACCTTCTCGGCTATCATGTCCGGGGACCAGAATACATTTAACAATTCCCAGACCTGTGAAATCGACGCTTACCAGTTGCCTCAGCAGATCGCTTTCTGCGACGATATCGCCGAAGACGGGCGCAGCTGGAACGGTGATTTTTCAGGTTTCGCCCAGGAATTCCAGATGCCGGAACCGGTTCATATGACCAACGCTTACTTCAACGTATTCGCATATACTACTTCCGGTCCCGCCTATATCTGGGTACTTCCCGATGACGGTACCGGTCACCCGGATGAGGCCAATCCGATTGCCGGGGATACCATGTCGATAACATCCGACGGCTGGAAAACCGTAGATTTTTCAGCGGATGATATAAATATCGCGGCCAACGATAAATTCTGGATTGTGGCGATTCACGCTTTCCAGAGCACATTCTCTTTCGGTATGGACCAGTCGATTCCTCTTTCCTATAGGGGCTGGGAATATACCGGCGGGCTTGCTCCCGATCGCGATCGGTCATTATCGGATGTCATGATCAAGTTTGACGCTCAAGAAGCCCAAACGGGTATCGATGAAAACGACCTTATCCCGACTGCATTCTCCGTTTCGCAAAATTATCCCAATCCGTTTAACGCCAAAACCAATATCGCCTTCAGCATCGAGAATGAAGCCGACGTTGCTATCGGCATCTACAATCTTACCGGCCAGAAAGTCGCCGATCTGTCCGGCCATTTTGGCGCCGGAGAGAACGCTGTCAGCTGGGATGCTTCGGATGTTGCGTCCGGAGTTTATTTCTACAGGCTCGGCGTGGATAACAAATCTCAAACCATGAAGATGGTTCTTTTGAAGTAGAAGCAAAAGCTCCAGCTTTACGAAACCCCCGTTTTAAAAACGGGGGTTTTTTTATGGGAAAGGGTCTGATTCTGTTTATAACTTATTATAAAGCAACGTGCTTAACCTAATATCAAAATGGTTTTTAACGATGACTACGTTTTTTTCAGCGTTACCGCTCAGGCAAGAAAATAGAATTGCCTTTGCATAATAAAGATATATTGTTATATTTTTGATGTTTTTATATAGCAAGAGTCTTCAATTTTTGGGTCGACGATGAGAAATGCCAAATCAGTTATTACGATAAGTACTCTTATTCTTTTTTTTATTTTTTTCGTCTATCCAGTCGGTATTTCATTACGTGCATCTGGTAATACCGAAATCGTCGAAACGCCCTGTGAGATAAC